>JBOHGH010000093.1:0-17983 GCA_050699975.1 Pseudonocardiaceae bacterium | reverse complement strand
GCCGATGCCCCGCCCGGTTCGTTGACCGGTGGGCCGAACTCCGGCGCTTCGGCCGACCCAGGGCCCCGCCCGCAGCCACCGAGCACACCGGCCACGGCCAGCACAGCTACCAGGAATGCCGTGGGACTCGCTGTCCGGACCATCTTTCCCCCCTCATCGCGGATACAACGTCGAGAGCGCGGCGCGCCTGCGCGACATTATGTACCCGAAACACTCTTGCTCCGAGCTGCGCGCAGACGGCCAATGTTGCCAGCGTCCCCTCTTCGCGTTGCGTCACGGGCAGATCGAGGGTCTCACCGATGAAGTCCTTGTTGGAGACTGCGACCAGTACCGGCCAGGGCCCTGAGGTGAGCTCCCCCAGCCGGCGGGTCACCTCCAACGAGTGCGCCGTGGTCTTCCGGAAGTCGTGTCCCGGGTCGATGAGGATGGAGTCACGCGACACTCCGACCGAAACCGCCTTTTTCGCCAGAGCGGCCAGCGTCGAGCGAACATCTGCCATCACGTCGGAATAATCAATGTCACGAAACACGGTCCTCGGCGTCAGCCCACCCGCGTGGGTGCACACCAGTCCGGAGCCGTACCCGGCAGCCACGCTGGCAACGTCGGAGTCGTATCCTCCCCACGCGTCGTTAATCATGTCCGCGCCGGCGACAATCGCTGCTTCGGCGACCTCGGCCCGCCACGTGTCCACGCTGATGACCACTGTCGGGTGACGTTCGCGAACGACCGGAACCAAGCTGTTCACTCGCCGGATCTCCTCGGCCGGAGATATATCCGGTCCCGGGGCGGCCTTCACCCCACCAATATCGATAATCTGTGCACCGTTGGCGACTGCATCATCCACCTGGCTGATTGCATCGTCCAGCTGATAGGCGGAGCCTTTGTCGTAGAAGGAGTCGGGTGTTCGATTCACTACCGCCATCACGATGAGTTCATCGTCGTCGAACTCTTTCGATCCCAGCCGCAACGTCATGCGACGCGGTCGGCGGCGGGGATGTGGCGGCGCACGGTCACCCTCGCCCCCTGGCGCGGCACCATGGTTACGTGGCGCGGCTTAACCGGCTCGTCCGGTGCAGTGGTCGGGGACAGCTCGACCTTGCGGAGGACTTCCCGCAGCACGGTGCGCATCTCGACCTGGGCGAAGGTGGCGCCGAGGCAGCGTCGCACCCCGCCGCCGAAAGGCAGCCAGACGGCCGGGTCGGCCCGTTGGTCGATGAATCGCTGCGGCCGGAACACCTCCGGGTCGGGGTAGTACCGGCTGCTGTGCTGCACCAGGTTGATGCTGGGAGCCAGGATGGTGCCGGCCGGGATGCGATAGCCCCCCAGCTGGACCGGTGCGGTCAATTTGCGGGCGAACTCGAAGACCACCGGCCGCACCCGCAGGGTCTCCTTGCACACCGCGTCCAGCCAGGCGTCGTCTCCGTCGCGGGCGGCCTGCGCGGTTCGCTCGAGCAGCGCGGGATGGCGGGTCAACCGCTCGAAGGCCCAGGACAGCGCGGTGGCCGTCGTGTCGTGCCCGCCGAGAAGTAGCGTGACCAGCTGGTCGACGAGCTCGTCGTCGGCCATCGGCTGGCCTGCGCTGTCGAGGCTGCGCACCAGCATCGCCAGCGCGTCGGTCCGGTGCGCCAGCTGCGGGTCGGCCCGGCAGCGGGTGATCTCGTCGGCGAGCAGTGCCTGGGCGGTGGCGTTACGCTGCGCGCGGCGCCGCCACATGCCGAACCGGCGCAGCACCTGTGGCGGCGGGATCAGCTCCAGCGGTGAGCCGATCTCCAGCATCGGCGGCAACGCCGTCCGCAGCGCGGCCAGCCTGCCCTCGTCGTGCACCCCGATGACGGTGCGCAGGATGACCTCAAGGGTGATCCCCTGCATCCGGGGATATAAGGGGAACTGTTGGCCCACCGGCCAGCGTGCGACGTCGTCGGCGGTGATGGCGACCATCTCGGCGACCTGCCTGCGTACCGAGTCGCCGTGAAACGCCGGCAGCATCATCCCGCGGCTGCGCCGGTGCTTGTCGTCGTCGAGCATGACCAGCGACTTCGTCCCGAGGACCTCGCCGAGCGGAGCGGCGGCCTCCCCCGCATGGAAGATCGCCGGATCGCCACGGGCCACTGATCGGATGTCATCCGGGTCGGTCAGGAAGACGAGCGTGCCGATGCCGGGAATCCGGATAGTGAACCGATCACCGTAACGTCGGTGGCAGGTGTTCACGAAGCGAATGGGGTCCAGCCAGATCAATCCGGCTTGCAGCAGTGCTGGCAGCGGCGGTCCGGGGGGGAGCGCGCGCACCATACCTTGGCACTATACGTGTTCGGGTTCAACGTCAGGTCGATCCGATTCGGGGGCTGACGGTCCGACATCGGCCGGCGATACTGGCACGGGACGAGCTAGTCATCGTCGGCCGCACCCCAGGGAGCTTGGCGTGGCTGGTCGAGGCCGCCGCGTCCGGCGTGATGCGCATCCGGGCCAAGATGGCCCGCGGTCGAGCTAGCCGCGATCCTTGACGCCCCTGCTGGTACCGGCGCCCCGCTTCACTCCAGGATCCCGAGAGATATGGCCCCCGCAGGGAGGATCAGCCCATGGCCGCTGCGCACCGCAAGGGTGGGCGAGATCATACGAGATCGCCCTATCCCGACCCGTCACCCACAGGCCATCACGCCTCGTCGCTCTCCTCTCGGCTGGGGGTTTTTACCGGCAATGACTCGACCGGGACCGGGGTCTCGACGTTGTCGAACGCCTCCAGGCGTGTCTGGTAGTCGGCGGCCCCCGCCTTTTCTCCTTCTATCTGATAGTCCTCGGTCAACCCCTTTTCCTCTGCCTGCTCCAATCCCTTTTTCTCTGCCTCCGGGTTGACGTCGAACGGGCTGACGTCGACTGTTGGCTCGCCAGTTGAAGACTCGGGCTCGCCAGTTGAAGACTCGGGCTCGAGTTCGGCTTCCTGTGACGTGCCTTCTGGATCAGTCATCGCCGGATTCCCTTCTGTAGTTAGTTGAGTTAGTTGTTACTCCTTATCAAGCCGCTTATACCCCCACGGAAGATCACTAAACACCGATAGCCTATTCGTGTGAATTGGATCGCCCATTCGCGTGACACGTCTGCGCCTGGCGGTCACCTGATTACGCTAGGAACCCGCACCGTCGAGGCCCACCCACCGTCCACACCGAGCCCAGCGCCGGTGAACCCTCCAGTCGCAACACAGCAGGCCCGTCGTTCACGATGAGGAACCCCCGATTATGAGCGAAGAGCGATTGCGGAAGGGGGATTATACATACGTTTGTCTAGATGCGGTAGGATTCCTTCATGGGACACCGGGAGGCGCTGCTCGACGGCGCTCGGCGCTGCCTGCTGGAGCGGGGCTACGCGCGCACAACGGCACGGGATCTGGTGGCAGCGTCGGGCACCAACCTCGCCTCGATCGGCTACCACTTCGGGTCCAAGGAGGCGCTGCTCAACGGTGCGATGCAGCAGTGCTTCGACGAGTACATCGAGCAGATCGCCCGCGTCGTCTTCGCCGATCCCAGTGCCACCCCGCTGCAGCGGGTGCGCGCCTCCTGGGAGGCGCTGGTGAGCACGTTCGAGCAGTACCGTCCGCTGCAGGTAGCCTTCATCGAGGCGCTGGCGCAGGCCGAGCGGGTGCCGGGACTGCGGGTTCAGCTGGCTGACTGCTACGAGCGGCTGCGCACCACGGTGGCCGAGATGGTGCGCGCCTCGGTCGAAGGGCTGCCCGATCCCACCGCGCGGCACGTCGCCTCATTCCTCATCGCGGTGTACGACGGCCTGCAGGTGCAGTGGCTGCTCGACCCGCAACGGGCGCCGACCGCCCACGAACTGATGGCGGCTCTCGAGGTAGCACTGCCAGCCGCCCTGGTCGCCGAGCGGGTTGGTGGTCCTTGAAGAGCCACCAACCCGATCAGGACAGCGCGACTGCGACGGTGAACAGGCCTGGCCCGTCGGCGGTCACGGCAGTCTCGCCGTTGCCGGATCGGTGCAGTGCCCGGACGGTCCAGCTACCCGGGCCGGCGAAGAACCGGAAAGCCCCGGAGGCCGAGGACACCACCTCGGCGGTGAACTCCCCGGTGCCGTCGAGCAGCCGCACGAACGCGCCCTGCGCGGGTTCACCGCCCGAACGCACCGTGCCGGCCAGCACGGTGTGCTTGCTCAGATCCGTCCCCGGCGGCAGATCCTGGCCCTGATCCGGTGCTCCGCACATGACGGCTCAGCTACCCAGCTCGATCGGTGCGCCGACCAGTGAGCCGTACTCGGTCCACGAGCCGTCGTAGTTCTTGACGTCGGACTGGCCCAGCAACTCGTGCAGCACGAACCAGGTGTGGCTGGAGCGCTCGCCGATCCGGCAGTAGGCGATGGTCGAGCGGCTCTCGTCCAGCCCGGCCGCCCCGTAGAGCGCCCGCAGTTCGTCGTCGGACTTGAAGGTGCCGTCCTCATTGGCAGCCTTGGACCATGGCACGTTCAGCGCGGTGGGGATGTGCCCCGGACGCTGGGCAGCCTCCTGCGGCAGGTGTGCCGGCGCCAGGATCTTGCCGGAGAACTCGTCCGGCGAGCGGACGTCGACCAGGTTCTTGGTGCCGATCGCGTCAACCGTCTCCTGGCGGAACGCCCGGATCGTGGTGTCCTGGTCCTGCGCGGTGTAGCTGGTGGCCTGCCGGCTCACCTCGTCGGTGGTCAGGGTGCGACCGTCGAGCTCCCACTTCTTGCGCCCGCCGTCGAGCAGCCTGACGCCACGGTGACCGTAGAGCTTGAAATACCAGTAGGCATAGGCGGCGAACCAGTTGTTGTTGCCGCCGTAGAGCACCACGGTGTCGTCGTTGCTGATGCCCTTGTTCGACAGCAGCTTCTCGAAGCTGCCCCGGTCCACGAAGTCGCGGATCACCGGGTCCTGCAGCTCGGTCTTCCAGTTGATCTTCACCGCCCCAGGGATGTGCCCCGCGTCGTAGGCGTTGGTGTCCTCGTCGACCTCGACGAAGACGACACCATCGGTGTTCAGGTTCTGCTCTGCCCAATCTGGCGTGACCAGGACGTTCTCGCGGCTCATGCGACAGCTCCTCGCTCAGTGTTTACATCGTTCACAGTGGATTGTTTGGGGGATGTCTCCCGGCCGCGTAACGGCGTCAACGACGCCGGCAGCCGGAGGTAGATCTGGCAGCCCAGGCAGAAGCCGAACGCGGCGTTGAGGAAGGCCGCGCCCAGTGCCAGGGCCGTGGCGGTGACGCCCAGCGCGGTGAGCCCGCTGACGTACCCGATAACGCCGATCGCGGCGAAGGTGAGCCCCACTCCTTGGGCGAATCGGACCGGCGCGGGGTCTTCCTGCGCGGTGGGCGGTACGAGCCGGGGCGCCACCAAGGTGCGATAGACCAAGCCGTAGGGATGCAGCTGCAGGCCAGCGAACGCACCGAGCGCGAACACCACCGCCTGGGCGGCAAGTAACACGGCACTGCCCGTGACCAGCACGATGACGAGCACCGCGATGGTCACCCAGGCCGCGAACCGGGGACCTCGGGGATCGACTGGGGGATCGGTGGAACGGGGTTGGATCATGGATGCTCCTGACCGTGGGGGATTGGGTATCCGAAGGTCAGGGCGGCGGCCCGGCCGATCGCCTGCTGCACTCGCGATCGCGTGCGGCTCACCGCCCGGTCAGGGCATCCGACACAGGCTGCTGTGCAGACGGCAGAAGTCGACTGCCCGGCGCTTGGTCAGCAGCGAGTGCACGAAAGCGAGACTACCGGAGACTCCCGATCTGCGGGACCGTCGTTCCACGAGCCGGACAAGCCGGACAGCCAGCGAGGTGGTGGAAGCAGTGCACATCACCCCGTCATCCGGCACCGATCCCGGCCCGGCCCATCGAGACGTTGTTCGCGGTGCCCTCCACGATCAACGATCCGGTCTCTACCGACACCCCGGTAGGCGTGACGCTGAACGGGAGCCCGCCGGGTTTCACGTCGGTGCTCAAAGTCTTGAGCAGCAACTGGCGGATCTCCCGCGGCAGGTTCACCGTACCGACGTCGTCACGGGCCAGCCGCACGTCCGAGATGGTGATCCGCACCAGGTCATCGGTGAGCTCGATCACCCCAATCCCGATGATCTCGGTGCGCTGGCCTAAGAGGTCGGTGGTCGCCACCATCCGGATCGCCGCCTGATTGTCCAATGCGGAATCACCGTTGGCCGGCGTGCCCTCCGGTAGCACTTCCCTGATCTCCTCATCGGAGGGTCGTTGGATCTGGAGATCTTCGATCCCGATCGCCCGCCCGAGGTCGGAGTCCTTGATGCGGACCCGGCCGTCCACCCGGGCCGCCCGCACCGACTGGAGGTTGCCGGAGATCACCTCCGGCAGTGGTGCGTCGACGTCATACATCGTCGCCTCCACGGCGACGTCGCGCAGCGGTTCCACCGGCAACCCGGTCGCCCGGATGTCAATGGCCGTATAACGACCGGCCAGTGCCTGGGTCAGGAACGGGACGCCGTTGATCCGCACTGACGGGTCGGAGGGTAGCGCGAGCCGCTCTCTGAGCTTCTGGGCCAGCGTGTACTCGGCTACTGCGGCGGCCCCGAAGTCCGCCGCCACGGCCAGGCCCACGACTACCAGCACAACGATGACCAGCTTCCGCACGCAGCTTCCCCGTTCCGTCAGTTCGTCCTGCTCGGTGTGATGGGGCGCACCGAGACAAGGTGAGTATGGCCAGAACCGGTATCCTCCCAGGACATGCTGTAGGTCACGGCCGCCAGCCTCCAGCGACAGGAGGGAGCGGGCATGGAACTGCTGCTGCTCACCGCGGACCCCGGACCGGGTTCGGTGCTGCCTGCGCTGTCTTTGCTGGCGCACGGCGTGCGGCCGGCGGCCCCGGAGGTCGCCGCCCTGTTGGACGCCGGCCCGCACGACGTGGTGCTGGTCGATGCCCGCTCGGACCTGGCCGGTTCGCGCAGCCTGTGCCGGTTGCTGGGATCCACCGGGCTGGACGTGCCGGTGGTGGTGGTGATCAGTGAAGGCGGGCTGGTCGCACTGTCTGCCGACTGGGGTTGCGATGAGGTCCTGCTGCCCACCGCGGGCCCGGCCGAGGTCGACGCCCGGCTTCGGCTGTTGGTGGCTCGGCGCGCCGCCGAACCGGGTGCCGGACGCAGTGGCGCCCTGGTGCTCGGCGAACTCGTGATCGACGAGACGACCTACACCGCCCGGCTCAAGGGCCGCCCGCTGGACCTCACCTACAAGGAGTTCGAGCTGCTCAAGTACCTCGCGCAGCACGCCGGCCGGGTGTTCACCCGCGCCCAGTTGCTGCAGGAGGTGTGGGGCTACGACTTCTTCGGCGGCACCCGCACGGTCGACGTCCATGTGCGGCGGCTGCGGGCCAAGCTCGGCCCGGAGCACGAGCAGCTCATCGGCACCGTGCGCAACGTGGGCTACAAGTTCGTCCGCCCGCTGCGCAGCATGAGTTCCCGGGAGCGGGCCGAGCAGCAGCACGCGGCGGAGCAGGACGCCGAGACCGCGGACAGTGCTGACTCAGATCGAGCAGACCGAGACCGGGCCGACCCGGACCTGGCCGATCGAGATCGGCCCGCCCCGGAATCACTGCCCGTGCAGTGGGGTTGACCAGGGGGTGACCCTGGGGCTGACCTGGATCGTCGAGCCGTCCGAAGGACAGATCGCCGCCGTAGCGGGGCTGCTGGCCGCCGCAGCGATCGAGGACGGCGTCGATCCCATCTCCGAAGCGGCGGCGCTGCGGCTGCACCAGAGCAGCTCGGGCCGGCCCGCTTCCGGGGTGCATCTGCTGGCCCACGACCCGGAGGGCACCCTGGTCGGCTACGCGGGCTTGGATGATCGGACGCAGCGGCGCACTGCCGAGTTCGCAGTGCATCCCGAGCACCGGCGCAGCGGCGTCGGCGGTGCTCTGCTCGCTGCGCTGCTGGACCGGGTTGAGGGACCGCTGCGGGTGTGGGCGCACGGGGAGCACCCGGCGGCGTTACGGCTGGCGCAGCGGGCCGGGCTGGCCCGCGAGCGCGAACTGTGGCAGCTACGGCGAGGGCTGGTCGAGCCGATCCCGCGACGAGCCCTGCCCGACGGGGTGACGCTGCGCAGCTTCGTGCCGGGCGAGGACGAGGCCGCGGTGGTGCGGGTGAACAACCGCGCGTTCTCCTGGCATCCCGAGCAGAGCCAATGGGACGTCAGCAAGCTCGCGGTGCGCGAGGCGCAGCCGTGGTTCGACCCGAAGGGGTTCCTGCTGGCCGTCGACTCGCACGACCGGCTGCTCGGCTTCCACTGGACAAAGGTGCACCTCGACGGACGCGGAGAGGTTTACGTGCTCGGGGTGGACCCGGATGCCCAGGGCACCGGCCTCGGTGGCGCGCTGACTGCGGCGGGGCTGGAGCAGCTGCGCGAGCGCGGGCTGGCGGAGGTGATGCTCTACGTCGAGTCCGACAATGCTGCCGCGCTGCGGACCTACCGGAAGCTGGGCTTTGCGTACCACCACACCGACGTGGAGTTCGTGCGCGGGCGCATCACCGCCCGGGGAGCTGCCCGGTGACGAGAAAGCTGACCTGGCGGGCGATCGAGACCGCGTGGTCGGCGAAACGCTCGTAGTAACGGCCGATGAGCGCGGCGTCCACCGCCGGTTCCACCCCGTGTGACCAGTCCTCGGACAACAGGACGCGGAAGATCTGGCGGCGCAGCGCATCGACCTCTTGGTCGGCCTGCGCCAGCCGGTTACCGGACATCGGGTCCTGGCTCTCGATCGCGCTCGCGGCTTCCTCAGCGAGACCGGCGGCGAGCACGCCCATCCGCGCGAACACCGGGCGGACCTCGGCCGGGATCGGCATGGTCGGGTGCTTCAGCCGCGCGATCTCGGCGATGTGCTGGGCCAGGGTGCCCATCCGCCCCAGGTCGCCCACCGCGTGCATGGCCGCGATCACCACCCGCAGGTCGGTGGCGACCGGTGCCTGCAGGGCGAGCAGGTTGACGCAGCGCTGGTCCATGTCGTCGCACAGTGCGGTGATCTCGTCCTCGCCGGAGATGACCAGCTCGGCTAGCCCGAGGTCGGCCTGCTGGAGCGCGGTCGAGGCGTTGGTCATCATCTGCCCGGTCAGCCGAGCCATCCTGGCCAGGTCGCCGATCAGTTTGTCCAGCTCGGTGTGGAAGGTCTCCCGCATAGCCAGAGAGTACGGCGCAGAGATCGTCCGCTGTCAGCGGCCAAACGAACTCATCGGTGAAACGTGCGGTTACGGCGCCACTGGGGGATCAGCTAGGGGCTCAGCTGCAGGCGGTATCGGCCCCGTTGACAGTGGCCAGCGGCGCGGTCGCCTCAGGGCCGGGAACAGCCGAGGGCACGGCGGCCGCCGCCCCGCGGCCGTCACGGTGGCCGTCGGGGTGGCCGTCGGGGTGGAAGTCGGGGTGGAAATCGGGGCCAACGACCAGCACCAGGTTGCCGGCGGTACCCCCCCGATCGACCTGCAGCGCCGCCTGGGGAATGGCGGCGAGCAGGGTGCGCGCCGCGGCCTCCTGGTCCGGTGGGTAGCGGATCACCGTGGTGTCCACCAGGTACGTAGCGTTGCCCACCCCGAGCACGCCGAAGCCGTCGGCACGCAGCGACTCCGACGCCCGAGTGGCCGCGCCGGCGACCCGGCTGCCGTTGAGCACCTGCACCCGCACCTCTGGTGGGTGCTCTGCCCGCGCCACGGGTGCTTGCGGGGTTGGCGGTTGCTCGCCGGGCAGCGTCACGCCGTCGATGATCGTCCGGAACAGTGCTGCGGTCTCGGGCTCCCGGAGCTCCTCATTGCCGTACTCGTTGGCCGACCCGGTGGTCGGCACCGTGACGAAGGTGACGGTGGCCGGGTCCAGCCCTTTCATCGACTGGGCCAAGGTGAGCAGCGCCGACGAGTCAACGTTCTCGCCAACGGTGTTCGCGGCGACCGCGGTGATCAGCCCGCGCAGTTTGGCGGGGTTGAGCAGCACACCTGGCGACAGCACCTGGCGCAGCAGCGCGGACAGGAACCGTTGCTGGCGGGCGATCCGGCCGTAGTCGGAGGTGGGGTCGCCGACGACGTGCCGGGCCCGGACGTAGTTCAGCGCGGTGGCGCCCGTGATCGTGGTGTGGCCCCGCTGCGGGATGATCGTGCCGAGCCGGCTGTCCTTGAGCGGGCGCTCGACACAGATCTGCACCCCGCCCAAGGCGTCGACCATGCTCTTGAATCCGTTGAAGTCGACACCGACGAACCGGGTCATGGCCAGCCCGGAGAGATGTTGAACGACTTTGGTGACGCACAGCGGGCCACCGATCTGGTAGGCGGTGTTCAGCTTGGCGACGTCGGCGCCCGGGTCGATCCGGCCGGTGTAGGAGCCCGAGACGGGGTCCCATACGTCGCACTGCGGCCGCTGGATCTGCAGGTCCCGCGGGAAGGAGACGATCATCACGCGAGACCGGTCGGCGGGCAGGTGGGCGACCATCACGGTGTCCGAGCGGGCCCCTGCCACTTCCGCGGTGTCGCCCACGTTGTCTTCCTGCTGTGCACCTACCCGGCTGTCCGATCCGACCAGCAGGACGTTCTCGTCGCCGCGCTGAGCTGCCGCGTCGGTGATCGCCGCGGAGTTCGGGTCGAGCGCGAGCACGTCGCGGAGTTGTCCGTCCACCCATTGCGTGGTGGTCCAGCCTGCGGCGGTGGCCAGGAAGACCAGCAACGCCACCGCGGCGATCAGCACCTGGCCGGTTCGCCGGGCGCGGTGGCGCCCACCGGGCGGGGAACCGTCCGGGCCGTCGGACACCGTGACCTCCTCCCCTGGACCAGGTGTTACGCCATCCGGGTGAGGGATCGTACTAGGTGCTCAACCTCACCCGCCGGAATGGGCCAGCTCGGCGCCCGCAGGGACGGTGCGGTCCATCGGGTCGTCCAGCCAGCCCTCGGGTAGTACCACCCGTCCGGGCGAGCCCTGGCGGCCTCGGGGACCGTCCGCGTCGGGTGGGAACGGGGCATCGGGGTCGAGCCTGGCGAGTTGGTCGTCCAGCTCGGCGAAGCTGGACACCATCCCCAGCGCGCGCCGCACGTCCCCGCCGACCGGGAAGCCGTGCAGGTACCAGGAGATGTGTTTGCGCAGGTCACGAAGGCCTTTGTCGGTGCCCAGCGCTCGGGTGAGCAGGACTGCGTGGCGGCGCAGGATCGTCGCGACCTGCTTCAGGGTCGGCGGTATCGGGGCTGGGGTGGCGGCGAAGGCGGCCTCCAGTTCGGCGAACAGCCACGGCCGGCCCAGGCAGCCGCGCCCCACCACGACCCCGTCGCAGCCGGTGTACTCCACCATCCGGATCGCGTCCGCGGCGGCGAAGATGTCCCCGTTGCCCAGTACCGGGATCGACGTGACGGCCTGCTTGAGCGCGGCGATGGCGTCCCAGTCGGCGGTGCCCGAGTAGCGCTGCGCGGCGGTGCGCGCGTGCAGGGCCACCGCGGCCACCCCGGCTTGTTCGGCGATCCGACCGGCGTCGAGGAATGTGCGGTGCTCATCGTCGATGCCGATCCGGAACTTCACCGTGACCGGCAGGTGCCCGGCCGCCTCGACCGCGCAGCCGACGATCTCGCCGAACAGGGCCCGTTTGTAGGGCAGCGCAGCACCGCCCCCCCGGCGGGTGACCTTCGGCACCGGGCAACCGAAGTTGAGGTCGATGTGATCGGCGAGGTCCTCATCGCGCACCATCTCCACGGCCTTGCGGACCGTCACCGGATCGACCCCGTACAGCTGCATCGAGCGCGGCTGCTCCGCGGCGTCGAAGCTGATCATCTTTAACGTGCCGGGATGCCGTTCCACCAGTGCGCGGCTGGTGATCATCTCGCAGACGTACAGCCCCGCCCCGTGCTCCCGGCACAACCGCCGGAAGGCGACGTTGGTGATGCCGGCCATCGGCGCGAGCACGACCGGCGGGTCGACCCGGTAAGGCCCGATCCGCAGCGGTCGCCGCAACACAGACACCCGCCCATCATCCCCCTCCCCCGGCGTGTCCGGCTCCTATGCCCGGTGTGTCCGGCTCCTATGCTCGGTGTGTCCGCCTCCTGTGCCCGGTGTGTCCGCCGCGTGTGCCCATGCCGCAAACCCGGTCGGGATTGCTGGCAGCTCAACCGGCTCAGCGGTTGAGCTGAGTACCCGACGGGCCTAGCGTCGAGCCTGGTAGAGCGAAATCGACCTGTGCCAGCGAGGTGATCCATCATGCGAGCGACCATCGGTGACCGGCTCTGCGTACATGGCCGAACCGTCAACCGGCCCGATCGCATGGGCGACGTGGTGGAGGTACGGGGGCCCGACGGCCAGCCGCCCTTCCTCGTGCGGTTCGACGACGGCCGCGAACGCCTGGTCTTCCCAGGCCCGGACTGCGAGGTACACCCGGCCGCGGGCGGGTAGCGGCCCGCTCTCCTGCGGTGGCTGCACCTGCTGGGCGGTGTTCACTCGGCACTGACCCGAGCAGGGGCTAAAGCCAGCCGCGGCGACGGAAAAGGACATAAAGCAGTATTGCGACGAGAAGCATCATACCCAGTGCCATGGGATAGCCCAGGGTCCAAGTCAGCTCCGGCATGTGGGTGAAGTTCATCCCGTAGACGGTGCCGATCACGCTCGGCGCAAAGAGGATCGCCGCCCACGACGAGATCTTCTTGACCTCCTCACTTTGCGCCAGGCTCGCCTCGGTGAGCTTGGCGGTCTCCTCGTTCTGCCGCTGCGCAACGAGCGTGGAGTTCACGGTCAAGACGTTGCCGATCAGCTGCCGGAAGGCGTCCACCCGCTCCACGACGTGCACCGCGTGATCCTGCACGTCCCGCAGCTGACGCTGCAGCTCCAGGTCCACCGGGAAGCCGTTGACCCCGCTGATCAGCGACCCCAGCACGTCGAGCAGCGGCTCGCAGGCCCGCTGAAACTCGATCACCTCGCGGGACAGCTGGTATATCCGCCGCGACACGTTGGGCTCTCCGCGGAACACCTGGTCCTCGATCTCGTCGATGTCGTTGCGCAGCCCTTGCAGCACGGGTAGGTAGTCGTCCACGATCCGGTCCAGGATCGCGTAGAGCACCGCCAGCGGCCCCCGCTTCAGCAGCTCGGGGTCGGCCTCCAAGCGCTGGCGGACCTCGGCCAGGTCCGGCTCGTCGGCATGCCGGATGGTGATGACGAAGTCCGCGCCCATGAACACGTGCAGCTCGCCGATCTCTACTACCTCGATGGGGTCGACATAGCGGGCCGGGCGCAGCACCACGAACAGGATGTCGCCATAGCGCTCCAACTTCGGCCGCTGGTGGGCGTGCACTGCGTCCTCGACGGTCAGCTCGTGCAGGCCGAACTCGGCGGCCACCGAGGCGAGCTCCTGCTCATCGGGCCGGTAGAGGCCGATCCAGGCCAGACATTCGCTGCTGCCGGCGCTGTGCTCGCGCAACAGCTCGTAGGTCGTCTCCAACGACTCGGGTGCCACGCAGCGGCGGCCCTCGGAGTACACCGCGTTGTCCACGACCGTCATCGGTCACCTCCTCACGCCCAGCATCGTGCCAGTCAGCTGCGCTCGCCTTGCACATGCCGCTCGCGGTCGGTACCGAGGTGCGGCAATCCAGGCCGGGTCGTCACACCGGGACGAGATCGGTGCGGCCGAAGTCGTCCAGGTACGGAGTCAGAGTCGCCCGGACCGCCGCCCGGGCCCGGTGCAGCAACACTCGCTGGTTGCCGGTCGAGACGCCGACCAGGGCGCACACCTCGTTGGCCGGCCAGCCTCCGACATCGCGCAGTACCAGGACGGTGCGCTGCCGCTCGGGCAGTGCCCTGATCGCCCGCTCGATCACCGCGCGGGTTTCCGAGGACAGGGCGGTGTCCTCAGGGGACGGTTCCGGCGCCAGCATGGGTTCGGGGTCGGCGCCCAGGGCGTCCCAACGGACGGGGGTGTGCTCCCGGATGCCACGCTTGCGCGCCGTGTTGAGCAGGATCCGCATCAGCCAGGTGGCGAACCGGGAACGGCCCTGGAAGGCGTCGATGCCCTGCAGCACGGCCAACCAGGTGTCCTGCACGACCTCTTCGGCAATGGCCTGGCTGGGCACATGCGGCCGAGCCAGCCGCAGCATCATCGGGGTGTAGCGGCGGACCAGGATCCGGTAGGCGGTCTCATCCCGGCGTCGAAGAGCCTCGACGAGGTCCTGGTCCGCCCCGGGGTTGGTAGTGGTTTGAGACGGCGCGGGGTGGGGTTGGTGGTCCTTGAAGGGCATACAACCACGTTGCTCGCGGCGGGTCCGCAGATCAGTACTCGGGCGGTCTTTCACCCGGGTGAAGCTCAACGGGGTGAGCGCGCCCAGCCACCGGATGGCGGCTGTTCGGGGCCGCCAGCAGGCCGATCTGCCGGGCCCGTTGCACGGCGTCCGCGCGGGAGGAGGCGCCCAGCTTCCGGTACAGCAACCTGCTGTGTGTCTTGATCGTGTTGAGCGAGACGTGCAGCACCGTCCCGATCTCGCGTTGCGACAGGGTGCCGGCCAGCAGCGGCAACAGCTCCCGCTCGCGCTCGCTGAGCGTCACCGTACTGTCGCCGTCGGTTGCGGCGCGCTGCCCGGCAGGCGCAATCGCCCGGCCCAGCCGGGCCAGCCGCTCCGGGAGCCATCCAGGGTCCCGGCAGGCCCGCGCGACCCGCCGGGCCTCAGCCAGCGCTGGGGCGCCGTCGCTGCCCGCGGCGGCCAGGGCCTGCGCGTGGGTGGCCAACGCCAGGGCGATCTCCAGCCGGCCGGCACCCCGGCGGGCCAGTTGCACGGCCCGAGCCGCTGCCGGGGCGGCCGACTCGACCTGGCCGGTGGCGGCCAGCGCAAGGGCTTGCGCCAGCCGGGGCAGTCCGGTGACGAAATGCTCCGCGACGCCGGGCTCGGCGGCTTGGCTCAGCGCTTTCCCGGCTACCTGCTGCGCGTCGTCCACCGCGCCATTCTCTATATGGGTCAGCGCGAGGTAGCCCAACGCGTAGGTCTCCCCGAGCAGGTTGCCGGTGCGCCGCGCCAGGGCGACCGCGATGGTCAGCGGCCGCACCGCCGCGGCAGCCTCGCCCCGCCAGAACAGCGTGACGCCCAGCAGTGCGTGCGCCACCGTGGCGGCGAAGCACGCCTCGCCCCGGTTGAGCTCGAGCACCCGGCGGGCCGCGGTGTGGCTGGCGCCCACGTCGCCGATCTTGAACCGCTGCACCGCACGCAGCACCGCGATGTCGCGCAGCGCCACCGCGTCGGCCGGGTCGGCGGCGGTGTCCGCCGCGGTCAGCCAGCGATCCACGTCGTCGAGTCGCCCCGCGTCGAGCAGCAGCCAGGCCCGCGCCACGCAGGTGCGGGAGTCGGCGAGCAGTGCTGCAGCCGGCAGCCGGTCCAGCCAGGAATCGACGGTGGCCAGCCGGCCGGCGTTGAACCAGGTATTCCAATGCGTGGCGATCAGCTCCACCGCGTCGCTGACGTCCCCCGCGGCCGCGGCCTGACTGATCGCCGCGCCCACCTCGCCCACCGACCGGAACCACGCGGCCGCCCGCCGGTGCAGCCCGGGGAGTCGCTGCGGCTCGGTGACGCTCAGTTCGTGCCGCAGCAGCTCACCGAACAGCCGGTGATAACGGAACCACCGCCGCTCGGAGTCCAGTGGGACGAGGAACAGGTTGGACCGTTCGATGCGCTCCAGCAGCGCCGCGCTGTCGGCCCGCCCGGTCACCGCCTGGCACAGCTCCGCGGACAGCCGGGACAGGATCGACGTCTCCAGCAGGAAGGTGCGCAGGTCTTGCGGCTGCGCGGCGAGTACCTCCGAGCCGAGGAAGTCGAGTACGAAGCGGTCGGTGCCGGCGAATTCGTTGAGGAACGCCGTGCGGTCGGTGTGCTCCCGCAGCGACAGCCCGGCCAGGTACAGCCCGGCGGCCCAGCCCTCGGTGCGCCGGCTGAGCCGCTCGACGTCGGCGGCGTCGAGCCCCAGCGCGAGCGCACCCCCGTTGAGCATGGTGGCGGCCTCGGTATCGGTGAACGCCAGGTCTGCGGCCCGGATCTCCAGCAGCTCCCCATGCGCGCGCAATCGCCCGAACGGCAGCGGGGGTTCGCTGCGGGTGGCGAGTACCAGGTGCAGGCCGGGTGGTTGGTGGGCCAGCAGGTAGGCCACCGAACGGTGCAGGTCCGGGTCCGTGACGACGTGGTAGTCGTCGAGTACCAGGTACACGTCCTCGCCGCTGGTTGCGACGTCGTTGAGCAGCGAAGGCACTACCGCGTCCAGCAGTACCCGGCCGCGCATGCCCAACGTCGCCACTGCGTCCGCGCCTGCGTCGGGCAGCACCGTACGTACCGCGGCGACGAGGTAGCTCCAGAACCGGACCGGGTCGTTGTCCTCGGGGTCCAGGGCGAGCCAGCCGATCCGGTCCCGGTCCCGGTGGCCGGTGGCGTGCCAGTCGGCCAGTAGCGAGGTCTTGCCCCAGCCCGCGGGGGCGATCAGCAGGGTCAGCTGGTGACGCGCCGCGCCGTCGAGCGCCTGGACCAGCCGCCGCCGGTGCATCAGCCCGCGGCGCACCGGGGGGTGCAGCTTGGTCGCCAGCAACGTCGGCCCGCTCACGCCTTGAGCGTGCCCGTTCAGAGCCTGCGCGGAAAGCTCCCTCAGGTCGGGGTTACCGCGTTTTGTCTCCAGAACGGGTTAATTGGACGTGGATTTACCGCGTTTAGTCTCCAGAACGCGAGTACAGGGGTTCAGAGCAGGCCGTGTTGGCGGCTGTGGTGACTGCGCCACGCGCCTCTCGCGCAGGCGACGGCCCAGGGGCTGCCGTGGACACACGTCAGGGACCCTTCGGCGGGCTTGACTATTGCCATGAGCCGCGAGGTCGGTGAGCCTGCCGGCAGAGCTCCTCGACGAGGCACGTGATGCCGCCCGCAGCGGCGCGATGGGCTGCGGGGACGTCCGCCTGATGACGTCCTCGCTCTGGTCCGGCAGCGGGCGGGCCTTCCGCCGCGCCGCATCGGCCCGGGACTCCCGAAGCTCCGGCGAAGTGCACGTAGCTGAGGGTGGTCCAAACGGTGTGGTTGGTGACTCGTTGTCATAGTGGTGCGACGTGAGTGGGATACACAACGTACCTTCAGCAGGGACGGCTCCAGCCGCAGCCGCCGTCCCGTAGGTGACCGCCTGCGGGATGAAGCCGTGGGGACGCTCGCCCGAGAGACGCCCGGCCGAGGTGACCGCGCTTGCGCCGAGCGGGAACACAGGCGAATGTGAACGCATGGAGATCAGCGGTACGCGCCACCGGATCAGCTCGGAGCCGGACTGGTACGAGCCGTACGCGATCTCGCAGGCGATCCGGGTGGGGGACCTGGTGTTCGTGTCCGGTCAGGCCGCGGTCGACGAGCACGGGCAGACCGTCGGTGGGGACGACTTCGACTCCCAGGCCCGGCAGGTCTTCGCCAACCTGGCCACGGTCCTCGCCAGCGCTGGGACTGGGCTGGAGCACGTCGTGAAGGTGACGATCTTCGTCACAGACATGGCGGTGATCGACCAGGTCGTCGAGCTGCGCCGGGAGTTCTTCACCCCACCCTATCCGGCTGACACGATCGCGCAGGTCGCGTCGTTGGCGAACCCGGATTGGCAGATCGAGATCGAGGCGATCGCCGTAGTACCCACACCGGCGGCACCAAGCCGGTGACGTGACGTCTGCTGAACCCGCCACACGAGTACGTTGCCGCGGCCCTGTCGACGACCTCGACGAACTGGCGCCCCTCCTCCACGCTGGTGCACGCCGCGGACTACTCGGACAACACATGCACGCCCCGTTCGAGGAACGCCGTCGCCAGCGGCGCGTGCGCGTCGAAAATCGTTCGCCAGCACCATGCCGTCGAGGTCGAGCACGTAGGTCGCCGTCACCGCTGACTGTGTCTCTCCCCGGTTCCTCTCTGCTGAATCTGGGTCTACGTGTCGGAGAAGATCCGGATCGTCCGGCCCGTGGACGGCACGGGACCCCCGGCTTGATCGACGGCCAAGGGTTGCACATTGCTGGTGGGGTGGCCG
>JBOHGH010000092.1:0-18108 GCA_050699975.1 Pseudonocardiaceae bacterium | reverse complement strand
CGTCGCGGCCAGCGCGCCTCAATGGGGTCCGGCCACAAGGGCCGGAATCAGGCCGGTGTCATCCGCCAGCGCGGACGTCGCGGCCAGCGCGCCTCAATGGGGTCCGGCCACAAGGGCCGGAATCAGGCCGGTGTCATCCGCCAGCGCGGACGTCGCGGCCAGCGCGCCTCAATGGGGTCCGGCCACAAGGGCCGGAATCAGCGATGAGCAGATCGCCCGGGGAGTGCTGGCACATTTCCTGCCTCAATGGGGTCCGGCCACAAGGGCCGGAATCAGCTGCGACGTAACCAGCCCGCCAAGCATGTGCTTGAGCCAGCCTCAATGGGGTCCGGCCACAAGGGCCGGAATCAGGCCACGCTGTCCTCTTCAGTTACTTGAACGAATCGGCCTCAATGGGGTCCGGCCACAAGGGCCGGAATCAGTTTTACTCGATGCTCATCGGTGCGCAACCGAGGAAAGGGCCTCAATGGGGTCCGGCCACAAGAGCCGGAATCAGAGCCCCCTCGGTGGGTGTGATCCTGATTTCGTTGACCCAGCCTCAATGGGGTCCGGCCACAAGAGCCGGAATCAGATCGAATCTGTAGCTGACGGCCAGCTACGTGTAGCGCCTCAATGGGGTCCGGCCACAAGAGCCGGAATCAGGGGGTGAGCACGTCCAGCTGGCCGTCCAGGAGCCGGCCTCAATGGGGTCCGGCCACAAGAGCCGGAATCAGCGGCCGGATCATCAGAGCGACCGAGCAGCGCGGGCAGTCCGCCTCAATGGGGTCCGGCCACAAGAGCCGGAATCAGGCTGGCAGCCCCGATGGCGTAGAGGTTGCGGCGGGCGCCTCAATGGGGTCCGGCCACAAGGGCCGGAATCAGCAGCCGTGGCCGCGCAATGCGGGCGGACTACTAGTGCCTCAATGGGGTCCGGCCACAAGGGCCGGAATCAGGGCTCGTCCGAAAACGTGCCTATGACCTGGGAGGATAGCAGCCCGCGCGAGAGGTGGCTGCAGACCCCCGCGACACGCCGTGAGCCAACCGCGAGATGGCCGAAAAAAGGGCCGCTGACCTGCATGCGAGCGGTCCCCGCGTGTCGTGGTGGTACCGGACCGCTCGCAATGATCACACGATCTGCGGGCCGGTGGCCGGCAGGCGCCGGGGGCGTCCGAGGGTGCGTACCGCGGCGGGCGCGTGGAGTGGCCCGAGGTCGATCTGGATGACGCTGTCCTCATGAAGGTTCATCACCCCCGTCACGGCCGACTCCAGCTCCGCAAGCTCGGCGACCGTGAGGTCACAAAGGAACACCGAATATTGCAGGCGCTCACCATGGTCCTCCATCAGGGTGCAGATCCGCCGCAACCGCTTCGCGTCGGCGATGTCATAGGCCATCAGGTACCGGCGGCGGGCCACCACGTCACCTCGTGACCATCGGGATGTACTCCGGTATCTCGCCGACCAGCACTGCCGCCAGCAGCCGGGCTTGCACGTCGAGCACCCGCCGGTAGCTGATCCGGTACTGGAAGACCGGGTGCCGGATCTCGGTGTCCAGCCGCCGCTCATAGGCCTTCAGCACGGCGCGGCGCCCCTCGGCGGTCAGCGACACGGCCCCGGCGCGCCGGATGAAGTCCGACGGGGTGATCTCCTCGTTGTTGAGCAGGCCGATCACCACCGAGTCGGCGATCAGCGGCCGGAACTCCTCGGCGAGGTCCAGCGCAAGCGACGGCCGGCCGTAGCGGGAGCGGTGGTAGACACCCAGGTAGGGATCGAAGCCGACGCCGAGCGTGACCGCGACCAGGTCCTTGGCGAGCATCGAGTAGCAGAACGACAGCAGCGCGTTGAGCGGGTCTGGCGGCGGCCGGCGGTTACGTCCCAGCTGCGAGAACTCGGCGCCGAACGGTTCCGCCACGCCCACCAGCATGGACGGCAGCGCTCCGAAGTACAGCCGCGCCGCGGTGCCCTCGATGCCCAGCAGGCTCGAGAAGGAATCCGTCTCGCGGGCCTGGTCGGCGAGCCGCTTGAGCGCGTCCACCGTGGACGACACGTCACCGCGGGAGTTTCGGCGCAGCAGCGTCCGGCAGTTCATGATCTTGCCGACGATCATCTGCTGGGCGAGCCCCGCGCCCCCCTGCGCGTGCGCCGCAGTCTGCTGCCGTCGCAGCTCGACGTACTTCGACGGCTGCCCCAGGGCGAATCCCTGCAGCCACCCGCCGCTGCTCAGCCACAGCACCGGGATCCCCCGAGCGAAGCACTCCCCCAGCGCCTGGGTGCTGATCTGCACCCGGCCGAACACCGCCAGTTGCGACACGTCCAGCAGGCGCCACGAGGCGAGCTTCTCCTTCTTGAACGTCACCTCGAGGCGTCCACTGCGGACACCGACGAAGGCACCCGGCTCGGTGACGTAGACCGGTCGCTGATCCGGGTCTCGGGGCACCAGCCGGCGCGGTGGCTGCTCACGGCGGGACAGCAGCGCGTTGGTCTCGTCCGGCAGGCACAGCCCGACCAGCGAGCATCGCGGACACTTGGGACTGTCGACCAGCGGCAGCGGCGGAGTGGCCCGGTCGGCCACTCCGCGCGCGTCGGCGATCACGTCGGCCGCCCAGCTCAACCGTTCCGGCGTCAGCTCCACCCGCACCCGCTGGCGGGTCTCGGCGTACCACAGCTCGGCGTGATCGCACTGGTAGCCGTGCTCGCGCAGCAGCAGCGCCTGCAGGCAGACCTGCACCTCGTCGCTGGGCCACGGCGTCCCGTCAGGCTGCGGTGATCCCTTCTTGTAGTCCACCGGCACGACGGCACCACCGTCGCCTTCGACCAGGTCGAGTTTGGCGATCACCCCGAGCCGCTCGGAGCTCACCGTGACCGACCGGGCCCGGCGCAGTTCGCCTTCCTCAGGCAAGGGGGCCGCGCCGGACTCGACGTCAACCTTGCGATGTACCTGCTGGCCGAGCCGGGTGTCGTCGTTATCGGCGAACCGGGCCTCAACCCACTCCAGATAGAACAACCGCGGACAGTAGACGAACTCGTTGACCATCCGGGCCGGCAGCAGATCGGAGTCCACGGCTCAAGATTCCGAAACCGATAACGTTACCATTCGACACAGAGGATGCGGATGATAGTCACCATGTCGATCTGGTTGGAGGCAGTGTAAACAATGATGCCTGCCTCCCCAAACGTGGTCGTGTAGCTACCCTCTCTCTTATCGTACCTACCGATGGCGTAGGGGTCACGTTCCAGGTCGCCGACCCTGGCGTCGAACGCGGTGCGCATCGAGCAAGGTAGCTGATCCCGCTGATCAGTGGCGTGGGTGACATAGCGGACCCGGTACCGAGCCATCGAACCTCTTCCACCTGGCTTACCAACGACCCTCGTCGGCGAAGACCGACTCGTCGCCTGAGTTGATCCGGTTCAGGTCCTCGGCCACACCATCGAGTATCTCGGGGTTGAGACACATCACTGCCCGCACCCACCAGGTGTGCTGCACCAGCGTGAGTACCGGTTCCAGATCGAGGGTGTCCGCGGCACGCGCGAGGGCGGCGCGGTACTCCGCTTCGAACTGCTCCCGTTGTGCGGGATCCAACGCATCCCGGATCGCCGCTGGGGTCTTCGGCACCCCCCGCACGTACACGCCGACAGGCGAGGGCGACGCGGGCATCGTAACGGGCGATGGTTCAGGGGTGGACATGTTGCCTCCATCGGTCAGGTCCCAGTCAGCGACACACTCACCGAACTCCGGTACGTACTGGCCTACATCAGCTGATGTCGACAGAGGCGAGCTGACATGACCTGAACCTCGCTGCGCCTGATCAGAACCGGTCACGCGGCCAAGAACAGGTGCGCCGACGCTCGGCGAGCTGGCGGTGCTCGCCTCAATGGGGTCCGGCCACAAGGGCTGGAATCAGGTCTCGCAGAATCTGCAGTCCTGGGAGCGCACGGTACAGGAAGGCAACCACGAACCTAGTGCGACGGGTCCGAGCCTCCGCGCTCCGGGACGAACAGCCCGAGCCCGAAGTGGCTCAGGTGCCCCAGCGCCAGCGGACCGTGAGTCGGCTCAGCGAGCTCGATCCGCAGGAACGCCGATCCGCGAGTGGCCTGGCCCTGGCGGGTGTCGCGGCGCATCCGGGCCGACGGGCGGTAGCGCCGCCACGGCTGCCACTCCCCGTCCAGCAAGGTCACCCCGCGCAGCGTCGGCAGGCCGCGGTTCATCAGCTCCTTGTCGACCTCGGTACGGATGTAGTCCAGCCAACCGACGTTGCGCTTGGGGTAGCGCGACGGGGTGAACGGCGTCACCGACCGCCAGACGGTGGCCGGGCGCTGCGCCACCAGCTCGGACGCGACCTGCGCAGGCGTACCGATTCCTGCGACCCGAACGGTCAGTTTCCAGTTGAGATTGATTGGGCTGTAGAGCTGGTCGAGCTTGGTCAACGCCTTCAGCTCGTCCTCAGGTAGCCCGTTCAGCGCCCACACCACCAAACCAACGAGGCGCCGGTCGGTGATCAGTGGCAGGAAGTGCCCATGTCCGTGGCCAGCCATGGGCTGATCGTCGGTGGTCCGGCCACCGAGCTGGGTATGGGCGCGTTCTTCCCGCAGCCCGCCCAGCTTGCTCAATGCGCCTTGGCGGAGCAGGTCGGTATAGATCAGCGAATCGGTCTGTGGCGGCAGCCCGGCCTGCAGCACGCTGAACCGCACGGCTGTGACCAGCTCGGCTCGTCGACGCGACTTAGGGCGGACCCCGGGGTCGACCTTGGAACGCTGGTAGGCCAGCAGATGCGTCCCGGCGGGGAAAAGCAGGTTGCCCTTGCGCACGTCGACGGGCCGGGCGAGCAGCGCGTCGAGCTGCAACGGTAGTTCCGGGGCCAGCACCGACGTCACCGGGCCGTCCCCGTGCACCGAGTCAGCCACATCCAAGGGCACCCACGTGTCGTGGGCCTCCGGCGCCCACTGTGGAAGGAGCAAACCCTCGCACAAGCTGTCCGCTCGGCCGAAGTACGGGATCGCGCTGGCGAGCCGCTCAAGCGCGGCCCGCTGCTCCGCGGGCAGCTCGAAGGGCCAGACGGCGGCCAGCTCGGCGTCCCGCTCGAACACGGCAAACGCGTCGAGCGTCCGATCGACGCTGGCCGCGCCGCTGCGGTGGGCCATGTCCGGGTAGTAGTGCCGGGTGTGCGAGACCCCGTGCCGGGGGACATAGAACGTCGGCGGCACGGCCAACGTCGCCAGCAGCCCGTGCACCGTGTCCTCATCGAGCTGCGGGACCCGGGTGCGCCACACCGCATAGAGCGCCCGCAACAGTCGCCACGGCGACGGCGGCAGATCCACCGCGCCCTCGTTGACGTGCCGCCCCCACGGGGTGGCGTGATACCGCCCCCACGGGAAGCGCAGCACGAGCTTCGTCGGCATCTCAGCCCTTCTTCCCCGACCACTCGACGGTCAGCGGCGCCCCGTCGCCGAAGAACTCCTGGCCCTGCGGGATCAGCTCCGCGATCCGCGAAGTCAGCTCGTCCAGCACGGGCAGCGTCGAGTTGCGCCGAGACCTGATCTCACCGACGATCTCCAGATCGCAGGCGGTGCGCAACCGTAGCCCGCTGACGAGGAAGCGCCGGATCTCCCACAGCGCCAGAGTCTGCAGCAGCTCGGTCACTGGCTGCGGGAATCCATAGGAGCGCAGCAGCTCGGCGTCGACGATGAACGACGCGACGATTGCCTTCGCGGTCCACTCCGTGCGGTGGAACGGCACGGAGCCGTACCCCTCAGCGGTTCCGCCGCCTTCCTCGCCGAGCTGGTGGCGCACCCGGTCGGACTTGCGGCCACCGCTGACCGCCCGATGCACGTCTCTGGCCTCGACCACCGCTGAGATCGCGCGCTCGAACTTCGGCTGGCCCCACCACTCCTTCTGGCTGAAGAAGACCCCGTGCAGCAGGCAGAACGGGTCCAATGAGGCGATCGCCCGAGCCATGTGCCGGCGGTTGAGCGGGGTGTCCTTGGCCAAACCAAGGCGATCACGGATCTCGTCGAACATCGGCTTGCCATCCAGCTTGGCGGTGTGCACGAACGGCGAGGCCAGCCGGTGCGCCTCTAACCGGCTGGACGTCAGGAACTCACCGGTGCCGGTCCGCACAACCCGCACGTACGGCAGCCCAGCGACCTCGGCGACCGGCTCGTCGCTGGCGGCGTCCCAGGCCGTCGCTTCCAGCCGGTTCGCCATCGACTGCACCGACTCCACGAGGAGTGCATGCACCTCGTGGCCGTCTTCAAAGCGGGTGAACGTCGCGGCGCCGATGTCGGGAAAGCCGGTGGGCTGGAAGGTGCTGCCGAGCAGCGGAGCAAGGTCGACGTCGAAACTCAGCCGGGGGGTCATGCGGAGATCTCCTGATTCTGTTCGCTGGTGGGCTGTGCGCTAGTGGCCTGGGGAAGGACGGCGACGCGGCGCAGCGCGGCGAGGCGGTCGACGTCGGGAATTCGCAGCAGTAGGACGGCCGCGAGCCGGGCGCCCTCGTACGGCGCGGCACCCGGGGTGATGACCTGGCGCAGGCCCGCGATCCGCAGCCGGCGGGCGGCGTCGGCGAGTACCTCCGAGGTACGGCCGGCTTGGAGCAGCGCCGGCCATTCGGAACCCGGCCGCAACAGCGCCTCGTCGGGCAGCCTGATCGGGCCAGCGCCGGTGAACGGCAGCAGCAGGTCCAGCGCGGGGTCCGGTGGCCGCCCCCGGTGAGGGGGCAGGACGTCGGGTGTGCCGCTCCAGTCGACGGTCAGCAGCCCGGCAAGTAGGTCCGCGACGCGGTAATCATCGAGCTCACCCGCAACGAAACAGTGCACGTCGGCGGCACGGACTTGCACACCTCGCTGAAAGCCGATCCGGACACCCTTCACCGCGGGTTCAAGATCGGTTACCACCTCGTCCACCGCGCCGGGGAACCCGCGCCGCCGGGCCGCCTCGGCCAAGGCCGCGGCCAGTCCAGTGCGCAACGGCGCGAGCGCAGGTCGCCCGGTCCAGACCGACCTTCCGCCCGGCGTGTCCGCCTCCCCTGCCCGGTGTGCCCGCCTCCCGTGCGCGGGATGTTCGGTGGTGACCGGCGACAGCAACGCGCGCAGCGGGAGATGGCGCTCCTGATCGCGGGCGGTGGCGAAGGCGAGTGCTATCCGCAGTTCGGCGTTATCTTCTGCCGCTTTACGCAGCTCGTCGAGCAGCGCAGCACCGCCCGACATCACCAGGGGGCGGACCGACTGGCGCACCGAACCCGAACGAGCCACCGCCTCGTGGCAACGCCCGACAGCGGCGATCACCTCAGCCAGCAGGTCAGGTTCGCCGGAACGTGCGTGGGTGAACAGCGCCTGGTCGACCGCCCGTAGCCGAGCCGCAATCTGGGACGGCAGCTCGGCACGACGGAGCCGATTCAGCCAGGAGTCGAGCCCGGCCAGCAACTGCACCCCGCGGCGACGGCTAACCACAATCCGCCCAGCGGGTAAGGCAAGAGGGTTCTGGCCGTGCCGGTCGATGAACAGGTGACGTTCGAAGGCGTCGATACCGCGGTCAACCCCGAGCGTGGCGATCGCCCTGACAAAGTCGAGCCCGGAGCCGGCCGGGCGGTGGTTCCATTCGGCCCGGCCCTCGGCGAGCAGATGCGTGACCTCGTCTAGCCGGGCCGGGGCAGACCACTCCGGGGCCCACAGCTCGCCGAGTACCTTCTCCCCCGGCGCCTGAGTCGGATGCCCGGCTGTGGAGCCGTGGACCTGGAACGGGAGTGCAGCCCGCGCGTACTCGGCGCCATGACGCCGCACCACGGCAGTGGCGAACAGCAGCGCACCCTCCACGGTGAGCAAGAAGGCCCAGGGGTTGACGAATCCCTTGTCGTCGGCCTTCTCCAGCGGCGAGGACTGGATACCACCGGCCCGGCCGGGGTCGAATTGCCCGACCGCGTCACGCAAGTAGGTGCTCGATTCCTGGCCGCTCAGCAGGGAGTGCAGCCACCCCCGGGAGCGGCGGTCGGTGAGGACCGACTGCCCCCGCGCCAAGTAGGTGGCCGATAGATCTTGGCGGCCGAAGTTGCCCCCGGTGCCGAGCAGCCGGCTGTAAGCAGGGTCGTCGTCCTGGCCCAGGGCAACCGCAGCGTCGAGCCAGAGCAGCGCATGGTCGGGAAACTCGTTGCGACACAGCCCCAGCACGTCTCGCTTGCGGGCCTTGTCCCACAGGTCGTCGCCCTTGCCGCCCCAGCCCCGTTCCCGGCCGATCGCCACAACCCGGTCACCCGCGGCGACCGCCTCCTTGATACGCGCGAGCCGAGGATCGTCGGACTGCCGGACGGCCTGCAGGGCACGTTCAGCGGTGACGTTCTTGCCATTGCCCGCGAAACCGGATCCGGCATTCCATGGCGAGACGATGGCCTCCGGGTCGAACCGCGCCAACAGCGTGTCCACCAGCTCGTCGAACGTCGCGAACCGGCTGGTTAGCACGAACCGCTGCCGCTCCCAACGTCCCGTCACCTCGCTGTCGAGCAACCGCGTGACGGCACGCAACAACCCGAGCGCGGTCAGGTAGCTGCCCAGCGGCGTAGTGCGACAACCCGGCAGAGTCAGCTCGGTCATGACGTGGTCGCCTCGTAACTCGCGCTGGCCCGCCAGTCAGCGCTGCGCACCACCGCCTCGCAGAACGCCAGCCGGAACGGGCCGAGATCCGCGCGGTCGCGCAGCCGCAGCGCCCGGCTGGTCAGCGACCCCTGACCGAACCGGGTGGCCTGCAGCGATACCGGCCGGGCGGTCAGCAGTCCGGCAACCGGCAACGTGGTGTCCACCGTGGACGACTCGTCGACGACGCCGAGGATGGTGCCCTGCGGCTCATCCGGGCGCGCCCGGACCGTCAACCGCACCTTGCCGTGGTGTGCGAGGACCAGATAGGTGACCAGGTCAGGTTCAGCGACCCCGTCGAGCAGACCGGTTGTGTCGTCGAGCAGCAGTAGCGCGCTCACCAGCTCATGCCGGAAATGCGGCGGATTGTGCCGCAGCGGGGTCCGACCAGGAGACTTCGCCCACGGCCCGCCGTCCTCGGGTGTGGAGCCGTCGGCCCGCGCCAACGACTCCACGAACGTCGGGTGCGCCTTGCCGAGGTCGTGGTATCGGCCCGCAAGCGCGACTGCCTCGCGCTGACCGGGTGACAGCTGCGGGCCGAGTGCGTCCAGCAGTTCCCGGCATTCCCGCTCCACATCGGCGAGA
This sequence comes from Pseudonocardiaceae bacterium, assembly GCA_050699975.1. Lineage (GTDB taxonomy): Bacteria > Actinomycetota > Actinomycetes > Mycobacteriales > Pseudonocardiaceae. The sequence continues at coordinate 8,928 of JBOHGH010000092.1, read as the reverse complement.
TGCTCGGGCAGCGGCACCCAGCGGCCATTCGGCAGCACCGAGTGCGGATCGGTGTCGACCGCGTCGGGCACCTGATCGGGCGGTGCAACCGGCTCGACCGGTGCGGTGCTGCCCGGGGCGAATCCGCGATCCGGCAGGTAACCGCCCCGCGCAGCGTCGAGCATTATCACCACCGTTGGGCGGACGTCGTCGGGACGCGCGGGCTCCCACCTGCCCGACCTCTGATCAAACACCCGCGCCCTCGTACGACCCTCTTTGATCATGTCCTTGACGTCGCCGATCGGGGCGGGACACAGCTCCGCCCTTCCTGGTGCGCCACCTTCCACCTGATCGTCCGGTAGCTCCCGCCACGCCACGAAGACAGTGCGGTCGGCGGCGTCCCGGATAAAGGGACTGACGTCGATGTCGTTACCCGACAGATCGGGTGCGGTGTCGAACAGGCCCAGCAGGTCGCGGCGGCGCAGCACCGGGTGCATCGGCCGGGTCAGTTCGGTGGCCGCGGCCGCCAACTCCTCACTGGTCACGACCTGGCCGTTGAGCCCTGCTAGCACGCTCACGGTGTGGTCGAGCTCCGCAGCCTCGTAAGGCAGGGCAGGCAGGGCTGCTGGCGGCACGCTCCAGAGCAGTCTCGCGTCGCTCGCCAGGCCGTCCCGGTTGCAGCGGCCAGCCCGTTGCACGATCGATGACCACGGCGCCACCTCGGTGATCAGTGTTTCGGAGGTGAGGTCAACACCGGCCTCCAGTACCTGGGTAGCGACCACGATGCGTCCGGCCGCGCCCGGTGCCGCCTCGGCACGTCGAGTTTGTTGCTGACGGTCGCTGGGGCGGAAGCGGGAGTGCAGCAGCACCGGATCCGCTCGCGGTGCGAGCTTGGCCACCTCGTCGAAGACCGCGGTCGCCCGCTGCACCGTATTGAGCACCACGAGGGTCCGAGTCCCGGGCCGATGGTGAGCGGCAATGCGCTCCGCGAGTGCTCTCGGGTATCGGTGGGCATCGACGTCACCCAGGCGAAGCTGCCGTACCGTTCGGGGCGCTGTGAGGCGGATACGTAACGGTCCGACCCGATCCTGCTCGTCGAGCTCCACGATGGACAGCTCGCGCCGGAAGTCCACAGTGCGCATCTCGGCTAGGTTCAGGGTCGCCGACATCCACATTGACCGGCACGCCAGCGCGGTGCCCATCGCCTCCCGCAAACCCTGGAGCTGCAGGGCCGTCGGCAGCCCTGGTCCCATCAACTGCACCTCGTCGAACACGAACTGCACCCCGGCGTGCAGCAGGCCGAAGCTCGTCGGCCACGCGCTGCGGAACTCGGCGAATCCCCGCATGAGTAACCGCGACAGCACCATGTCCAGGGTGCCGACGAAGATCCGCTCCCGCTCCGGGTGCGCCTTCCATTCGCCATCACCCCGATCCTCGCCGCCCATCAGCACATGCACGGGCACCTCGAGCCCCAGATTGTCCAGCCAGCCTTTGATCACCCTGACGGTCTGCTCCACCAGCGCGCGCTGCGGCAACACGATCACCAGCCAGCGCGGGGTCGCCTGTCGAACCACCGGATCTGGATGCTCGACGCGGCGGTAGAGCCACGGCAGGGTCGCAGCCAGCGTCTTGCCCGTCCCGGTTGGCACCCGTAGCACGTCCGGCAAACCTTGCTCGGCAAGCCGAGACTGGTATTGGTAGGGCCGCACGCCACCGGTCGCGACGGTGACCCAATCAGCGAAAGTTAGAGATATTTTGCGGAGCATCGTGCCATGGTACATTCTGTCATGCTTGGTGGCTGCGTGTCCCCATTGCGGCGAGATAGTTTGAGGAGCCGGCCCGCTGAACACCAACACCGCAGCCACCGAGCTCAGCCCGAGAGTGACTGCGAGCTTCGCACGGCCGGAATCCGCGAGAAAGGAGGCGACCGGCGTGGCTCGCACGAAGATGCGGGTGAGCCGCTTGGCGTGCTCAACTGCGGAAGGACAGATGTCGACGCGGACACCAACCGCCGTTACGGCGAAACCGGTGCCACTGAACGAGTCCAGCTCGACGCCGACCGCAAGTGGTTGCCGATCGCCCCCGCCCGCCCGCGACCGGGTCAAAACCATCGTGTACGTCAATCCCAGTTCTGCCAGCCCCGAACAACCTCGTCAGCCCGGCAGGACGGCGGGAACCGACCTGGTGGGGGTCGCCTCCGCGAACGCGTTCCACAGCAGGTTCAGCGGGTGGTCCTCGGCGTAGCGGTCGCGTTCTCCCTTGCGGGCGAAGATGCCGGTGACGATCTCCAGTGCTGGTTCGTAGTCGTGGGCGAGGTCGATCTTGCGGAGGTTGCGGCCGGGGAGGCGTCCTTGCAGGGCGGCGTCGGCGACCCGTTCGGTGGTGAGCAGGCATCCGTGCAGGATTTCGGCGTTGAGCAGGTTCAGGCCGTAGTTGAGAGAGTCGATATCGGCAATGACGTCGAGCTCACCGCGGTAGTCCGGCCCGTACCAGCGGCCGAGGAACTGCGCGAGCAGCCCGGCGGTCGGCGCGAGCAGCGGCAGGCCGGGCAGCTTGGCCGCGGTGACCGGGGTGTCGGGCAGTTCGCGCGTGGTGAGGTTGGTCAGTAGGGCGACCCGTTCGCGGTGCCATTCCAGGAAGTCATAGTCGAGCATGGGCGGGCGGCCGGGTTCGGCGGCGAAGCTGCCGCAGACCAGGTCCACCTTCTTCGCGTCGAGCTTGCGCCACAGGTCGCGGGTGCGGACGTGCTCGATCCGCAGGTGGATGTCGCGGCGTTCGAAGTCCGCGCGCAGGGCGGGCCAGACCGCGCCGAGGAATTCCACGGTGAACTCGGTGGTGCCGAAGGTGACGGTGGACCCCACTCGTCGCCTGCTGCGGTGCAGGCTGTCGGTCCAGGAGCTCAGGGTCTCGGTGGCCAGGGCCACGACCTCCTCGCCGGACGGGGTGAACAGGAAGTCCTTGCCGCGGCCCTGTTTGACCACCAATGCCTCGCCCACCAGGCGGACGGCGGCCTTGTTGAGGTTGTCGAGCTGCTTCTGCACGCTGGACTGCTCTCGCCCCAGCGCGCGGGCGGCCCGCTGCGCGGTGCCGGTCGTGTGCACCACGGCGAAGGTGCGCAGCTGATCGAGGCTGACGTCCAGCATCTCGGCCGGACACCCCAGCAGGGTCGCCAGCAGGTCCGCCGCGTCGACCTCGTCGTCTCCGGTGCTCGACACCGCGCCTCCTCGTTCCGGGTTGTGGGCGCACCCTGACATGCGCGTTGTCCGAACGGACAGTTGGGTTGTCGCTGATCACAGCTCCAATCGAGTTGTCTATTAAATGTCTACATGAACATCTATAGTCACGATACTGTTCGTTCGAACATTTAATGAGGTGTGTCGACCCGAGCGCACATCCCCTGCGGCACCGGAGAACAGGTGCCGAGGACGCGGAGGTTTTTCGATGGTCAGTACCCGCAGCATCGCCGAGGACACCCTCGCCACGTCCTGCTACTTCCGGACCACGGTGGACACCCCGTACCGCAAGGCGCTGGTCCAGATCAACGAGGACTGCAATCTGCGGTGCGCCCACTGCTTCGTGTCCGCGACGCGCGCCGGCAAGCAGATTCCCCTGGTCGAGGTCGTCGACAAGGTGATCCCGCGCCTGGCGGCAAGCCGGGTCCGCCGGATCACCCTCACCGGCGGTGAACCCACGATCCACCCCGACTTCACTGCCGTCGTGCGCGCCTTCCGGGCTGCCGGCATGGACGTCGGGATCTGCACCAACGCCACCACCCTGGACGACGAACGGATCTGCGAGCTCGCGAGACTTGGCGTGCACTGCAACGTCTCCCTCGACGGCTTCGCCGCCGGCTCCCACGGCAAGTTCCGCGGGGACCGGGCCTCCTTCGACGTCACCGTGGCCACCGTGGAGAAGCTCGGTGCTGCCGGGATCCTCCAAGGCCTGCTGTGTACGCCGAACTCCCTGGCACAGAACGAGGAATACGCCAGGCTGTGCGCGTTCGCCCGCGGGAACGGAGCGCGCTACGTGCTGCTCAACCCGTTGGGCAGCATGGGCCGCGGGGTCAAGTCGCAGGGCAGGCTCGCGAAGAGCACCATGCACATGCAGGAGATCCACGCGCTCACCGCGCCGTTCGACGGCCCGGACCTCGACGTCGCGCACATCCGCTTCCCCAACACTGCGGGCAAACCCCTGTCCGGGTGCGAGGCGGGCACGATCATCTACGTGTTCACCCCCGGCGAGGTCACCGTGTGCCCATACCTGGTCTTCGCCGCACGAACCCCGGCCTCCCACCACACCGACACCGAGTTCATCGTCGGCAACATCCTCACCGACCCGGATATCGCACAGCGCCTGGACGACTACCGGTTCCACGACCGCTACCAGGTCGGCCAGAACGCCACCTGCGGGTCCTGCTCGATGAACTCCGGGTGCGGCAAGGGCTGCCCCGCCGCGGTGGTCGCCGCCGGCGGCCGGATTGGCGACCTCGACGCCGAGCAGTGCCCCGTAGTCGACGACGCGGTCACTGGGGGACGTCGGCTGCTGCCGCTGATGCCCGCATGATCGGCCCGTTCGACGAGCCTCGCCGTCTGGACGGGACGTTGATCACGCTGGACGGCCCCGGCGGGGTGGGCAAGTCCACCGCCGCACGGCTGGTCGTCGACACCCTCGATGCGGCCGGCCTGCCGGTGCACGGGACGACTCAGCCCTCGCGGGCACCGCTGGGCGAACTCGCCCGCCACGGCACCGAGACCTACCACGGCATGGCGCTGGCGTGCCTGTGCGCTGCCGACCGCCACCACCAACTCGAGGTCGAGATCGAGCCCGCGCTGCGGGAAGGCACGGTCGTCGTCTGCGACCGCTACGTCGCGTCCTCCCTGGTCCTGCAAGGACTCGACGGACTGTCCTTCGACACCGTGTGGCAGCTCAACCACGGCGTCTACCGGCCCGACCTCGCCATCATCCTCAACGCCGACCCCGACGTCATCGACGGCCGGTTGCGGGGACGGGGCGGGCACAGCCGCTTCGAGCGCGCCGAGGACAACAGCGACATGGAGTCCGGGCTCTACGTCCGCGCCGTGGTCGACCTGCAGGCCAAGGGGTGGCCGGTGACGACATTGGACTGCACCACCGAGGGCCCCGACGCGATCGCTGCCAGGATCGTGTACCTGATCCACCGAGTCCTGAAGGAGAAGAGCCCGGCATGTCTCTGAGCCTGATCACCGTCAACGTCGGCGCCCCGTCGATCGAGCGCGCCGACCGCCAGCTCCGGTGGCTCGCCGCCCGCCCCGAGGACGTCCTGGTGCTGACCGAGACCAAGGCCACCGTGGGCAGCGTGTTCCTGGCCGAGGCGTTCACCGCGGCCGGGTACTCGGTGACCTTCCCCGAGCACGCACCGGGCGAACTCGGCGTGATGATCGTCAGCAAGCTCGCCGCCATGGCCGACCCGATCGGCGCGGCCATGGACTGCCTGCCCGCGCGCACAGCCGGCGTGGTGGTCGACACCACCGACGGGCCGCTGCGCGTCGTGGGCGCCTACGTGCCCTCCCGCGACGCCACCCTGGACAAGACCGAGCGGAAGAGGGCCTGGATCGAGCAGTTCCACGTCGCCCTGGACATCACGGCATCTGACGCGCCGCTGCTGCTGCTCGGCGACCTCAACGTGCTGGAGCCTGCCCATGAGCCCGCTCACCGGGGGCAGTTCGCGCCGTTCGAGTACGGCTTCTATACCGGCCTGACCGACCGGCACGGCCTGGTCGACCTCTTCCGGCACCTGCATCCCGAGCGCGTTGAACACAGCTGGGCGCGTCGTGCCGAACTGGGCTACCGCTATGACCACGCCCACGGTTCGCGCACCCTGGTCGAGCGGCTCACGGCGTGCGAGTACGTCCACGAGACCAGGGGTGTGATGCCGGACGGTTCCCGACTGACCGACCATTCGGGACTCGCCGTGCGGGTGGCGCTGACCGCCACGGTGGCGCTGCTAACGTCGGACCCCACCACGGCGGTCAGCGCGCAGGACGAGCCGGAGCCGACATTGTTCTGACCCTCGGTCTCCTCCTGCCCTGGCTGCCGGACCGACCGTCAGCCGACCGCGAGGACCCGTCGCCGGATGCACACCACCACAGCCAGCACCGCCCCACGGATCGGTGCGCGCGTATTGCTGCTCGACGCCGCCGACCGCGTACTGCTCATCCACGCCCTGGACCCCGAGGACCCCGGCCACCACTGGTGGGAGCTGCCCGGCGGCGGACTGGACGAGGGCGAGGACCTGGTCGACGCCGCCCGCCGCGAGGTCGCCGAGGAGTCCGGGATCGTTCTCACGACCCTCGGCCGCGAGCTGTGGGTGCGCGAATCCCGGTTCCGCTACAAGGGCCGCGACCACCACCGCGTCGAGCACGTCTACCTCGGCCGCACCACGGGCACGGTGCCGCAGGTTGTGCTCAAGCCCACCGAGAACGAGAAAGCCGGACTGATCGGGCGCCGCTGGTGGTCCGCCGCCGAACTCCGGCACTGCCCGGACAAGCTGCTGCCCGCCAACCTGCCCCACGTGCTCGATGACCTCCTCGCAGGCCGCCTGGGCGACGCGCCCTTGACGCTGGTCGGCTGACCGTCGGGCATCACCGGGGTGTTCAGCGGGACACACATCGACAGGCACGTCGGCCGGTGCACCGGGATCACCCATGGTGTGCACACCGTGCGGCCACCGACGCAGTCAGCAGTCATGCCCTCGTCCGGCGGACCCAACTGCTCGGTCAGCTCGTCGAGCAGCTCACCCAGTGTGCTCATCCCGGTTGCTCCTCCTCCACTGGTGATACCGCCACCGCGCGGGCCGCTTCAGGTCCGTCGGCCAGCAGCACCCGGAATCCGCGTTCGTCGAGCACCGGCACCTTGAGCGCCACGGCCTTGTCGTACTTCGAGCCAGGCTCCTCCCCGACCACCACGAACGCGGTCTTGCGCGACACCGACCCGGCGGCCCTGCCACCCCGCTCAGCGATCGCCTCGGCCGCCTCGTCCCGGGAGAACCCCTCCAACGAGCCGGTGACCACAATGGACAACCCTTCCAGATGGCGCGGCACCGACTTGTCGACAGTTTCAGCCATCCGCACCCCGGCGGCGCGCCACTTGGCCACCAGCTCGCGGTGCCAGTCGACCGCGAACCACTCGCGGACGGCCGCCGCGATCGTCGGTCCGACGCCGTCCACCGCAGCCAGCGCCTGCTCGTCCGCCGTCTCGATGGCCTGCAACGAACGGAACTCACGGGCCAGCGCCTGCGCCGCGGTGGGCCCGACGTGCCGGATCGACAGTGCCACCAGCACCCGCCACAGTGGACGATTCTTCACGGAGTCCAAGTTGGACAGTAGCTTGCGCCCGTTGGCCGACAGTTCTCCCGCCTTGGTCCGGAACAGATCCACCGCCAGCAGCTTGGGTTCGTCGAGGGTGAACAGGTCGCCCTCGTCGCACACCACACCAGCGGCCAGCAGCGCCACCGCGGCCTCGTAACCGAGCACCTCGATGTCGAAGGCACCGCGCCCGGCGACGTGGAAGATCCGCTCCCGGAGCTGGGCCGGGCACGAACGGGCGTTGGGGCACCGGATGTCGACGTCGCCTTCCCGCTGGTGGCGCAGTTGCGTGCCGCACTCCGGGCAATGCGTCGGCATCACGAACTCGCGCTCGTCACCGCTGCGCAGGTCCACCACCGGGCCGAGCACTTCGGGGATCACGTCACCGGCCTTGCGGATCGTCACGGTGTCCCCGATCAGCACCCCCTTGCGGCGCACCTCGTCGGCGTTGTGCAGCGTCGCCAGAGACACCGTGGATCCCGCGACGGTCACCGGCTCCATGAAGGCGAACGGGGTGACCCGCCCGGTACGTCCGACATTGACCCGGATATCCAGGAGCTTGGTGGTGGCCTGCTCGGGCGGGTACTTGAAGGCGATCGCCCAGCGCGGCGCCCGGGAAGTCGAGCCCAGCCTGCGCTGCGCCGACACCTCGTCGATCTTCACCACCACGCCGTCGATCTCGTGCTCCACATCGTGGCGGTGCTCGCCCCAGTAGGCGATGTGCTCGATCAGCTCGTCGATCGTGGACAGCAGCCGGGTGTGCTCGGACACCGGCAGCCCCCAGGCCCGTAACGCCTCGTAAGACTGCGACTGGCGGGCCGGCTCGAACCCGCGCCGTCGACCCAGACCATGGCAGAGCATCCGCAGCGGTCGGGTCGCGGTCACCCGCGGATCCTTCTGCCGCAGCGAGCCCGCTGCGGAGTTTCGGGGGTTGGCGAAGGCCGGTTTGCCCGCCTCGACGAGCCTGGCGTTGAGCTCGGCGAAGTCGGCGAGCCGGAAGAACACCTCCCCGCGCACCTCGAGCAGTTCGGGTACCGGGTACTCGGAGGACCCGTGCAGCCGGTCCGGGATGTCGTGCAGCGTGCGCAAGTTGAGCGTGACGTCCTCGCCGGTGCGCCCGTCGCCGCGGGTGAGGCCGCGGACCAGCCTGCCGTTCTCGTAGAGCAGGTTCACTGCCAGCCCGTCGATCTTCAGCTCGGCGAGGTAGTGCACCTCATTGCCCACCTCACGAGCGACCCGGTCGGCCCAGGTGCGCAGCGCATCGGTCTCGAAGGCGTTGTCCAGGCTGAGCATCCGCTCGAGGTGGTCGTGCGCGGCGAACTCGGTGCTGAAGCCGCCGCCGACCAGCTGCGTCGGGGAGTCCGGCGCTACCAGCTCCGGCCAGCGCTGCTCCAATTCCTGCAGCTGGCGCAACAGTCCGTCGAACTCGGCATCGGCGACGGTGGGGGCGTCCAGTACGTAGTAGCGGAACTGGTGCCCGCGCACGGTTTCGGCGAGCTCGCCATGCTCGGCTCGCACCTCGGCAGGCGGCCCGGTGGTGCCGGTCGGAAGGTCTTCGGTGCTGGCCACGCCGCGAGACTAGCTCCGGCCACCGACAGACCGGCAG
>JBOHGH010000091.1:0-18286 GCA_050699975.1 Pseudonocardiaceae bacterium | reverse complement strand
GGCGCTGGCCTCTCTTGGTGCCGGGCGGTACCCGATCCTGGCCACCCGGGACAGCGCGCGGGGTGAGCAGGTCGATGACCACCAGCACGAGCTGGCCACCGAACTCGCCCGCCGGGGTCTGGCGATGCACCGCGACGCGAGCTCCATCACCGTCAACGACATGATCAACACCTTGCAAACCTCAATCCGGCGCACCGCGTCGCCCCCACCATTCGAATTGCGCCACTAGTGTTGTGACGCGTGTCTGTCTTTAGTTTATGATAGTGGTGGGATAATGGGAGATGCTGAATCGGGTGCGCATTCTCAGGTCTCGGAGTCTGATCGGGCTGTGTTGGAGCGGTGTGTTCGGGACCGCGGGACCGCGGTGCGGCGGCTCGGGACGTTGCGCGGGCGGCGGAGGCGGTTCGCCGAGGAAGGCCTGGCCGACCTGGCGGACCGGCCACGGAAGGCGCCGCCTGTCACGACGGTCACCGATGAGGTCCGCGACGAGATCTTGATCGATATGCTGATCAAGATTAACTCAGTGACGACCCAGCTCAACGGGACTCCTGAATGGACACATTCGTGGCGCGGATGATCAGGCTGCGGGACCGGCAGCGTCCCGACGGCACCGAGCCGGGGGTACCGGCCCAGCGACGAGCGCGCCCACGATGTTCGAACCGATGAAGCCGGCCCTCACCGGTCACTACCGCCCGCATGTTTTTCACGCTAAGGCACGAGGAAGGCAACCCGCCCAGGCCCCAACGGGGAGACGTAGCTCAAGACTTCCCACCTGGTAGTGCCTTGCTGAGCCCGGATCCCCGGCGATGGGATTGCAGTCCCGCTAGACTCGGGAAGTGTCGTCAATGAGTCTTCTATGAGCCTGGTCCGCGCTGGCCAGCGGCTGAGTTGGTACCCGTTCCCTCGCCAGGATGATCGCCCCGGGGGAGGTCGAGTGGGCATGGCGCCAATGATGCACGCGGGCTCGCGCCGTACGTCGCAAGGCTTCCGTTGGATGGTTCTGGCCGCGATCATCACACTTGTGCTGACCAGCTCAGATGTCAAGGCGGTAGATATGAGATGGCCCGGCTGGGGCTTCACTCACACGGAGTTCAGTGCGGATTACGGCAGCGCGGGGGCCGTCGTTGCGGTCCAGCGGGCCTTAGCCAGCCAGCCCATGGCGCAGAACCAGCACATCATGGGTTGGGGGGCAGAAAACCCTGAACCCGAACCAGGCGTCTACCGCTTCGGCAGTCTGGACCACCGCATCAACTTCATCCGGAAGGCGGGCGGAACCCCTGTCATCACACTCTGCTGCGCGCCGGATTGGATGAAGGGCGGAACCCCCGGGAAGACCAACTGGAACCGGATTACCGCGGCGCCTCTTCCGGAGCACCACGCCGATTTCGCAGCCCTGAGTGCGGTGATCGCGCGTCGCTATCCAGACGTGCGGCACTTTATGGTGTGGAACGAGTTCAAGGGGTTCTTCGATGAGGAGAACAACCGCTGGGACGCCGAGGCCTACACCAATCTCTATAACGAAGTTTATGAGGCGGTGAAGGCGGTGAACCCCCTCAATCGCGTCGGCGGACCGTACATCGACATGGCGAGCCCTCCGTCGGGCACGACGGGACATGCCTCGTCGCTGCGCGGCCCATGGGGCAGCGTGGACCAGAGGGCTCTGGACGCCTTCGACTACTGGCTTGCGCACAAGCGCGGCGCCGACTTCGTCGTTATCGACGGGCATACCACGGAGGGCGAAGGTGGACTCGACGAGTTCGCTGCCTTGGAGAAACTGTCCGCTGCCAGCCGGTGGATACGGGCGCGGACGGAGTTGCCGCTGTGGTGGGCGGAGTGGTACGTCGAGCCAGCCGACTCCGGTTGGTCACTCCAGCAGCAGACGGCTGTCCGCACCGCGGCCATGATCGAGATGGCGAAGAGTGGCGTGAACACGGCGCTGTACTGGCACCCTTCACCCAGTGACGCGGACTGTGCTACCTGCCTCTGGAGCGATACCGAGTCCAAGGATGGCGGCCGGTCCCTCCCGTTCCTCAGTGTCCTACAGAACTTCGCCCTATGGTTCCCGCCCGGTACCCATCTGGAGGAGATCCCATCTCCCGCGACAGTACGTGTGCTCGCGCAGCCACGTATGCTCGTGGTCGTCAACACGCTGAGTTCGCCGGTGACCGTGTCGATTGACGGCCGGGACGTGCGTCTCGCCCCCTATGAGACCCAATGGGCACCGCGGGTTATTCCATGACCTGCCGAAACTACGATGCTGGCGCCCGACCACATGTCCCGGCGAGATCAAGAGGCCAGCAGCACTAGCCGCTCCACGACCACCAGGGCGAGCCCGGCGAGCAGCGGGACCGCAGCGAAGGTCAGCGGACGCAGACGCCGGTGCTCGTCCGGGGCCAGCCGAAACCGCCACAGCTCACGCCCCATCAGGACGACGAGCAGTAATGCGACGAAAACCACCCCGACGGGTGTCCAGGGCGTGACACCGATCCCCCTGCCAGTTGCGGGCACCGGCTGCTGCGTTGGTTCCATACGCTCCGACACGCGGAGGGTGTAGACAACGGCGCTAGGAGTCTCCTTTACCACCCGCAACTCAGGGGTGCCCGCCAGTCGTGCCCGAAACCGGTCGCCCCACCCCGGTGGGTAGCCCCCGCCCACTTCGAGATAGGCATCCTGACTGCGTGTGGTCATGAGGTAGGTGCCCTGTCCCAGCTCGCGCATCCTGTCGATCACGTCGATAACGTCGTTGGGATCCTCAGGCGCTTGCATTCCAACCTGGCTCACCCGCTCAACGTGCTGGTAGCCGACAGGGATGAATGGCGTCGCCCCACTCGCAGGTGGGTCTGTCATGAACAGGATTTGTGCGCGTCCGTTCTGCTGGTATATGTACTGCACTGCGGCAAGATCGCCGTCACGGGTGATCTCGTACCGTTCGTTTCCGTAGCGCGCCAGGAAGAAGCCGCCCATGATCACCAGCGCGCACGCTCCAGCGGCCATGAATCTGAGCGGTGAGCGAGGACCTGACTGGGTCTCCGGAAAGAAGACGTACGCGGCGAGCACACAAGCAGCCGGCAGGGCGAACAGGTAGACCCTCAACGTGATCTCGCCACCGTAGCTCTGCAGCCCCACCGCGATGAACGGAGTAAGCAGCAACACGACAGCGACGCGGTCGTCGATGGCCCGCAAGCGACGCCGCAGCACCCCGAGGGCGGCAAGCAGAAAAAGCACTACAGTCAGTGCGATTCGGGTATACACCACCATCTGGTGCTCGTCGTTGCCACTCGCCCGATCCCCGACACTGGTCGAGAGATTACCGATCAGATCGCCGACCCCACCGAACAGATCGTCGAGGTGCCCCGACCAGTAACCCACGGTCATGTAGCTGAACCAGGCCGCCAAGATCACGGTCAGCAGGATCGGCAGACCCGTGGCAATGCAGCGGCGCGCCAGGACGAGACCGGTGCAGGCGGCCACCATGAGGAACGGCGTGAGCTGGTGGCTGGCGCTGGCGACGATGAACAAGCCGACCAGAAACAGCAGGAGCGCCACTCGGAGGGCCTGCTCAGCCGGCCGTGCAGGCATTTCACCGCGCACCAGGATCGTGCGCAATCCCCACCGGCCGAGGAAGCCATGGTGGATCGAATCCGACGTCGCCGCAGTGCCCATTCCGGCGGGTCGGAACCAGGTGACGAGGACGGCAACGAAGATCAGATAGAGCCAGTAGGTAAAACCCTGCGGAGAGAAGTAGTCCTGAGCGACCCAGTTCAGGACGCAGAACAGCCAGGCCGCGAACCACTTGGCCTGCCAACTTGCTCGAAGGTTGCCCAGCAGCAGCCCCAGCGGCAGCAGGAACAGCAGGTTGCTGAGCAGCGGTGTCAGCTTCAGCAAGGGGGCCAGGTCTCGCCAGTTGCTCTCGCCGGTCAAGAAGGCGACGAGGGCGAAGAAGCCTGGCCAGCTGAAGCGGCCATCGAGCTCGGGGGCGGTCGCGCCGGTGCGGCCAATGTATTCGACGAATCCCCAGTGCACCCACGTGATGGGAAACCGGGGTAGTGACTCGATCAGCGCTGTCACCCCGTACAGGCACCCGACCAAGACCACGAGCTGCGCACCGAGGACGACAGGGTGGGGTCGCGGGAACGAGAGCGTGATCACGAAGGCCAACGTGAGCAGTATCAGCCCCACAAGCGATCCCACCGGGAGAACAGAGATCAGCCCGAACCCATTCATATCCTCGAGGTCGATGCTGCCGAGTGGGAGCAGGTAAAGGGCGAGAGCCGCAGCGGTCAGCCCGCTGACTACAGCGATAGGTGCCCACGTGCGAGCGGGGACACGGACCAGCCTAAAGACCCGGGGCGCTGCGGGAGTAGCTGATCCCGGATCGAGGTGTTCCGGGTCTCGCACGCCGAAGGCTGACTCAGGGTGTGACACAGGCTTGGTCGCTGGAGCCAGGCTCACCGCTCCGAAGGAGAGCTCCGCCGGTGGCGCCTCGGCGAGGAACCGCCGCAGGGCGGGTAGCACCGCGAGCGCGACCACCGTCTGGCTGGCGAGCACCGCCAGCCCCACCCCGGTGATCTGCGGCACCCCCAGGCCCAGACTGATCGCATCCACCTGCAGCCAGACCAGCACCAAGCCGATCACAAGCGACCCGGACGCGACCTGCACGCGCGCGACCTCACGTGCCCGGTTCTGCGCCCGAAGCACGCCGATCCAGATCTCCACCAAAGCCCGAGGCAGCGCCGTGAACGCGAGGATTTGCAACAACGGCCCCGCGTCGAGGTATCCGCGGCCGAGCACACCGAGGCAGTACGGCGCCGCCAGCGCCACGAGCACCGCCGCCACGAGCAGGAGCCCCAGGGCCCGGCGCAGCGCGGCCCGGCAGTTGAGGGCGAGCTTGTTGGCCTCGTACACCCCCTCGACCGTTAGCGAGTGCGCCAGGTTGACGGCGATCAGGTTCAGGATCCCCGCCATCATCCAGGCGACGTAGAAGTAGGCGAAGGTAAAGGGCGGCACGGACGCAGCCACCATGACCGGTACCAGGTAGACAGCACCAAACACGAACAGCGCGCCGACGTAGTCAGCGGCGAAGAAGCGACCGACGTTCGCAGGCGACGGCGGGATGAAAGTGTCGCCCGTGGTCCGCACGTGGCGCGGGACGAGCCGACCGAAAATCAGACCGTTGATCGGCAGCAGCAGAAGTGCCATCGAAATGACCCACGACAGATAGACACCGTCGCGCGGAAAGCTGGTCGCGAAGAGCACCAGCAGAATGATCTTTGCGAAACCGAAGAGTGCGTTCTCCACCGGCACCCAGACGGAGCTGCGGAGCCCGACCAAAACGCCATCCTGAACGGTGAAGACGCTGGCCGCGACCGCTGCGGCGACGAACCAGAGTGCGGTGACTGGGTCACGGAGAAGGTCGAACGAGGGCCCCCAGTACCCGAGGGTCAGGAGGAAGCCGGCGGTCAGCGCGGCGACGACTATCGAGCTGAACCCGTAGGAGTACAGCACCAGTCTGCTCGTCCGCCGGCCGGTCTGCGGGATGAACCGGCTCAGTGTGCCGGTGAGGTTGATTGCGACCACCCCGGACAGCAAGGTCATGGTCGAGATCAGGGCTGACCCACGGCCGACATCCGCGTCTGTGTAGTACCGCGCCGCCAGCAACCAGAAAACGATTCCGAGCAGCCCGGTCAGCCCGGTGTTGAGCAGCAAGGCGTAGGCGTTGCGGGAGAAGGGCTCGGCGAGGTGGCTGCGCAGTTGGCGCAACCGTTCCGTGCTCGGACGTCCGGCCGCTGGTCCAGGGGATACCGGGACGCCCAGCTGCTCGTCGTCCGTGACCACCGCGAGACCGACTGCGCCAGCAAGCGCCCCGTCCTCCGGGTCCCGAGCGCTCTGCCGCGCGCGGAAGTCGTTGGTCTCAGGCATGGTCGCGAGCACTCAAGACGGCGTACCGGCTGCGCCGCACCATTAACCAGCCAGCGGTGAGCGCCCGGTCAGCGAAAAAGATCTTCGGGATACCCTGCCCGTTGATGATCTGCCGAAAGGTGTCCAGGCTTGTCGAGCGCCGGATGGTGAGCCGCGGCAGGGCAAAGAGGTCGGCCTTCGGTCGGGCCGTCGCGTTCGAGACGGCGGCGGCGTGCCGGTAGCCCGCAGCGCACACCGCCTCCCGTACCCGGGCGCTGGAGTAGCCATAGGGATAGGCGAGACCCGGTACCTCCCGACCGAGCCGGTCTTCCAAGAGCACCTTGCTTACGGACAGCTCCTGCCGCAGGGCGGCATCGGGCAGCTGATCGAGCTGGGCGTGGCTGTGGCTGTGCGCGCCAACCTCGAACCCAGCGGCGAAAACCTCGTCGATCTGGCTCCAGCTGAGCATGCGGTCCAGCGGGGTGCCAGCAGCATGCTCTCCCGCGTCCGCCACCCACCCAGTCGTGACGAAGAGGGTCGCCGTGCAGCCGTACCGGGCCAGCAGCGGTAGCGCCTCACGGTGGAAGTCGGCATAGCCGTCGTCGAAGGTCAGGACGATCGGCCTCGGCGGGAGGGCCCCGCCGCCCCGCAAGGCCGCGCCAAGACGGGAGAAGGTGAGGGTGGTGAAGCCCTGCTGCCGCAACGAAGCGAGCTGTGCGGCGAGCATTTCAGGCCGGACCGAGAGCCTGCGCGTAGCGGCTGCGGGATGCTCCGCGACCGCGTGGTACATCAGGATCGGTATCGCCGCGCTCATGGGCTGGCCACCCGGTCGCGGAGATCCTGCAGCCCGCCCTGCAACGTACCGACAGCGTAACCGGTGGTCGCGAACAGCAGGCCCGCAGCGATCGCGGCGGGACGTGCGAGGGCTGCTGAGTCACCCCGCAGTGCCTCCGCCAGGCCGCGCGTCACCCCGCGGCGCAGGGTGACCGCCGTGTAGCTGCGCTCGGCGGACAGACCGTCGGCGACACCGACGCTGCGGGTGACCATGGCCTTGGACAACCCTTCGGCGTAGCAGCGCGAACGGAAGTAGGAGAACCGGGAACGCACCGCGGGCACCCGGTGCCAGATCACCGCTCTCGCGTCGAAGACGAACACGGATCCGGGACACAATCGGCCGAGCCGGATGCAGAACTCCGTCTCCTCACAACCGAGCGGCCGTCGCATGGCAGCGGAGCGGCCGATGTGGCCCGGAAAGCCTCCGGCGATATCGAAGGCCTCTCGACGGAAGGAAGCGTTGCCCCCGAGCAGGTTTCGGACCCGGCCAGGCTCTCTACCGACGAAGGTGCACCCGACAACCCAGTCGAACTCCGCTGGGAACCAGGCAGGCCGTTCGGTCTCCCACAGCGGTCGAGTCAAACCACCTACGCCGATCACGTTCTCGTCGGCGTACGAGGCGCCAAGGAACCTCAGCCAATCCGGTTCGGCCACCGCGTCGTCGTCGAGGAAAGCCACGAGGTCGCCTCGCGCCACTGCGACCCCCGTGTTCTTGCCGCCGGACAGCCCCCGCGCCTGCCGATTCTCCACGACGACCACATCGTGCAGCGTCGACTTCAGGCGCCCATACAGGGTGGGATTGTGGTCGACAACGACAATGATCTCGTGAGGCTCGGTATGCTGGACTCTTACCGACCCGACTGCTGCGAGGACATCGTCCCAGCGGTCCTCGGTGTATGCACAGATAACGACTGAGGTGGATATCGAGGGCAAGAGCCTCATGGCATCTGCTCCGGCCTCTTCTGCCGCAAGCGCGATAGTCTGGTACGCGCGCGACCGTATGTGTGGAGCATCCGATCGGCGACGCGGAACAGGGACGGGTGTTCCGTCACGGTGTTCCGTAGCCGACGAATCGGAGCTCTTCGTGCCCAGTGCAGCGCGGCGGTCGGCACCCGTCGCACGACTCGCCCCTCGGCGACGATCAGGTCTCGGCTCTTGAACGACTCCTTGTATTCCTTTGCTCCCCGACCCATGTCGATGTGGTCTACGCCGTCGGCAGCCGCTGCCTCCGCCAGGCGCAGATGCAGTAGCAGCCCAGGCGAAAGCCTGCTGAAGCGGATGTCGTACGTGGGGAACCAAGCGGCGATCACGCGGGCAGAACGCAGCCCGAAATGTGCCGCGACCAGTTGCTCGCCCGCGTACAGGACGGAGAGGAGACCGGAGAAGCCGTCGGTGTGCTCCTCGAACAGCTCCTCCAGGAGCTGGATGATCCATGGTTGACCGAACCGGTCGGCGCGGCCCGTCCGCCGGTATTGGGCCGACTTCCAATCCATCAGGGTGCGCAGCGCCGTCCGATCCTGAGAGTCGAAGACGAATCGCACGTCACCCGATTCGCGGGCGAGCCGACGTTGTTTCCGCGGTAGGTCGCCCAGGATCCGTGACTTGCGACGTGGAGCGAGATAGGCCTCGAAGCCCCCACTCAGGTCCATGATCGGTGACGGAGTCCGCAGCGCTTGGTACGGCTCGAAAGGTTTCTGCCCATCGATGAGGTGATCGAACTCCCACACTGCCAGGTTGCATGCTCGGAGCAGCTCCTGCGGATCCCATTCGTGGTCAGGAGCGTGCACCAAGCCCTGGCAGTCGGTGAGGCCGGCCGCGATCGGCATCCCGTAGCCGAGGGGGCGCCGTTCGAAGGGGAAGAACCCCACGATCCCCGCTTCCTCGAACAGCACCGCGACCCGGGCTGCCGGTCGAAGGCGACCGACTGCAACCGTGAACTCCGGCGACAGGAACGGATTCGCCAAGGAAGGCACGGACCGTTGGAAGCCACGCCACGTGGCCAGCTCGGGCTCTCCCAGCTCACTGGGGTGGATGACAGCGATCTTCACGACGTCCCCTCCTCACCCTCGTTCGCTGGATGCCCAGTGACCTCGCGCTTAGCGCCAGCAGCCGCGAAGGACGAGGCTGAAACGGCACTGGTTGCGAGCCAGATAACCGCGCTGATCACTCCAACCGCCGCCACCCCACCCGGGATCGACCACGTGCCAGTGGCCAGCATTGCCTCGGCCACCAGAGCATTGACGACGACAGCCGCGGCCATCGCCAGGACGATCCGCGACAATGGATCGAGCACACTCACAAGCACAGCCGCCGCGGTGGCAGGCGCTGCAACGAGAAACGCGGCGGTGACTCCTGTAGCC
This sequence comes from Pseudonocardiaceae bacterium, assembly GCA_050699975.1. Classification (GTDB taxonomy): domain Bacteria; phylum Actinomycetota; class Actinomycetes; order Mycobacteriales; family Pseudonocardiaceae. The sequence continues at coordinate 9,194 of JBOHGH010000091.1, read as the reverse complement.
AGACCATCACCGCCGACGGCAAGGATGCATCCGACAAGCAGCGTGGCCAGGGCGGCGACGATGCTCGCCACACGGTCGGGGACTGGCGTGAACACAGGACCCATCGGTGTTCCCCCTTCACCACGTCTCTGCGATCGCGGTCAATGTGCCTACGACGACGTGCTGTGTTGTCATGGCCTGACCTTCTGGAGAGACTGATCGGTAGTGACTCCCGAGGCGTGCACTCGGTGACGAAGCGACTGCACCATGCGCCCGCTGATCCCAGTCCGGTGCTCACGCAGCACGGTGCGCAGTACGCGCGTTCCGTCCCGGAAGGTCCGCAGGTTGGACCGGCCGTGACGCCGCGGCATCTCGAGGCTGGGCACCTCCGCGATCCTCAGCCCGGCTCGGACGGCGCAGATCGTCATCTGGGTCTCGATCTCGAAACCCGGGGTTGTGAGGTCGAGGAAGGCAAGGTAGCGACGGTGAAACGCGCAGAACCCATAGCACAGGTCGCTGAGGTTGCTGTGGTAGAGCGTGTTCACCAGGTGGAGAAGGGCGTGGTTCCCCAGCCGCCGCACTCGGGTGATGTCCAGCGAGCCACCGCCACCCATGAACCGCGAACCCTTGACGAAGTCATAGCCGTTCGAGAGGAAGTACAGGAAGTGGGGGATCTCCTTCGGCGACATGCTCCCGTCGGCGTCGATCATGACGATCACGTCTCCGGAGGCCGCGAGGAAGCCAGCGCGCAAGGCGTCGCCCTTGCCGGTGTACTGCTGTGTTACGACTCGCACATCGGGGCGGCAGAAGCGAGCGGTCACCAGGGTCGCGTCCGTGGAATGCCCGTCGACGAGGATGATCTCGTCGACGCAGGCTGGGACCTCCTCCAGCACCCAGGCGATGTTCGCTGCTTCGTTCTTCGCGGGGATGACCAAAGTCACGGTTTGCGTCTTGCGCGTGGCGCCATTCCCGTTCACCCTCAGCGCCAAGGCCTCGCCGTTGCCCGGCGAGTCATTTCCTGGTGCAGTGATGTCATCCCCCAGCGAGCGCACGTAGGCGATCGGTTCGTCGTTCAAGGGCACCGGAATCGTTGGCTGTGAAGTCAGCGCCGTCGTCGTGGGTAGAGTGGACATCTGCGCCTCCATTGGGCACGAGGTGGAACTACGCAAAACAGGTGACTTCCAGCGTGACCACACGACCGCTGTGCACCGAGATCGGCATTCACGCCCATATCACGCGAAACGCCCATAACTCATCGCCTACTTCTGCCATCAGCGAATGACTCTAAGTAACATCGATGACCACATTGGGATCACCCGTTCAGCGGCCTTCCGTGCTACCAGCGAGATCGGGCGCGATGTAGGTAACGTTACGACGAACAAGGCGCAAATTATTAAGTCACCCGATCGGGTCGCCAACAGGATGGGCTGGGGTCGTACGAATAACCATCCGTTGGGCATTCCAGATCTCCCAGCGTGACCGCAGGACTGCGGTGCGCAATAGCCGGTGGCGCCAAGGTCGGCGTTGAGCTGCTGTGACGGGTCGCAAATGGGACTATCGTCGCTTTCCCGGCCACTGGACCCCTGGAAACCCGGTTGGCGGCTGCGCAACAAGACCTGACGCCGAACAACGTCAGGTGCCGGCCGGTGCGACTCTGAGCACCTTGTCGTCGTCGCCGTTGCTCGTCGTGACGTACAGCGCGCCGTCGGGCCCCGGGCGCACCGCGCGGAGCCGGCCGTAGCTGCCGTCCAGTTGGGGGAGCTGCCCGACCTCGGTCACCGTCCCAGCGGGGTCCACCCGCATCAGCAGCAGCTTGGAGCCGGCCAGCGCGGCGACGGCGAGCAGGCCCTGCATGTCGCCCCACTGGTCGCCGGTGATGAACGTGGCTCCGCAGATCGCCTCGACGTCGCCACCTGAACTCCACACCGCCGGGACCGCGTCCGGGAAGCGCTGCAGGTCGGTCATCGGCACGCTCTCGTTGTAGCCGTCCCGGATACCACCACGAGACGGGTCCCAGCCGTAGTTGGCCCCGGCTCGCAAGAGGTTGATCTCATCGTCGACGGATGGGCCGTGCTCCGCGCCGAAGAGCCGACCGGTTCCCGGCTGCACCGTCACGCCTTGGACGTTGCGATGGCCGTAGGTGAACACGAGCCGTTCCGCGGCGTTCGGGGCACCGGCGAACGGGTTGTCCGGCGCGGGACCACCGGTACCGAGGTCGATCCGGAGCACCTTGCCGCCGAGCTGGGTGCGGTCTTGGGGCACCGCGGCCCTCGCGGAGTCACCGGTGCCCACATAGAGGTAGCCGTCCGGGCCGATGGTGGGGCGGCATCCAGAGTGCCTACCGGAGGGGTTCAGGGTCAGGCCGGCGACCAGCGGGTCGGCCACCCGGGTGGCCCGCGCGCCGTCGGGTGACAGTTCCCAGGTGACCAACCGGACGTCCACCGGCCGGTCGTCTTCCTGATGGGTCTGGCAGGTGGTGAACCGGCGAGTCTGCGCGAAGTCGGGATGCACCACCAGTCCCATGAAGCCGCCCTCTCCGGCGACGTAAACGTCGCCGAGTTCGGCGGCGACCTCGGTGACCCGCGCGCCGGGCCTGGTGGACGACAGCAGCCGGATCCGTGCCGGGCGCTCGGTGATCAGCGCCGAGCCGCCGGGGAGCAACCCGATGTCCCACCCGTGCTCCAGGCCTGCGGCCACCACATCGACCCGGATCTCGGGTGCCGACGGGGTGCTCGGTGGCGCTGCGGGGCTACCGGTGACCGGACCCTGGGTGGGAATCCCCGGACTGATCGGGGTGCCCTGCGAGCACCCGACGACGACACCGACCAGCACCAGCAACACAGGCAGGCGAAGCATTGCGCGATCCTGCCCTATCCGGGGATGGGTCCGTCGTGAAGAGCCACCTGATCTCGTCAGGCCTGATCGCCGGCGGGCCGAAGGCCGGCGGCGCGAGCGACGCTGACCGCCTCGAGACGGCTGCGGACACCCAGTTTGGTGAGGATGCTGCGCACGTGAGTCCGGACGGTGTTGGTGGACACCACCGACTCGGCGGCGATCTGGCTCACCGGTTTGCCGTCCACCATGCGCAGGAGCACCTCGTGCTCGCGGTCACTGAGCACGTCGAGCCGCGCGCTGTAGTCGCGAGCGCGGCGCGCGTCATCGAGCAGCTCGCGCAGCACAACGCCGAGCTGCCGCGGTGGGTAGAAGGCATGACCGAGCGGTACGGAGCGCAGTACCGTCAGGAGGTGATCCAGCGAGCACTCCTTGGACACCCAGGCCGCCGCGCCGGCCCGCGCCGCTGCGACAGCGTGGGCAGTGTCGTGGCTACCGGTCAGAACGACCAGGTGCGCCGGGGGCCAGGCAGCGCGTAGCTTGCGCACCATCCCGCCGGTGGCGGCCGCCGCAGTTCCGATATCCGTGGTGATCACGTCCGGGCGCACCGTGCGGACGATTTCGGTCAGGCGCGGATCGTCGGGGATGCAACTACCGACGACCCACAGATCGTCGGCGGTGGACAACTGGACGGTCAGGGCATCGGTCAGCATCGCGTGACTGTCGACCAGGAGAACCCGCAAGAACGTCACGGGCGTAACTGTGCCTGGCGGAGTTCCCGGGCGGCAACACCCGATCTCCGTGTGGTCACCCGGTACGGCTCTCAATCCGCTGCCCCCGCTGCCGACATGCGCACGTGCTCGGCGAGCTTGGGCCGCACTTCGACCATGCGGCGGGCCGGACTGGTCCATTTCCCGGTGGACTTGAGCCAGGCCAGCGGCAACACGTACAGCGCGATGACGGCGTCGAGCACCCGGAGGAACGGGAAGAAGAACCACAGCGCCAGGAAGCGTGTCCGGCGCTCGATCAGCGCGACGATGCACGTCAGCACGAAATCGGCGCCGATCACCCCGAACAGCAGCACCTGCAGGCTCATGTGCGCGGCGACCGTGTCGTAGACCGGCGCTATCCCGGGCCAGGTCAGCACGGCGGAGTACACCGCGGGTACGGCAAGGACGATCACCAGGAACGGCAACAGCAGGAAGAACAAGCTACTCGTCAGCAGCTCGAGGAGGAGCAAGGTGAGCATCGCGGTGAACAGGCTGAACTGCGGTGGGTGCCGGCGCACCGTCTGCCACAGTCCCAGGATCCAGCGCTTGGTCTGCCGGACGTAATCGCGGAGGTTGTCGGGGTCCTGGGTCACCGCGACGGCATCGAGGGTGAACGCGACCTTACCCAGCCGCTGCTGGTAGATCTCGAAGGTCATGTTGAAGTCCTCAATGACCAGACCAGGCGGGTTCATCTCGATTCGGGGCAGCACCGCCGTGCGATACATGCTGGCGAAACCGGGCACGATGTGTGTCGCGTTGGTGTAGCGCCAGGTCTGGCCGAACTTCAGCAGGCGTTGGGTGATCGCGTAGATGCGCTGCCGGTGACACACCAGCGCCTGGCCGATCAGGGACAGGCCGCGTTCGTGCCAGTGAGTCCGGACCGAGCCGGCCACCGCGACCACCGAGGGGTCGTCGAAGTGGGGCAGGGCGGCGTCGAAGTATCCCGGGTCGATGGCCGTGTCGGCATCCAGCAGCAGCACCACGTCGAACCGTTCGACCAGCCCGAACCGATCGATCGCCTCCTCGAGGGCGCCCGCCTTGCCGACATTGGTGCGCGTCTCGATCACGTTGACCCCGGCCCTGCGGGCCAGCTCGGCGGTCCGGTCGGTGGATCCGTCGGAGACGACGTGGATGTTCTCGCGCGGAACCAGGGCAGCGATCGCCTCGATGCTGCTCTCGATGACCATCTCCTCGTTGTGCGCCGGGATGAGCACGGCCACGTCCTGCACGGTCATCGAAGGACCGGACTCACGGCATGGGCGCTTGACCCATTTCTCCTGTACCAGCCGGGCCAAGCCGATGGTTGACCACAGCGCGAAATTCGCGCCGAAGACGAGAATCGCGACTGTCCACCAGGGCATCAGCGGGGCGCCTTGTCAGCAGCGGGCTCCGATGCCGTCTCCACGGGCAGGACCTGCCGCAGCTGCGCCCAGGTTCGGTCGTCCTCCCCGCCGATCATCCACAGGTAGACGCCGCGGATACCGGTGGCTTTGGCAGCTTCGAGTTTGGCTGTGGTGCTCTCGGCGTTCTCGAACCAGACCTCGTGTGCGCGGCCTTGGGCGTCGGTGTACTTAAACGACGGCGACTGGCTGAGCCGGTCGTACTGCAACGTGGCGTTGTAGGCCTTGGTGCGCCCGTAACACTGCAGCCAGCTCACCGGCTCGCCCTGGCCGTCCACCCAGTCGAAGCCGGAGACCGGCACCCCGAGCACGATCTTGTCGGCGGGGATCTGGGTCTTCGCGTAGTCCAGCACCTGGCGGACCCAGGTGATCGGCGCAACCGGTCCGGGGCCCGACGCAGCCCAGTGGTAGTCATACGCCATCAACCGGACCTCGTCGGCCGCCCTCCCGATCCCGGCGTAGTCCTGGGCGACGTTGCGCTCGTCTTCGCCGGCGTCAGTCATCTTGGCGAACAGGGCGATTGACAGGATCTTGTCCTCGGCGTGCAGCGCCTCGCCCAGGCGGGTCGCGAAGGCGGTGAACGCCTCCCGATCGGTGGCCCGCAGATCCTCGTAATCGATGTCGATCCCGGCGTAGCCCTCCCGCAGTACCAGCGCGACGATGTCGGTCACGTGCCGCTGCATGGCGGCGGGATCGTGCAGCATGTTCGCGACCGGTTCGTAGGCCCACCGGCCGTCGGTCACGTTCGCGATCGTCGGGACCAGCGCGATCCCCGACCTGCGCAGCTGATCCATGCCCGCCGCGGTCTCGGCCGCCCGCTCGGGCACCTGCGCGACGATCTCAGCGTTGTCCCCGATCCCGTAGATCCACGGGGAGACCTCGTTGAAGCTGCCCCGATTCGCCAGCACGATGTCCGTGCCTTCGGTGATATTCCAGAACGGCAGGGAGCCCACCACGAGCGTGGACGGCCGGTCCGGCGGCATCATCCGGGGCCCCACCACCAGCACCGCGCCGAGGAACAGCAGGACGAGAAAGGCCGACCCGGTCAGAACGCCTCGCCTCCCCGACAGCCGCCGCGGGGCCGGCCCGTTTCCCGCCGTATCGCCCGCCGTACTGCTAGCCGTATTGCTAGCCGTATTGCTAGCCGTATTGCTAGCCGTATTGCTATTGCCGCCCGGTGGTGCGCCGCCGCGAGGTTGTGAGCCGGTCCGCACGATGCTTGTGCTCATCAGCGCACCGCTGCCGGTGTGAGCCCCGGCATGGTCTGTTCCGCGATCACTGCCCGGAGGATGTCGTCCAACGTCCGGATCGGACGGAAACCGATCAGTTCCCGCGCCATGCTGCAGTCCGGGACCCGTCGCTGCAGGTCCTCGTATCCCGGGCCAATGCCGTCCTCGTAGGAGAGGTGGACGATGTCGCTGGCCGAGCCGGTCATGGCGAGCACCCGCTGCGCGAGGCCTCCGATGGACACCTGCTCGGTGCTGCCGACATTGACGGCGTTGCCGCAGGCCTGCTCGTGCTCGAGGAGCGCCACCAGCGCCGGTACGACGTCGTGCACGTGGCAGAAGCAGCGCACCTGCGCGCCCGTCCCGAAGATTGTCAGCGGTTCGCCGGCCAGCGCCTGCGCGACGAATCGTGGGATGACCATGCCGTAGCGCCCGGTCTGGCGGGGGCCCACCGTGTTGAACAGCCGGACGATCACCGCGCGCAGGCCGAGCTCGGTGACGTAGGCGCGGGTGAGACTCTCGTCCACCGCCTTGGCCTCGGAATAGGACCAGCGGTGCAGGAGCGGTGAGCCGATCACCCGGTCGTCGTCCTCGCGAAGTCCGACCTTGGTGTTCTTCCCGTACACCTCGCTGCTGGAGGCGATCAGGACCCGGGCTTGGTTGCGGTGTGCCGCGGCGAGGACGTTCTCCGTCCCGTGGATGTTGGTGCGCAGGCTCTGCAACGTCCGATCCCTGATGACGAACGATCCGACGGCCGCGGCGAGATGGAAGATCGTGTCCACCTGGCCGGCGAGCGCGTCGACCAGCGCCTCGTCCAGCACCGAGCCGCGCACGTAGCGGAAGCGGGGGTGGTCGCTGGTCGACGACAGGTTTTGCAGCGATCCGGTCGCCAGATCGTCGAGTGCGACGACCTCATGACCGGTGTCCAGCAGGTGTTCGGCCAGGTGCGAGCCGATGAAGCCGGCTCCGCCGGTGATCAGTGCTTTCATCGGTTTCCTCCTAGTGGGTTGGGCAGAACCCGGGAGCCGGCTGGCCGGTGGCGGGGCTGTTTGCGCGCCATCAACCGGTCGTAGAGGTCATCGATCCGGCGGGTGACCGACTCGATGCCGTAGTGCTCGCCGATGGCCGGGACCTCCGCGCGCGGGCGGCGCCCGGCGGCCAGTTCGGCTTGGATCTCCCGGCCCAGCCCGTCGACCTCGCCGGGTACCTGGCGGGCCCGCTCGGTGCTGATGCCGGCCAGTGCCGGGCAGGTCGTGTAGAGCGCAGGTATCCCGTTGGCCAGGGCTTCGAGCACGGACAGCCCGAACGTCTCCTGCTCCGAGGACGCGATGAACAGATCCAGGCTGGACAGCATTGCGGCCACGTCGTGCCGTTCACCGGCGAAGGTCACGAGATCCGCGACGCCCTGGCGTTGCGCCTCGGCCTCCAGATCGGGTCGGATCTGGCCGTCGCCGACGATCAGCAGCCGGATCCGATTGTCGAGCAGCGGTGCCGCCGCCCGGATCACGAGGTCGAACCGCTTGATCGGGTCGAGCCGGCCCAGCACCCCGATGACGTAAGCGTCGAGGGGGAGGCCGAACTCGCCGCGGATCCGGTCCCGGGCGCCGGCGTCGAAGGCGACCCGGCCGAAGTCGAGGCCGTTGGGGATGATCTCGATCTTCCGGGCCGCCACGCCCCACTTCGTCAGGCGTTGCGCCACCGCGGGGGACACCGCGATCGTGGCGTCGGAGCACAGGTCGGTGCCCAGGTACAGGGCGCGCACCCCCAGCGTCATCGGCCTGCGCTCGAGGTGGGTCTCACCGATGGAGTGTTCGGTGGTCACCACCACGGGCGTGCCGGCCAGCCGCGCCGCGAGCCGGCCGTAGATGCAGGACCGGTAGAGGTGGGCGTGCACCACGTCGTACCTACCGGCGCGGATCAGCTGCGCCAGCCGCATCAGCGCGGTGAGCTCGGTGTTGCGGGTCATCCCGAGGTCGCGCACCCGCACCCCGTCTCCGGAGATCATCTCGGCGACCGGACCGGGGTTGTAGAGCGTCACAACGTCGGACTGGTGGCGGGTGTGCTGAAGCAGTGACCGCAGCTGCAGCTCCGCACCTCCGACGCCCAGCCCGGTGATCACGTGGAGAACCTTCACTTGCTTCCTCCCGGCGACACGGTGCCTGATATCACTGGGCGCAGCGTGCGGATCAAGATCGTCAGATCCATCCAGGGCGACCAGTGCTCGATGTAGTGGTTGTCGAGGCGGATCCGGTCGGTGATGGACGTGTCTCCATGCAGCCCGTGGATCTGGGCCCATCCGGTCAGGCCGGTCCGCATCCGCTGCCGGTCGGCATACCGCGGTATCAGCTGGGCGAAGTGCGCCGCGAAATACGGCCGCTCCGGTCGCGGTCCCACCAGGGACATCTGCCCGCGAAGCACGTTGACGAGTTGGGGGAGCTCATCGAGGTGGGTGCTCCGCAGCCATCGTCCGAGCGAGGTGGTGTGCTCGGGCAGCACTGCCCAGCGGGTGTCGGAGTCGGCGTGGTCGATCATGGAGCGCAGCTTGACCAGCTCCATCGGCTGCCCGGACTTGGTGAGGCGGGTCTGGCGGAACAGCGCGGGGCGGCCACAATGCAGCCGGACCGCGACCGCGAGGGCCAGCAGCAGGGGAGTGACGGCGACGAGCAGCCCCGCAGCGCCCACGAGGTCGAAGCCGGCCTTGGCAACGCGCCCGAGCCGCCCGTGCCCGAGCCGGCGAAGCGGCACCAGCGGTATGTCGTACAGCTCGTCCAGATAACCGCGGGGCAGCGCGGCGCCCAGCTCGTAGAGCCGTGGCACCACGCAGACGTCGGCAGGCAACGGGCGAGCGGCCCGCAACAGCGGTACCAGGTCCTCATCCCGGGTGGCCGGAAAGCACACGATGACGCGCTGGATGCCGTGCCGGGCGACCACGTGGGCCAGTTCCGCCGGCTCGCCGAGCAGCGGGAGTGGTGTGCGCTGCTCGGCGA
>JBOHGH010000090.1:0-18358 GCA_050699975.1 Pseudonocardiaceae bacterium | reverse complement strand
CTGCCGCCCGGCGCGGCGCAGGCGCTGGCCGGCGCGCAGGTCGTGGTCGGCGCGCCATACCAGCTCGCCGCCGTGCCGGTGCCCGCGGATGCCGCCGTGCTCGGGCCTGCGGAACTTGACGAGTTACCGAGTGGTTCGCCCACGGTGGTGCTGGCCAGCGGCGATCCAGGTTTCTTCGGCGTCGTGCGGGCATTGCGCAAGCGCGGTCTGCGACCGGTGGTGCTGCCGGCGCGGTCCAGCGTGGCGCGGGCGTTCGCGCTGCTGGGCCGTTCCTGGGACGACGTCGCCGTGGTCTCGGCGCACGGCAGGTCACTGCGCGGTGCGCTCAACGTCTGCCGCGCCCATCCCGCCGTCGCCGTGCTCACCGCACCTGGCGCGAGTGCCCCCGAGATCGTCGCCGGGCTGGCCGGCTGGCACCGCAGCATCCTGGTCGCCGAGGACCTCGGCGGTCCCGACGAGCGGGTGCGACGCTTCGACGGCGGGCCGGTCCGCGACCCGCATGTCGTGCTATGCCTGGCCGACCCACACGCGGTGCCCGCTCGCGGCTGGATCGCCGGCGGCGAACCGGTGCCCCCCGCGGCCGGCTGGGCATTGGACGAGGCGGAGTTCTCCCACCGCGACGGGATGATCACCAAATCGGAGGTTCGGGCGCTGGCCTTGGCGCGGCTAGCCCCCGGGCCGGGCCGGTTGGTGTGGGATCTGGGAGCCGGGTCGGGTTCGGTCGGGGTGGAATGCGCCCGGCTCGGCGCCGCCGTGGTCGCCGTCGAGCAGGATCCCGCGCAGTGCGCTCGCTTGGTGGCCAACGCCAGTGCGCACCGGGTGGACGTCCGGGTGATCGAGGGACAGGCCCCGGCTGTGCTGGCGGGGTTGCCCGAACCCGACGCGGTGTTCGTCGGCGGGGGAGGGCCGGAGGTGGTGCGGGCAGCCGCACAGGCATCGTCCCGCGTCGTGGTCGCGCTGGCCGCGCTGGACCGCCTCGCGCCCTGCCGTGCGGCGCTGCAGGAGGCGGGCCACCAGGTCGACGGGGTCCAGCTGGCGGCATCGCGGTTCGCGGAGCTGCCCGACGGGTCGGTGCGGTTGTCCGCGACCAACCCGGTGCTGCTGATGTGGGGGTTGCGGTGAGGCTCGTGGTGGGCCTCGGATCCTCCCGCGGGGTGCGCGCATCGGCGGTGTGCTCGGCGCTGCGGTCGGCGGTACCGGACCTGACAGCGATCACCGCATTCGCCACCGTCGACCGGCGCCGCGACGAGCCTGGGCTGCTTGTCGTGATCCGGGAGCACGGCGCACCGCTGCACTGCTACCCGGCGGCCGAGCTCGACGCGGTCGACGTGCCGTATCCCAGCGAATCGGTCCGCGGCCACGTCGGCACCCGCAGCGTCGCCGAGGCCGCCGCGCTGCTCGCGGCCCGGGAACTGGGCGGGGGGTCACTGGTCGTCCCCAAGCTACGCGGGGAGCACGTCACCGTCGCGGTGGCCGCGCTGGACCCCCTGTCGATCAACTCGGCGTGCACAGCCTGCGGGGCGTGCCTGCGCACCTGCCCGGAACACGCACTGCGTCCGGCCCCGCTGCGCCCGGTGGTCGTCGCAACGCGGTGCACGTCGTGCGGTGAGTGCGTGGAGATCTGCCCTACCGACGCGATCACTTTGCGCGAAGCGGGTAGCAAGGCGTAGTTCGGGCACGCGGGGAAGACCGGCTCGGAATGCCATCCATCACCTGGGTCTTGATCATCGTCTGGGAAGAATGAGCCGCGCTGGGCGCGGCTCATTCTTCCCAAATGGCGATCATGAACTGCGGTTGAAGGACCATTGGCGCATGTCGCAACCATGCAATCTGCATGGTCTGTTGATGACACGACGAGGGTGTGACTTGCACAGCGCCGCCCGCAGGCTGGGGTGCATGACAGACACAGCGATCAACATCGATATCAATCGGGAGGCAGGAGCAGCATCGTCGCGGTGGCTTCGCCCCCTGCGGCGGTGGTGGCCGGGACTCGCCGGGCTCGCGCTCGGCATCACCGGCCTCCTCGACATACAGCCGTGGTCGCCTTCGGACCGCACGACCTGGATTCTGCCTGTTTTCGCGCTTGCATACCTGATCTTCGGTGCCGCCCGCGGGCAGCTCCGACGGGCCGGCGTCCTGACGCTGGAGACTGCGGGGCTGCTCGGCTTTGGCGCGCTCGCGCTGGTCGCCCTGTTGGTGGACCCGGCCGTGGGCCACTACGTCGTGGCCGCCGGGTGGTTCGGCCACGCCATCTGGGACGTCGCCCACCACCGCGACCTCAACCAGCACCGCGCCGTCGGCGTCGTTCCCCGGTGGTGGGTGGAGGCCTGCTTCGTGATCGACCTCCTGGGCGGCGCCGCCCTCATCGTCGCTCCCACGCTGTAACCCAAGAACCGATCGGAAACACGACTGTCATGACGAAAACCCGCGGCACCGTACCCGCGACGTACCGCCGAACGCAGTTGATCCGTTTCATCCGGCATTTCCTGGAAATGGTCGTGGCGATGGTGGTCGGAATGATGGTCCTGGGACCGGTCCGGACCCTGATCGTCGCCCCCCTCGGATGGTCAGACCTGTTCGACCGTCCTGAACTGCACGCGCTGGCGATGGCCGCCGACATGACCATTGCAATGTCGCTGTGGATGCGTTACCGCAAACACGGCTGGATCAGCATCGCGGAGATGGCCGCTGCGATGATCCTTCCCTTTGTGATCTTGTTCGTACCGTTGTGGGCAGGTGCGCTGTCCGGTGACACACTGCTCGTCGCCGGACACCTGCTGATGCTCCCGGCCATGGTCATCGCCATGCTCCATCGCCGAAGCGAGTACACCTAGCATGGTGCGGGTGGCGATGGCTCCGAGGCATCCGGGTCCGATCCGCAGCTGCGCCGGGCCCGGATCGCCACCCTGGCCGCTCTGGGTACCGCGTTGCTCACCAGCTTGATCTTGCCGGGAATCGGCCTGTTGTTCGAGCGCAGCGTGTTGTGGATCGTGCTCGGGGCACTCGGGATCGTCACCTTCGTGGCCGCCCAGGCCGGCGCGCTGTACGGGGTGGTCACACCGTGGCTGGCCGAGGCGACTCGGCGCCGGCTGCTGACCGGCTTCGCAGCAGCCGCAGTGCTGTCCGTTCCGTTGGTCGGCCCGGTCGGAGCCGACGAGTGGGAGACCTGGGCGTGGCTCGGCGGTTCGATTGTCGGGTCGGTACCACTGCTGGTCCGGCGCTGGGCGGCGGTCCTGGCGACGGTGGCGACCCTCGCGGTCGCGGTCGGTGTGGCGTGGTGGACGGGCGGTTCGGCCGGCAAATATGCCCTGATCACCGTCAGCATCGGGCTGTCGGTCGCCGCGATGAGTGGGTTGCCGGCGTGGTTGTGGGATCTGCTGGCCCAGGCCCAGGCGGGGCGGGCCGCGCAAGCCCTGCTGGCCACCACCCAGGAGCGGCTGCGGTTCGCCCGCGACGTGCACGACCTGCTCGGGCACAACCTCTCGGTGATCGCCCTGAAGGCGGAACTGGCAGCCCGGCTCGCTCCGGTGGACGCCGACCGCGCCGCTGGAGAAGCCGCCGAGGTGCAGCGGCTCGCCGCGTCGGCGCTCGTAGAGATGCGGGAGGCCGTGCACGGGTACCGCACGGTGGACCTGCGCGAGCAGCTCACCGCGGTCGCTCAGGTGCTGCGCTCGTCCGGGGTGCGCTGCACGGTCACCCAACCGACCGGTGAACTGCCGCCGGAGATCGCGACCCAGCTCGCACCGGTGCTGCGTGAGGCGAGCACCAACGTGCTCCGGCACAGCAAAGCCGGTTGGTGCACGATCGAGATCATCCGGAGCGGGAACGAGGTGCGGATGATCGTGGCGAACGACGGTGCCGCCGGCGCCGCGCCAGACCGCTACAGCTTCGGGCTGCGTGGGCTGGCCGAACGGCTGGCCGACGCCGGCGGCGCGCTCCGCACCCGGAACGAGAACGGGGTGTTCACGCTCGAGGCCACTGTGCCGGTGGCGCGTATCGACCCCGTGCCGGTGACGCCGTGATCAAGGTGCTGCTTGCCGACGACGAAGATCTCATCCGGGTCGCGCTGGCCGCGTTGCTGGGCCTGGAACCCGACCTCGACGTGGTGGCGCAGGCCTCGGACGGGCGTGCCGCGGTGGACGCCGCACTGGCCCACCGACCGGACGTGGCGGTGGTCGACCTGGAGATGCCGGCGCTGGACGGCTTGGAGGTCACGACCGAGCTGGCCAGGGCGTTGCCGTCGTGCGCGGTGGTGATCCTGACTGGACGCGGCCGCCCGCCGCACCTGCAGCCGGCGCTCGCGGCCGGCGCCAAGGGTTTCCTGCCCAAGGGTTCCCCCGGCGGCGCGCTGGCCGACGTGATCCGCCGGGTGCACGCAGGCGGTAGGTACGTCGACCCGGCTCTAGCGGCGGACGCGTTGACCGCGCCGGAGTGCCCGCTGACACCACGTGAGCTGGAGGTACTGCGGCTGGCCGACCACGACACACCCGTCGCCGTGATCGCTCGACGCACGCACCTGTCGTCGGGCACGGTGCGCAACTACCTGGCCGCGGTGGTCACCAAGCTCGGTGTCGCGAGCCGGGCGGAGGCGGTCCGCGTAGCCCATGACAACGGCTGGCTGTAGTCGGCACCCACTCATTCCATCGGATAGGCGCCGCGCCTATTCCTTAGGCGATGGCCGACGAAAGGACTCAGGTGACCACACCGAACGACACGACCGGCACACCGGCCACCGCAACGCCGCCGGTGCAGATGATGCAACTGCTGTATGGCTCGCTGGTGCCTCATCTCGTCACCGTGGTCGCCGAGCTCGGCGTGGCCGACCTCGTAGCGGACCAACCCCGACCCGTCGCGGAGCTGGCCGCGACCACCGGCACGAACCCGGACGCCCTGTACCGGGCGCTGCGCACGCTCGCCAGCCACGGAGTGTTCACCGAGGTCGCTCCCCGCACGTTTGGATTGACCCCGCTGGCCGCCACGCTGCGCACCGGCGTGTCCGGTTCGCTGCGGGACTACGCGCGCTATTGGGGGCTGCCCGAACGGCAGCGGGCCTTCGCTGAGCTGGGCTACAGCGTGCGCACTGGCCGCCCCGCCTTCGATCATGTTCATGGCATTGACTGGTGGTCTCATCTGGCCGCCAATCCCCAGCAGAGCGCGCTGTTCAACGATGTCATGGGCTACCTGGCCCGCCAGCTCCACGCTGCGGCGATCGAGGCCTACGACCTGTCGGATGTGCGCCGGCTGGTCGATGTCGGCGGCGGGCACGGCCACCTGGTGTCGACGATCGTGCGGCGCTATCCGGGCATGAGCGCGGTGGTGTTCGACCATCCCCACGTCGTGGCCGGCGCCGAAGCGGTGCTCGCGGAGGCCGGGGTCGGTGACCGGGTCGAGCTTGCCGGCGGCGATTTCTTTGACTCGGTACCCGCCGGTGGCGACGCGTACGTGCTGTCGATGATCCTGCACGACTGGAGTGACGTGGAGGCTGCGGCCATCCTGGGCAACGTGCGCGCAGCGATGGATCCGGCCGGGAGGATCCTGGTGATCGACAGCGTCATCCCCGCTGGCGACACTGCCCACTTCGGAAAGCTGATGGACATGGTCATGCTTGCGTGTTTCACCGGTCGTGAGCGGACCGAGGCCGAGTTCGCCGCGCTATTCGAGTCCGCCGGGCTGCGCCACTGCGAGACCAGGACGACCTCGTCGCCAACCAGCGTGATTGTTGCCGCTCCGGCGAGCCTCAAGTGTTCTCAGTCTCCCGAACTCGACAGCAGCGTTGTTTGATCAATCGGGGGCAGCTCTGCTGTCGAGTTCGGGAACGCGAGAGCCCACCGGCACCGCCAAAAGGTTCCACTTAGCGGCTTGCGCGCGGGATCGAGTTCGGCTACAGGGAGGCTGCGGCCCCAAGAGCAGCTACCCGGCAGCGGCCGCCGGAGGTCTCAGGCTCCCAGGGGGTTGAAGCCGGCAGGGAGCTCCAGCCGGTGCGCGCTCATGAACCCGGTGTCGGCGAGTAACTCCCGGGTGGGCCCGTCGGCGACGATCTGCCCATGGTCGATGACCAGCGCGCGTGGGCACAACTCCAGCGCGTAGGGCAGGTCGTGGGTGACCAGCAGCGTCGTCATCCCGAGCCGCTTGATCAGGTCGGCGAACTCCCGCCGGGCCGCCGGGTCGAGGTTGGCGGTGGGCTCGTCGAGCACCAGCACCTCGGGATGCATGGCCAGCACCGTGGCCACCGCGGCGCGCCGCCGCTCACCCAGCGACAGCCGGTGCGGTGGGCGGTCGGCGGCATCCGCCAGGCCTACATAGGACAGCGCCTCAGCGACCCGGGCCTGCAACGCGTCCCCGGAAAGCCCCAGATGCGCGGGCCCGAAGGCCACGTCGCGCCCGACGGTGGGGGTGAACAGCTGGTCATCGGGGTCCTGAAAGACCACGCCGACCCGCCTGCGGACCTCGGTCAGGGTGCGCCGCCCCACCGCCACGCCGCCGATGGACACCGAACCCGCCGACGGCGTGAGCACCCCGTTGAGCTGTAGCACCAGCGACGTCTTGCCCGCACCGTTCGGGCCGAGCAGGGCGACCCGTTCACCGGGCTCGACGCGCATCGAGACCCCGGACAGCGCTTGGCGGCCGTCCGGGTAGGCGAAATCGAGATCTCGGACCTCGATCGCGGGCACGCCGCCAGCCGGCCGAGAACCGGTGAACCGCCCGCGACGGATCTGCGGTGCTGGGGTGGGCGCGCGGGTGGCCCGGCGGGCCCGGCGCCGGCCAACCGCCGGGCCGTCACCGTGCGGGGTCAGCGAGATCGGTGTGCCCACCTTGGACTCGTATCCCGGCAGCTGGACCCGGTAGGCGCACAGATCGCAGTTCATCCGCACGTCGCCGTAGCGCGCCTCCCGGTAGCGCTGCGCTACCAGCTGGGCCAGCCGCGGATCGGGTCCCAGATGGGCGGCACCGCGGACCTCGACCTCGGGGTGGTCCTGGGCCCAACTCGCCGCCTCGGCGTAGACCTGGTTGCGCAGCACCCCGGGGAACAGGAAGAACGGGGCGACCACCGCGGTCGCGGCGCCGAGGCGCCGCAGGCGTTCCAGCGCCTCGGGCACCGACGGCAACGCGACCGACACGAACCCGGGCTCGACGGTGCCCAGCCCCCGCCCATCGGCGAGTAACCGGCCGATCTTCCACAGGTCCGCGCAGGCGTCCGGGTCGCCCGACCCTCGCCCGATCAACGCCACCCCCAGCTTCTCCGGGTCGGCGTCACCGGCCGCGTCCCGGATCCGATCCGCGGCCACCTCCAGCACGTGCGGCTCGATACCCAGGTCGCGGGCCAGGGCGAAGTGCACCCCCGGGTGCCGGGCCCGGGCCCGGGCCAGCGCCGCGGGGCCGTCGTTCTTCAGGTGCCCGGCGGACAGCAGCACCAGCGGCACGCTGACGATCTCCGTGGCGCCGCGGGCCACCAGGTCGTCGATGGCCTCGTCGACGGTGGGTGAGGCCAGCTCGATGAAGCCGAATCCGGTCATCAGGTCACCCGTGACGGCGCGGATGGTCTCGGCCAGCGCCCAGAACTCGTCCACCCCGTCGGCATCTCGGCTGCCGTGCCCCACCACCAGCATCGCTGGCCTGATGGCTCGACCCTGCGAGCAGGTCTCGCTCACGCCAGGATCGTCCCTGTGACAGCCAGCATCGGCAGCGCAAGCGCCGCGGACCACGCAGTGCGTGAGGCTGCGGCACCGGTCAGCGCAGGCGGCAGCGTCCCGGTGTACCCGCGGGAGGCCATTGCGAGATATACCCGTTCGCCACGCTCGAAGCTGCGGACGACCAGCGCGCCGAGCCCGGTCGCCACGTCGCGGATCTGCCAGAGCCAGCGGGGGTCGGCGCCCCGGCAGGCCGCAGCGGTGCGCATCCTGGCCAGCTCAGCGAGCAGCACCTCGGTGTAGCGCACCATGAACGACGCGACCGCAGTGAACACCCGAGGCACCCGCAACCGCTCCAGCCCGGTGATGATCTCCGGCAGCGGCGTGGTCGCGGCCAGGATCCCGGTGGTGAGCAGCCCGAACGTCGCCTTGAGTGCGATAGCCGCCGCAGCGTGCAGCCCAGGCACCGACAGGTCCATCCCGAGCACGGTCAGCTGCGGTGGTTCGCCGAGGAATGGCAGCGCCAGCACGAAAAGCAGGAACGGGACCTCCACCACCAGCCGGCGCAGCAGGGTCAACGGTGGCAACGCGGCCAGCGCGGCGACCACGGCGAGCAGCAGCAGGTACCAGAGGTAGGGCCAGTACGCGCCGGCCGGGGTAGCCGCGACGGCCAGCACGAACAGCCCGGTGGCAGCGACCTTGCACTGCGGTGCCATCCGGTGCACCGGGGTGTCGGCGGGGACCAGCAGCTCAGCGTGCGTCGAGCTCATCTGGTAGCCACCTGCACAAGGTCAGCGCGCAGCGCCAGCAGCCCCCGCACCACCAGCGCGGTGACCAGCCCTTCGAAGACCGCTACCAGCGCGTACACCCCGATGGTCGAGACCGCGACGGTGCGCAGCGGCACCCCAGCGGCACCGCCCACCGCGTACTCCGCGGTGAACAACAGCGCTGCGGCGAGCACCGACACCACGCCGGCGACCCCGGCGGCCGCTGCCGTGCCGGTGGGCCCGCGCGGCAACAGCCGTCTCAGTCCGAGCAGCACCGGGTAGCCGACCGCGGCCGGCACCAAGGCCAGGTTCACCACGTTGAGCCCGAGCGCCGACAGGCCGCCATCACCCAGGAACAACGCCTGCACCACGGTGACCACGGTGATCACCACCGGTCCCAGCCACGGCCCGAGCAGCGCCACGGCCAGGGTGCCGCCAAGCAGGTGTCCACTGGTACCCACCGCGACCGGGATGATCGGGGCCTCCAGGACCAGGAAGAACGCGGCGGCGAGACCGGCCAGCGGCAGCTGCCGCTCGGTGACGTCGAGCCCCGCGCGGCGGGCACACACCGCGAGCCCGCCAACCGCCACCACGGCACCGGCGACCGCGACCGTGGGGGAGACGAACCCGTCAGGGATGTGCACAGCTCGCCCGATACACGTCCAACCGCGCGACGTCGCCGATCACGACCGTCAGTGGGGGGGCCAGCCGTGGGTCCGGCGGCTCGTCCAGGGTGCCGCGGACGGTGCGCTGATGAGGCCGGGTGGCGGCGCTGATCGCGGCGATCGGGGTG
The DNA here is from genome assembly GCA_050699975.1 of Pseudonocardiaceae bacterium. Lineage (GTDB taxonomy): Bacteria > Actinomycetota > Actinomycetes > Mycobacteriales > Pseudonocardiaceae. The sequence continues at coordinate 9,170 of JBOHGH010000090.1, read as the reverse complement.
TCGCCGGGCATCCCGCCCGCGCGCAGCGAGACGACCACCCGGCGCAGCGCCGCCCGTCCGGTGAGCAGCACGACGGTGCCGCCCAGGCGCGCGATGGCAGCCCAGTCCACCTCATCAGGGTCGTCATTGCCGGCAACCACCGTCAACGTACGGGACAGCCGCCGGACCATCACCGGGATCCCGGCCGCCGCCGGTGCGGCCACCGCGGCGGACACCCCGGGCACCACATCGACCCCCACCCCTGCCTCGGCCAGTGCGATCGCCTCCTCACCACCGCGGGACACCACGAACGGGTCACCGGCCTTGAGTCGTACCACGCACGTCCCGGTCCTGCCGAGCTCGACGAGCAGCGCGTTGATCTGTTCCTGCGGCGGGGCGGGGGTGGCCCCCTGCTTGCCGACGCAGTGCCGGATGGCCGTCGGCGCGAGCTCCAGGATCTCGGCCATCGACGGGCGGTCATAGACGACGTGCTCGGCTTTCGCCAGCAGCGCCGCGCCACGCCGGGTGAGCAGCCCAGGGTCACCAGGTCCGGCGCCGACCAGGTGCACGGTCACAATGCCGCCAGCGACCGCGCGGTGACCAGCCAGTCGCCGATCCGGGTGGTGCCCGAGGAGCCGACGATGATCACGGTGCGCATGCCTGCCCGGCTCGGGTCCAGCTCGCCCAGGGTGGTGAGCTCGACTCGCTCGCCGTCCCGCCCAGCATCGGTGACCAGCCCGACCGGGGTCTCGCCGGGTCGATGCTCAGCGAGCACGTCGCGGGTTCGGCCGAGCTGCCATGGCCGCCCCGCCGAACGGGGGTTGTACAGGGCAAGCACCAGGTCGGCGGCTGCCACGGCACGCAGCCGCGCCTCCACCACCTCCCAGGGGTTGTGCAGGTCCGACAAGCTGACGCAGGCGAAGTCGCGGGCCAGCGGCGCGCCGAGCAGTGCTCCCGCCGCGATGGCCGCGGTGACGCCAGGCACCACCCGCACCGCAGGACGGCGCTGCGCCGGGAACGTGGCGGCGGTGGTCAGCGCCAGTGCGGCCATGCCATAGATCCCGGCGTCGCCGGAGGACACCAGGGTGACCCGGGCGCCGCCGGCTGCGGCGTGCACGGCGTCCACCGCACGCTGCTCCTCGGTGCCCATCGCACCTGGCACCAGCGTCTGGTGTGAGCCGGTGAGATCGGCGCACGCCTCCAGATAGCTGCTGTATCCGATGACCACCTGCGCGTCGCGTACGGCATCCTCAGCGGCATGGGTGCGGTGCGCAGCGCCGCCCGGTCCCAGCCCGACGACGGTGAGCGTGCCGGTCACAACGCCGCCTCCGCGGGGGGAAGTACGTCGGCGGTCACGGCGACCGGCGCTTGGCGGTAGGGATGGCCCGCCCGGTAGTGCTGCCCGGCACCGATCGGCGGCGGCAGCCGTGCGAGTAGGCGGGGTCATAGAGCCGGCTGCGGCTGCCTGCGCCGGACAGCGCCGGCCCTACCAGCACCAGCGCGGCAGTGCGGATCCCGGATCCGGTCAGCGCGTCGGCCAAGCCGTCCACTGTAGTGGTGATCACGGTCTCGTCCGGCCAGCTGGCCTTGGCGACGATGATCGCGGGGGTCTGTGGCGGGTAGCCGGTCAGGAGCTCCTCGCGGAGCGTGGCGGGTCGTGCGGCGGACAGGTAGATGGCCATCGTGGTGCCATGGCGGGCGAAGTCGCCGACGCTGTGCCCGGCGGGCATCGACGCTGCCGTCCGCCCGCCGCCGAGCCGGGTGAGCACAACGCTTTGCGCCACCCCCGGCACGGTGAGCTCGACGCCGGCGGTGGCCGCGGCGGCGGCGAGTGAGCCGACCCCGGGCACGATCTCGAAGGCCCGTTTGTGGTCGGTGCACCAGGCAATCTGCTCGGTCAGCGCGGAGTACAGCGAGACGTCCCCGGAGTGCAGCCGCACGATCGCCGCATCCGGGTGCGCCTCATACACCGCGAACACGTCCTCCAGCGTCATCCCCGCCGAGTCGTGCAGCGTGGCACCTTCGCCGCAATGCTCGAGCACTGCGGCCGGCACCAGCGAGGATGCCCAGATCACCACGTCGGCGGTCGCGAGCCGCCGCGCCCCGCGCAGGGTGACCAGATCTGCCGCGCCGGGCCCGGCGCCCACGAACGAGATCAGCCCGTTCTCCTAGTCCAGCAGGGTGCTGTCCTGCGGCCGCGCGGCGGCCAGGGTCAGGCAGGCGACCGGGTCACCCGACTTACCTGCCTCGCCCGGACCCGTGGCGGTCTGCTCGGCCTCATGTACCACGATCGATCCGGGTCCCCGGTCGGTGAAGACGAAGGGCACCGTGACCCGCGTTATGCCTGAGCCGGCTGCGTCAGTGCGCACGTCCAGCCAGACCTCGTTGTTCGGGTCGGCGTACTCGGGATCGGTCGATGGCTGTTGAAGCGTGGCGGCGGGATCGACGCGGTTCTGGTAGTGCAGCCCCACTGAGTCGGGGCTATTACAGGCGTTGGTGTGCGCGTGCACCGCGTAGCCCCGGTTGGGCTGCAGCCCGTTGAGCGTCAACTGCACGTTGGTGGACGTGCCTGATGGGATCATCTCGACCGCCAACCGTGCGCCGGCCGGAGCCAACGCCGGGTTGAACGTGATGGCGTTGGAGTCCGGGTTCGGTTCAGTGAGAGCGCCCTGGCCCTGCAGGGTGATCGCGCTTTGGGCAGGTAGGGTGAGGCCCTGGTATCCGCAGGCCATCGGTGTGGCGACCGCGGCGGCGGCGACCAACGCGAGCGTGAGCCGTCGGCGCATCGGCTGGCGAACGGTCACCGGCTGTGTACCCAGCTGCACGCTTGAGTACCCTGTGTAATATTGATCATCCGAAGAATGTCCCCTCATGGGTGTATAGTGCCCGACCGGTATGCGCTGCGCGAGATAAACTACTCGTCGGGGTCAGTTTCCATGGCGAGTACAAAATTCTGCACGTAGCGTAGCGCCAGTTCCTGGCGGTCTGCTGGGTGCGGAGCCCAGGTCAGCGCATCCCCCGCGCAGCGCAGCAACTGTTCCTCGCTGAGTCTCGACATGATCAGCCGGGCGAGTTCGGGTCCGTCCAGGTCGGGACGCCACCGCCGGGCAAGCACATACTGGTCGGCCAGGGCGCTGTCGTGGTCATCAACGCTCATATTCGGTCTCCGTTCGGCCCCTGTACCCATTGTGGCGCCAAACAGTGCGCAACGATGGATCGGTTGTGCCCAGGTCACCGGAGGAGGCGAGATGACGCGAACCCAGCATCCCATCGAAGTCGAGTCATACCGGATCCTGCGGTCCAAGGTGGACACCGCGGCACTGCCGCCGGTGACCCGGGCGGTGACCGAGCGGGTGATTCACACCAGCGCGGACCTCGATTACGTCACTGATCTGGTCTGTGACGAGGACGCGCTGCGCGCCGGGCAGCGAGCGCTGGCCGCTGGGGCGCAGCTGGTGGTCGACGTCCGGATGCTCGCCGCCGGGATCACCTCGCGGCAGTGTGCGGTCGCGCTCGAGCTGTCCGGTGTCCCGCCAGAGGGGTTGACCCGGTCTGCGGCGGGGATCAGGGCGGCCGCTGCTGAGCATTCCGAGGGCGCAGTATGGGCGGTGGGAAACTCGCCGACGGCGCTGCGCGAACTGATTCGGCTGGCCGCGGATGGCGTGGTAGAGCCCGCGCTGGTGATCGGGTTGCCGGTGGGCTTCGTGGACGCCGCGGCGGCCAAGGCGGCGCTGCGGGACTCGGGTTTGCCGGCGCTGTTCAACCGCAGCGCCAAGGGCGGCGCCGCCGTCGCCGCAGCGGCGGTGAACGCGCTGCTGTACTGGGAGCCGGTCCAGTGAAGCCGTACCTGGTGGGGCTGGACCTGGCCGGGCGCTCGGTGGTCGTGGTCGGCGCGGGCACGGTCGCGCAACGCCGGCTGCCGCGGCTCATCGCCGCGGGCGCCAACGTGCTGCTCGTCGCCCCGGAGGCCACCCCGGCCGTCGAGGCGATGGCCACGGCCGGCGAACTGCGCTGGGAGGTCCGGGGCTACTCCGACGGGGACCTAGAGGGTGCCTGGTACGCCCTGGCTGCCAGCTCGGATCCCGCGGTCAACGCTGCGGTGGCCGCCGAGGCGCTGCGCCGGCGGGTGTTCTGCGTGCGAGCCGACGATGCCACCGGTGGCAGTGCCGTCACCGCGGCCACCGCCGAACACGACGGGTTGCTCATCGGGGTGCTCGCCGGACGCCGCCCGCGCCGCTCCGCCGCCGTCCGGGATGCGCTGGTCGAGGCGCTGCGCACCGGGGTGGTGGACGACGCCCCGGATGCCGAAGATCACGTCGCCATCCCGGGGGTGGCGCTGGTCGGCGCGGGACCCGGTGACCCCGACCTGATCACCGTGCGCGGCCGGCGGTTGCTGGCCCGAGCCGACGTGGTGCTGGCCGACCGGCTCGCACCTCGGGAGTTGCTCGACGAACTCGGCGCGCACGTCACGGTGATCGACGCCGCGAAGGTGCCCTATGGCCGTGCGATGGCCCAGGACGAGATCAACGCGCAGCTCATCGAGCACGCCAAGGCCGGCCGGTTCGTGGTGCGGCTCAAGGGCGGCGACCCCTACGTCTTCGGGCGTGGTTTCGAGGAGGTGCTGGCCTGCGCGGACGCCGGGGTGCCGGTGACCGTGGTCCCCGGCATCACCAGCGCGATCTCGGTGCCCGCCGCAGCGGGGATCCCGGTGACGCACCGCGGTGTGACCCACGAATTCGTCGTCGTTTCCGGGCACGCGGCGCCGGATGATCCCACCTCGCTGGTGGACTGGCCGGCGCTCGGGCGGCTTCGCGGCACCCTGATCCTGCTCATGGCGGTCGAGCGGATCGGTACGTTCGCCGACGTGCTGATCACCCACGGCCGGTCCCCGGACACCCCGGTCGCCGTGATCGCCGACGGCACCCTGCACAGCCAGCGGACCGTGCGCTCCACACTGCGCGAGGTCGCCGCAGACGTCGCCAGCGGCGGGATCCGCCCGCCTGCGATCGTCGTCATCGGGCCGGTGGTGGCGCTTCGCGCCCCGTGAGTGAGAAACGGTGTTCCAGCACTCAACGCAACCACGGCTTATCCACATCGTGAGTCTCACGATCCCGTCTCCCAGGTCAACACCTCGTTGAGGACGTCGCGCGCACTGCCGTGCACCCGGCGCTCCACCAGTCACGGCTGAAGCCCACAATGCGGATAGCGTCCACCCAGTCACCGGTCACGCGTTCGCCCACCAGTGGCCCGTCCTCGCCCGGGGCGCTACGCCGGAACTGGAAGCCACGCAGCTTGGCATGGTCGAGCAGCCGCATCGCGATCACCAGATCCGGGCTACCGGTCCGCATCGGGCGCCACTCTGGTTTCACGCCCGCTCAGCACCACGTATCGGGCCTGTCCGAGGTGCAGCGTGTGATCGTTATGTGGCGCACGGCGGGACCGGAAGCGTTCGGGGTGCTCCCCGGTCCCGCCGTGGTCGGGGTGCGGCCGTCCCGTCCGAGGGCCGCCGCCGGGGTGATGCGGCGGGATCGGGACGGCCAGAGCCGGTAGGGGTTGCGTGCATGGTTCGGCCGGGATCCTGGGCAACACCTCGGTCGCGCACGCCCGGAACTGGGTAGACCCGGTGCCGCCATCAGCAGCTGGCCTCGACGTGACGGCGGTCAGCAGGACATCGCGTAGCGCGCCCTGCATGTGTTGGGTGATCTTCGCGGCGCTGTTGACCACGACGTGTCGCTTCGTTGATGTCGCCGCGTGCATGCATCTCACTCTGGGTGAGAGCATGCGGGCGCGGGAGTGGCCAACGTAGTGGCCGCACCGGTCAGGAACTTTCGATCTCTGTCATCAGCATCCGGAGTGTCAGGGAGTGCTTCTTGGCCGGTAGCGCGTCGAGTGCTGCGCGGGCGTAGGCCGTTCCGCCGTCGCGGTCCCCGGCGCGGACGAGCATCAGGCCCCGGTGCATCTCCAGATGAGTACGGAACCGGGGCAGTGACTCCGGCAGGGTTCTGTCCGCCTCGTCCTGAGCCTGGAGGGCAAGGTGCTCCTCACCCAACCGTGCGGCCATCAGCAGATGAATACGTTGAAACGCCACCACGGCAGCGCATAGTCAGATTCAGCGTCGTCGGACCCGGCGGCGTCGAACACCCTGCGCCCCTCATCCAGCAGCCCCATTGCGGTGCCGGAGTCGCCACGAATGGCAGCGACGTGGGCTTTGCCCATGACGGCGTTGAGCCGACCGAGAGAGGGCTGCTCATCGAGGGCGATGGCCTGCTCGGCCAGCAGATCTGCGGCATCGAGGGACGCGCCCTCGTAGCCCAGTGCGATGGCCGCACGTCCGCGCACCCACACCCGGGCGTCCATGTCGCCGGATCGGTCGGCGAACGTGGCGGCGTGTCGGTACCAGGTGCGGGCTTTGGCGCCGTCGGCGCCGGGAAACGTCTTCCCGTACAGAGTCGCCAGCTTCGCGCCTACAGCCCAGAGACACGGGGTGTCGAGTTGCTGCTGAAGGACGACGAGGTCGGCGGCGAGACGTTTCTGGATCTCGCCAGCGCCTGAGGTCATGTAGTCGCGACCGTAGGTGTCGACCGCTTGGCCCCAGTCATCCGCCGTGGGATAGCCACCGTGGAGCGCGGCGGCGAAGCCGTGTTCGATCAGATCGGAGGCAACCAGGTGCGCGATGCTCACGCCGACGACGTCGGTGAGAAAGTGGCGACGATCCACGCTGGTCTGCTCCAGGACTTGGATGGGGACTTGCAGCACGGTGGCGAGGTGGCGCAGCCACCACCGGCCGGGGACGCGCTTGCCGGTCTCCCAGCGCGAGACGTTCTCGCGGGTCACGGTCGCGTGGTTGGCAACCTTGCACAACTTGGTGGCCAGCCGGGACTGTGACCAGCCCAAGGATTGCCGCAGCTCCCGGATGACAGCACCGAGCATGACCGCGGGGGCGGCTGACCCGCTCCCGTCGCCGACGGTCATAGGGCTCCTGCTCTCCTGACCTACTGATCAGCCCCACGCTACGGCAGCGTCGGCCCCAGCGATCACCGTGTCTTGTGTGGCAGGACGCGGGCTGCTCCGGCGTCGGCGACTTCCCTGGGCAGCCCGTGGGCGGTGAACCAGTCGGTCACGATCCGCACGTCCCGGGCGCTGATGCGAGATAGCGCGATCAGCAGAGTCTCATCGTCACGGGTCATCGCTGCTGTCCTGATCCCCGTGACTCGTCGACCAACGGTCTCTCTCCGAGAGTTCCGTCGGCACGGTCCAAGACCGCTGACCGTACGAATCTGAATGGTTGGGTAAGGCAGAAAACCAGCGTAGAATGCACCGAACACGAGTGCGGTCGGCGCCACGGCGACCACCATCGAGGTGCCGCGCACCTTCCGCACCGCCCATGACGATCAACTTCATGCTGTTCACGCAACGAGATTGTCGCACCCAGGAAACGCACGAGTCGTTCAGCGATAGCCCGGTCTCCGATCGCCTCACCCGCCAATACTATCTCCAGCAGGCTCGACAGCTCCTCATCCAGCAACCGGCAGCAAGTGGGGTGGAGAGCAGTCATCCGCTCTCCTCATCGCGCCGACACTCGACCACGCTCTGGCCTCCTATCTCGCACTCCAGCCGTACAGTTTCGGATTCGCAGTGGAAGGGGATCGGCAACAGTGGTGGACGCATCACCAGTTCCACCGGTACTGGGGACCGCTCACAACACCGCTAGGTGTGCTCGGCGCGCACCGGGCGTCCATATATGTGCACAGTGACCTCTCGACTCGCCGTCGCGAGCACGTGCATCAACTCGGGCGGGAACGGACCGGCGCCTGGAGCGTCGCGCGCGATCGATGGCCATCGGGTGTCGCCCTTCGAGAGTGCTGTGGAACGGACGCGTCCCAACCTCGCCCTTGCCCGACTCTCAGGCCACCCAGCACGGCTACGATCTATGCACGCCAGGCGTCCCCGTTGTACGGGGATACTTGTGCGAAGGACCGCTGCTCACGACAGTAGGAACATGACAACACAGGCCGGGGCTGAGCGCTCGCGCAGTGTTCGCCAAGAGCAGATGCAGCTCTCGGCGTCATTACGCGCGCGACACCAGAGCTGGGCGCAGGTCGCGGAGGCCTTCCGCGAGCGCTACGGCGTGAACGCTCGGGTCGCGCTACGGCTCGCGCACGGGTGGAGTCAACGTCAGGCCGCCGACCTGTGGAACGAACGCTGGCCGGCTGAGCCCAAGACGTTCAAGAACTTTTCGTACTGGGAGAACTGGCCGAGCAAGACCGGCTACACACCGTCGCTGGACGTGCTCGGGCGACTGGCCCAACTCTACGAATGCAGCGTCGGGGACCTGCTTGTGGACTACGCTGACTTCCGCCACTGCGACGTGATGTACGGCGCCCGGCAGCAGCTTGACCACGTGCGCGCCGTCGTTATGACCGCTAGTCAGAGAGATCTCGGTACCGGGCCGGACTTGGTTGCTCTGGTGGAGCGGCTTGACGAGATGGACGTGCATGAGCTCGGACGGTTGAGCGCCACCTTGGCCCAGCAGGTTGACTGTAATATCGACCGGCGCGCGCTACTTCTCAAGCTCGCTGCCGGACTGTCGCTGGCCGCCGTGGCGCCCGCTATTTCGACCTTCGAAGCCGACGCCGCGCAGGTCACTACTCCGTCGGCAGGGGACGATCGTCTCGCTGGTATTTGGCACAGCCGATATGTCTATTACAGCTCTGGTCGTCAAGGCGAGCTGGTCGGCGAGCACTACGTCGTGCTCAACCACCAGGGGGGTCACGTGTCCGGACAGAGTCTTCCCAATTCGCTGAACTCGCTACTGACTGTTGATCTCTCTGTCACCGATTCAGTCGCGACTGGTACGTGGGTCGAGCGGACCTCGCCGACTGGATACTACAAGGGTGCAGTGTATCGTGGCGCCATCCAGCTACTGGTCGATCCTACGGGAAGGAGAATGACTGGCCGGTGGTTGGGGTTCGACAAGGAATCAAACATTAACAGCGGCGATTGGGAGTTGGCACTGGTTTCGGGTTCCGCTTCGAAGAGCGCGATACGGGAGTTTCACTTCAAGGAGGGTTATTCACGAGTCCTGATAAATTATAGATGAGTCGTCCGCGGCGCGCCTATTTGGACGACGGCCCGCTTCTCGAAAGAATTGGGTTGCCAGACTCAATTCGAAAGAAACGGACCGCCGAGAA
>JBOHGH010000089.1:0-18464 GCA_050699975.1 Pseudonocardiaceae bacterium | reverse complement strand
GCGGTGTGCAGCCGCAGCCGGCTCCCGTGTCCGGGCGCCGCAGCAGCGCCCGCAGATAGAGGACGAATCCCACACCGAGCACTGCGGCGGCGGCGAACAGGATGGGCGGCAGGCTGCTGCGCACCACCGCCACAACCGCCGCGGCACCGAGCCCGGTCTCGGTGACCGCCACGAGCAGCGCCACCGCCGCCGCAGCACGATCCGGCACCACACCGTGTGCCCGGACCACCGCGCGGAATGCCCCGAACCGGGCGAGGTGCACGACGCCGCCGGGCAGCAGCGCCGCCGCGAGGTACCCGAGAGCCAGGGCCGTCACGAAGCCGCTCACCGGGTTGCTGGCGGCATGGGTGGCGGGAGGCGACGCTGGACCGGGGTCCACTCGATCTGCAAGGTCTCGGCCAGAGCCATGAGCGCATCCGGCCTGCCCCCGTCGAGTGGCTGGATCGCCGTGACGGTCGAGGACGTCACGAGCATCAGCGCGTTGCTGGTGGCGCGGACCCGGAACAGCTCGCCGTGCGGCGTCCGGTGGCCACGGGCCCGCGGGATCCGCTCGAGCACGCTCGAGATGGCGGGCCGGATGCCGAGGACGCCCACCCCTGGCACCTCGGTGATGATCTCTGGTTCCCGTGGCCGGGCCGTCACGGGTGAGTCGATCGCCAGCCCGCGCGAGCGCTCGGTGAAGGCGAGGGTGTCGAAGACCTCGACCAACCGCTCGGTCTGCGACCCGATGAGCGAAGTCGTCAGGCAGCCACGCTCGCCCTCCCAGGCCCCGACGGTCAGGGTCCGCTCGCCCCCCGTCGCGGTCGGCAGGATCACCTCCACGACCCGCAGGCGGCCGCCCTTGACCGAGTAGGCCGCCGCGTCACCGATGGCGACGTCGCCCGCGCCGCCGCGTACCGCGTCCTCGATGACACCGCTGTGCCCCGCCGGGGAGATCGTGAACGGGTGGGTTCGCATCAGCGACGGGACGACCGCCCATCCGGTCGCCGTCGCGCCGGTGCGCACGTCCGCGTCGGCCTCGATGGAGACCACTGAACCGTCGATCGCCAAGTGTTCGACCCTCGTCAGTGTCACGGCGCCGCCCTCCGTCTGCGATCCGGTCGATGCCGGACCCGATTCTGTCCCGGTCGTCTGGGCCGAACATCCGGTGAACCCCCGTACGCGCTGCCGCGACGGCGGTGCGTTGAGTACGGGTGCGGCGGGTCAGCGGGCGGCGGGTCAGCGGGCGGCGGAGACGTTGCGGGCCCCGTTGCGTCGCGCGGCCGCAAGCCGCAGCGAGGAGCGTCCCTGCAGGTCGAGCTTCGCGAACACGTGGGTGAGGTGGGTCTCCACGGTGCGCGGCGAGATGAACAGCCGCGCACCGATCTCACGATTGGTCAGTCCTTCGGCGATCAATGCGACGATCTCACGCTCGGCCGTCGTCAAACTGTCCCAACCGTCGCCGCGGCTGCGGGGTCGGGACCGCCCGGAACGCACGCCGATCGACCGGAGCCGGGCCTCGACGCGGGCGAGGTCGCGTCGCGCTCCGAGGGCCTGGAACCCGTTGCGGGCCACCTCAAGGAGCTCCGCCGCGCCGCTCGGCTCATCCGCGACCCCGGCTACCGCAGCCTCCTCGCTGACCTGCGCTATCACGAGCGGGTTGGCCTGGTCGGCCAGCACCCGCGCGGCCTGTCCGAGCGTCTGCGGATCGCCGTGCAGCAGGCCGCGGCAGCGCAGGACCGACCCGCGAGCCGTCGCGGTCCCGGCCCGGACCGCCACCTCCTCGACCTGGGCGGCCGCCCGCTCCGCCGCTGCTTGGTCGTCGACGGCGAGGAGCAGCCGTACCAGATCCGGACCGAGGAGGGGGTAGTCGATGACGGTGCCCGTGCGGGTGCACGCGGCCCACGCATCGCGCAGCGCGCTGGCAGCGGCCCCGGTGCGACCGCGGGCCTCCTCGTGCAGGCCCCGCGCCCACTCCACCCAGTGCGCGCCGGGTCCTGGCGCGGTCGCGGCAGCCACCAGCAGATCGTCGGCCCTGGCCAGCTCGTTGCGGTGCACGGCGATCATGACGCGGGCACCCAGGGCCGGGGCGACGCCGAGCGCCACGCCGGCGGCCCTGGCCGCGGTGAGGCCGGCTTCGGCGTCGGCGACCGCTTCATCCCACCGGCCGGTCCGGAAGCGCAGCACCGCTCGGAGCAGCCGGTAGGACGGTGCGGCCACCGCGTTGCCGAGTGTCTCGGCCGCCCGCAGCCCGTCGGTGATGGCACCCTCGGCTGCGTCCGGGCGGTCGGCGAGCGTCAGCGCCGTGGCGAGGATGTACCAGTTGAGCGCCACGGCGTGGGCGTCACTGGCGGTCGCTGTGTGGTTCGCGCGGGCGCGCTCCACGGCGTCGGTCGCGAGCTCGAGGGCGAGCGCGGCGCGCCCAGCCCCGAGCGCGACGCCAGCCAGTGCGGCTCGTGCCGTCGAGGCTGCCCGGGGGTCCCGGAGCTGGTCCGCCTCGCCGACCGCCGTCGTCGCGGCGTCGCCGGCGCCGACGGGGTCGCCGTCGAGCAGGAGCGCGTGGGCGTATTCCGCGCGCAACCGCGCCCGGACTTGAGCGGACACGTCCTTTTCGGCAAGCAGCGTCGCAGCTTCCCTGCTGGCCTCTCGGTATCGGCCCTGATGGCGCACCGTCTCGACCAGCGCAAGCCGCACGGTGTCGCCGACTGCCGGATCGTGCGGGCGTTCCAGGATGGCCCGCGCCATGCGCTCGGCTTCGCCCGGACGGCCGGACCACAGCTGCGCGACAACCAAGTCGCCCAGCAACGCGTTGCGAAGCTGCGGTCCGGCCCCGTCGAGCGCCCGGCGCAGCAGGTCGGCGGCAGCGGGCGGGGACCCGCTCAGCGCGTCCTGCGCAGCGTCCTTGAGACGTCGGAGCACCACCGGGTCGCCCGTAGCGGCCGCCCTGACGAGGTGCTCAGCCAGTACTGGCGTGGGGGCTCCCGCCTCGGCCAGCACCCGGACCGCCTCAACATGCAACGCGGAACGGATGGCTGGGGCGATGTCGTGGTAAAGCGCGTCATGGACCAGCTCGGGCCAGATCGTCAGGTGCGGACCGACCTGCTCGAACACCCCCGCCCGCAAGGCGTCCTCGAGCTGGGGGAGGAGCCGGACCGCTGATTCACCGACGAACCGGGCCAGATGTGTCACCTCGAACCGGGGCCCGAGCACCGCGGCCACCCGGAGCAGGTTCACGGTGCAACGAGGCAAGCGGGCAAGCCGGCCCAGCACGAGTGGACGCAGCGATGCAGGCAACTCCGGCGGCACCTCCGCGCGGCCGGCCAGCACACCGTCCGCCACGAGCACCCTGACCAGCTCGACGACAAGCTGAGGGTTGCCGCCGGTGCGGTCGAGAACCGCTCGAGCGGCCTGCGGATCCGTCCCGGCGACGGCCGTCGCCAGTAGCGTCGTTTCGGCCTGGTCCAGGCCCCGCAGCTGCAGGTGCGCAGCTCCAGCGATGACCAAGTCCGTGAGCAATTGGTCGAGCCCGGGTGGGCGCGGCGCCGGCCGTGCTGTCACCATCAGCAGGACCGCCTGGTCTCTGAGATGCGCGACCACCGGCTGCACCAGGCTCAGGGAGGCCGGATCAGCTCGGTCGAGGTCTTCCAGCACGAGTGCGACGGGTGTCTCGCGCGCAAGGTGCGCGAGATACCCGGCGACGGAGGTAGCGGTCGTGCCGGCACTGAGTTGCGGGACCGGAAACCGGGTGAACCAATGACCACGCCCAGCGGAGTGCAACACACGCACGCCACAGCCAGCCCGCTGCAGTGCCTCCTGAATCAACCGCGACGTGCCAACACCCGGTTCGCCCTCGATGACGAGGGTGCCCCCAGAACCCTCCGCCAACCGGTGCAGTCGATCGGTCAGGATCCCCAGCTCGGCCCGCCGTCCGACGAACCGCGGTGGCGACGACGCCCCAGACGACGCCCCAGGAGCCCGCGCAGACTCCTTCATCTCCGGCCCTCCGCACGTTAGCTCGATCGACCCTCAGACCGGGCGCAGCCAACCGCCTTTCGGGGCGCCCCAACCGTCGCCGAAGGACGCTGTCGCGATGAGGAGGCGTCCGGCTGGTCCATTGATACGAGCCCGGTCGTGTGCGTGGGCGGCAGGCAGGGAGCGGTCTGCGCTGAAGGGCTACCTACTGGGGCGCCAGATGACCAGTGCTGTTTCGGTGCGCGGGCGCACCGGCACCAGGTCGCGGCGGTAGGAGGCGTGCACGGCCGCGGCGGCCTGTTCGGCGACAACCTGTGCCTGGGCCAGCTCGGCGCGCGCCTCGTCCAGTGCCGAAACGAGTTCGGCCAGCCTGGTTCGTAGCGCCTCCACCTGGTTTTCCAGGTCGATGATCCGCTTGATGCCGGCCAGATTGACCCCGTGGTCCTGGGACAGTCGCTGCACCTCGTGCAGCAGCGCGATGTCGCGGGCCGAGTAGCGGCGGCCACCCCCCGGGCTGCGGCCGGGCGACACCAGCCCCAACCGGTCGTAGGTGCGCAGCGTCTGCGCATGCAACCCGGCCAGCTGGGCAGCAACGGAGATCACGAAGACGGGGGTGTCCTGATTGGCCCCCGGCGGGGTCGGGACGATCATCGCGCCGCCTCCCGACGCTGCGCGCGGGTCAGCAGGTCGGCCCGCGGATCGTCGCCCGCGGTGGCCTGAGCATAGGCCGCAAGCGCCTCTTTCGCCGCCTTCTCCAGCTTGCCGGGCACCACGATCTGCAGAGTCACCAGGAAATCGCCGGGCCGCCCGTGCCGCCCGGTGATGCCCTTGCCACGCACCCGCAGCGTGCGACCGTTGGCGGTGCCGGCCGGGACCTTGAGCGACACGGTGCCGTCCATCGTCGGCACGGTCAGCGTGGTGCCCATGACCAGCTCGGGGAACGACACCGGCACTGTCAGCGTGAGGTCGTCACCGGAGCGCCCGAACACCGGATGCGGGGTGACGTGCACCAGCACGTAGAGGTCACCGGCGGTGGCCCCGTACATGCCCGGCTCACCCTGCCCCGCCAGCCGGATCCGCTGACCGTCGGCAACCCCGGCGGGGACCCGCATGGTCAGCGTGCGATGCCGGTTTGACACCCCACGACCGCCGCACTCGGTACACGGGTCGTCGATGATCCGGCCCACGCCGCGGCAGTCCCGGCATGGCTCGGAGAAGGCGAACGCGCCCTGGCTGCGGGTGATCAATCCGGTGCCACTGCAGGCTGGGCAGACCCTGGGGACGGTGCCGGCACGGGCCCCGGTGCCGCCGCAACTGCCACAGCTGGCCGGGCTGGACAGCCGCAACGGCACGGTGGCGCCGCGGACCGCCTCGGTGAAGTCGATCCGGATCTCGGTCTCGATGTCCGTACCGCGCCGCGGGCGACTCGCCCCGGCGTTGCCAGCGCCGCGGTTGGCGAACAACCCACCGAGCAGGTCGTTGAGACCGCCCGCATCACCGGTGCGACCGGCTGTGGGCCCGAACAGATCACCGAGGTCGAAACCACCCGGGCCACCCGGGCCGCCGAACCCGCCGCCGGCTCGGAAACCCCCGCTGAACAGGCTGCGCGCCTCGTCGTACTGCTTGCGCTTGTCCGGATCCGACAGCACGCCGTAGGCCTCGGACACCGACTTGAAGCGCGCCTCTGCCTTAGCGTCGCCGGGGTTTGCGTCCGGGTGCAGCTGGCGGGCCAGCTTGCGATACGCCCGTTTGATGTCCTCGGCGGACGCGGTGGAGGAGACACCCAGCTCTGCGTAGAAGTCCTTCTCGATCCACTCCCGAGCGGTCACCGGACACCTCCTCCCTGCATCAGTATTAGTTCTCCGGCAACGGTTCAGCGTCGCCCGACCATGCGGCGTCCCGGGACATCGCCGCGTCTGACGATGTCTCCGAAGACGACGCTGCCTCCGAAGACGACGCTGCCGACGCTGCCGGCTCCGCCGGCTCGGCGTCGGTCACCGCCACCATCGCCGGGCGCAATACCCGCTCGCCGAGGCGGTAGCCGCGGCGCAGCACGGCGGCGACGGTCGGCCCGTGGACGTCGGGATCGGTGCTGTGATGTACGGCCTCGTGCACGTCCGGGTCGAAGCCGTCGCCGATGGTCCCGAAGGGTTCCAGGCCGTGCGCGGCCAGCCCGGCCACCAGCTTGTCCGCGACGGCCTTGAACGGCCCGGACAGGTCACCGTGCTCCTGGGCCCGCTCGATATCGTCGAGCACGGTGAGCAGCTCACCGGCGACCTGCGCCTTGGCCAAGGCGCTCACCAGCTGACGGTCGCGCTCCACCCTGCGGCGGTAGTTGCTGTACTCGGCGGAGATGCGCTGCAGATCCGCAGTCCGTTCCTCCACCTGAGCCTGCAATGCATCGAGCTGGGCCTCCGCCGGGGTGGCCCCCTGACCAGTGGCCACCCCGGTGTCAGCCTCGTCGACCTGGACGCCGCCACCGGCAGGCTGCTCGTCCGCCGGTGGGACCCGAATCTCACCCGTCACCGGATCGATCCTCCGCTTGTCTCGAATGACGACTCTGGGCTGCTCCTCGCCAGCGGTGCCGTCGCCGGCATCCCGCCGTCTCACTTCTTGCCGCCCCCCGGCTCCTCGTCGACGATCTCGGCGTCGACGACGTCGTCAGCCCCCGACGACGATCCGGACGACCCGCCGGGTGCCGCACCGTCGCCCGCGGCACCTGCCGTCGCCCCGCTGGCCGCGGACTGGTCGCTGTACAGCGCCTGGCCCAGGGCCTGGGACTCGGTGGCGAGCTTCTCCATCGCGGTCCGGATCGCCGCGGTGTCGGTGCCCTTGAGCGCCTCCTGGGCCTCGCCGAGTGCGACGTTCACCTTGTCCTTGACGTCAGACGGCAGCTTGTCGTCGTTGTCCTTGATGAACTTCTCGGTCTGGTAGACCAGCGACTCGGCCTGGTTGCGGGTCTCGGCCTCCTCCCGGCGCAGGCGGTCCTCCTCGGCGTGTTCCTCGGCGTCCCGCATCATCCGGTCGATGTCGTCCTTGGGCAGCGCGGACCCGCCCGTGATGGTCATGGCCTGGCTCTTGCCGGTGCCCTTGTCCAGGGCGGAGACGTTGACGATGCCGTTGGCGTCGATGTCGAAGGTCACCTCGATCTGCGGCATGCCGCGCGGTGCGGGCGGCAGCCCGGTCAGCTCGAACATGCCGAGCTTCTTGTTGTACGCCGCTATCTCCCGCTCGCCCTGGAAGACCTGGATCTGCACCGACGGCTGGTTGTCGTCGGCGGTGGTGAAGATCTCCGAGCGCTTGGTGGGGATGGTCGTGTTGCGCTCGATGAGCTTGGTCATCACGCCGCCCTTGGTCTCGATACCCAGCGACAGCGGGGTGACATCGAGCAGCAGGACGTCCTTGACCTCACCCTTGAGCACACCGGCCTGCAGCGCCGCTCCGACTGCGACGACCTCGTCCGGGTTGACGCCCTTGTTCGGCTCCTTGCCCCCGGTGAGCTCCTTGACCAGGTCGTGCACCGCAGGCATCCGGGTGGAGCCACCGACCAGCACCACGTGGTGGATCTGCGCGATCGAGATGCTGGCGTCCTTGATCACGTTGCGGAACGGGGCGCGGCAGCGGTCCAGCAGGTCGGCGGTGATCCGCTGGAACTCGGCACGCGACAACGTCTCATCGAGGAACAGCGGGTTCTTGTCCGAGTCGACGGTGACGTAGGGCAGGTTGATCGTCGCGCTGGACGAGCTGGAGAGCTCGATCTTGGCCTTCTCCGCGGCTTCGCGCAGCCGCTGCATGGCCATCTTGTCCTTTTTCAGGTCGATGCCCTGGGAGGCGCGGAACTTCTCCACCAGCCAGTCGATGATCCGCTCGTCCCAGTCGTCCCCGCCGAGGTGGTTGTCCCCGGAGGTGGCACGAACCTCGACCACGCCTTCGCCGATCTCCAGCAGCGACACGTCGAACGTGCCACCGCCGAGGTCGAAGACCAGGATGGTCTGCTCCTTCTCGCCCTTGTCCAGGCCGTAGGCCAGCGCGGCCGCGGTGGGCTCGTTGACGATCCGCAGCACGTTGAGCCCGGCGATCTGACCGGCCTCCTTGGTGGCTTGCCGCTGGGCATCCTCGAAGTAGGCCGGCACGGTGATCACCGCGTCGGTCACGTCCTCACCGAGGTAGGCCTCGGCGTCCCGCTTGAGCTTCATCAGCACCCGGGCGCTGATCTCCTGCGCGGTGTACTTCTTTCCGTCGACCGTGGTTGACCAGTCGGAGCCCATGTGCCGCTTGACCGACCGGATGGTGCGGTCCACGTTGGTGACGGCCTGGTTCTTGGCGGACTGACCGGTGAGCACCTCGCCGTTCTTGGCGAAGGCGACCACTGAGGGCGTGGTACGCGCGCCCTCCGAGTTCGCCACCACCGTGGGCTCGCCGCCCTCCAGGACGGACACGACGGAGTTGGTGGTCCCTAGGTCGATGCCGACCGCACGAGCCATGTGAGCAACCCTTTCAAACTTGACTGGAACTGACTCAGGTCTGCTGGCCACTACCGTGGTCATGACACCGGTGACTTGAGTGGATCCCGCTCAACCTATCTGCTGGGTCTAACGGCCGGCGCGCCAGCCGTGTTCCCCACCCGCCTACCCTGGGTCCCGGGACCCCTGCTTCGAGCCGATCACGGAGAGGTATGACGCCTGGACGCGCCGAGGGGCGAGTGCTCGTCGGGATCGTGCTGGCCGGCCTCGTCTGGTCGGGTATCGCTCCGGTCAGCCGCCTCACCTGGCTGATGGAGGTCGTATGGGTGGTGGTCGGGCTGCCCGTGGTGCTGTGGGCGTGGCGCCGGTTCCCGCTGACCCGGCTGCTCTGCTGGTTGCTGGTGCTGCATGCGTTCGTCCTGCTCTACGGCGGGCACTACACCTACGCCGAGACACCCCTCGGCGACTGGTTCCGGGACGCCTTCGCCCTGTCCCGCAACAACTACGATCGGCTCGGCCATTTCGTCCAGGGCTTCGTCCCCGCGATCCTCATTCGCGAGATCCTGCTGCGCCGGACCCCACTTCGGCCGGGCGGGTGGCTGTTCGTCCTGGTCAGCAGTGTCTGTCTGGCGTTCAGTGCCTGCTTCGAGTTCATCGAGTGGTGGTCGGCGTGGGCGCTGGGCGCGGCGGCCGACGCGTTCCTCGCCACCCAGGGCGACGTCTGGGACACCCAGTGGGACATGTTCGCGTGCCTTCTCGGTGCGATCCTGGCGCAACTGTTGCTGTCCCGCACACACGACCGCCAGCTCGCCACCGTCCACCATCACCCACCCCAGCCCACCCCAGCAACCCAGCCCCAACGCTGATCAGACCTCCACCTTCCCCCCAACCCCGACAACGCTGCCCCGGTGACGGAATCGCCGTGAACTCGACGAGACCGACATATAGGGCGGTGGAAATGTCGGTGACGTCGAGTTCACGGCCCACGGCGGTGCGGTCGGCAGGTCGCTGCGCACCGCGTGCAACGGACGTCAGGCAAGGGCTGCCCGGCTGGACGGCTTCGGGACTGACCGGCCCGTGGCGCGAGCTGCGTCCAACCATGCCTCGATCGCCTGCTCGATCTCAGCGACGGCCCCGTGAGGGGTCAGACCATGAGCGCAACACAGCGGGAGGTCGGGCACATCGGCGATCCAGACCTCATCTTCGTCGCTCCAGAACACCTCGATCCGATAACCAGGATTCATCGCTCATCCTCCAAGGACAAATCATAACGGCGTACCAGGCTCCCGACCTGCCTGACTTGGTAACGCTTGGCCTGCCCGCGCTCGACTTGAAGGTGACGAGTTCGGACAGCCGTGGGTGCGCGAAGACCCGGTGGCTACCCTTGCCGCCGACTTCCCGAAAGCCCAGTGCCCGCACGAGGCGTACAAGGTCGTCGAAGCTCACGTTAGTGATGTCACCGCGCCGGATCCGAGCGAGGAGAAGGTCGAGCTTCACGGCGCGGACGGTACGGAGGAGGTACGACAAACTGTGCCCTCCTCAGATGCCAGCGCCTCCCTCGCCCCTCCTGTAGATCAACGATGATGTGGGCGCGGCGTCGGTGCGCCGTGGAGATCGATGCGATCGCTGTCTGGAGGCGTTGTGGCGGAGCGGGTGGAGTTGGCGCAGGTGATCGGTCAGCTGCGGCAGGAGTTGAGCGTGGCGATGCAGGAGGGGGAAGGGGAGGATCTGCGGTTCGAGCTCGGGCCGGTGGCGTTGGAGCTGACCATCGCGGTGAGCAAGGAAGCGGGACCGAACGCGAAGGTGCGGTTCTGGGTGATCGAGTTGGGCGCGAACGCCACGGTGTCGTCGCAGGCGACTCAGCGAATCACGCTGACGCTGGATCCTCGTCGCCGGGGGGTCGCGGGCAAGCCGCTGATCGCGGGGTCTGAGCAGGCCGGCGAGCGTTAGAGTCCGCCCTGTGAGTGACCGATCTGCCCTGGCACATCGTGGGGTCGTGGCCGGGCAGGTCGCGGAGATCATCATCACTCTGGACGGCGAGGCGGGGCGGCGGGGCTCGGGGTACCGGGTGGGGCCGACGTCGGTGCTGACAGCGGCGCACGTTGTTGAGGGTGCGGTATCGGTACAGGTGCGCTTCGAGGCCGATCTGCCCGGCGAGTGGGTCACTAATGCGATCCTGTGCTGGACCGACCCGCGGTCGAGCCTCGCGGTGCTGACCATCGCGCCGCGCGAGGGGGAACTGCCGGTGACGGTGGCCCGGCTCGGCCGGATCAGTGATCGGGCGGCGGTGTTGGCCGTGCAGGCGATGGGGTTCCCGCGGTTCAAGCTGAAGACCGACGGTGATGGCTCGGTGTTCCGGGACTCGCATCAGGCTGACGGATCAGTGGCGGTGCTGTCCAACCGCCGCGAGGGCACCCTGGAGGTCACGGTGCCGCCGCCGGAGCGGGATCCCGAGGTATCGCCGTGGGAGGGCATGTCCGGTGCCGCGATGTGGGTTGGTGACCGCATCGTCGGCGTGATCACCAAACACCACCGCTCCGACGGACTCGGGCGGCTGACCGCCGCCCGTCTGGAACTCGCGCTTGAGGGGCTTGACGCATGCAGGCGCGCTGAGCTGCGCGCGCTGATCGACCTCCCTGACGTATTGCCGGACGTCGTCCCGCCCTCAGCGGGCGAGCGGGTGACGACCGCCTACCAGGCCCAGGTGCGCGACATCGCACCCGACCGGCTGCTCGATCGCGAGGAGGAACTCGACGAGCTGGTGGGGTTCTGCGCCGGGGACCAGCCGTATGCGTGGTGGCAGGCCGGGCCGTGGGCAGGCAAGTCGGCCTTGATGGCGTGGTTCGTGCTGCACCCTCCCGCCGGGGTGGATGTGGTGTCGTTCTTCGTCACCGCCCGGCTGGCCGGGCAGTGATGGTTCGGGCACGCTGACTTCTGGCCGAGGCTCTCGTGACCAGTTCATGGACCGAAGTCGTTGTCGGCCTGGCGCGCGTGGATCCGCTGGCTGTCAGTGTTCTCGCTGATGAGTTGCAGGCACGCTGGAGACTGGATTCCCCGGGCGGCCCCCGGGACGGCCGAGAACGCTGACGATCTGTCGTTAGGCCCGATCAGGCCCGGTTCATGGACCGACGTCGCCTCGAGTCTCGCTCGCTTTGACCTACCCTGCCGTCAACGCTCTTGCCGATGAGCTGCAGGTGCGCTGGACGCTGAATGATACGGCTGATCCCCGAGAGAGCAAAAGACTTGAGACGCGCTCAGGTATGCTCGGCGCATCCCCTAGTCGCCCCGGTGACTAGCTGAGCTAGAACCGTTCAGGGTTTGCGCCCGACCGCTCCGACCATGCAGTGCTGCACGGGCTCCAGCGGTTTGAGGCTCCGTGGGCCGTCGGGCCGCCAGTGGGCACACGGGCTCAGACCAGGTTCGACCAGTTCCAAGCCCGGGAGCATGCCCTCAATCTCGGCGCGGGTGCGAAACACTCCACTGCCCATCGGGCTGTGCAGGAAGACCTGTTCCAACCTCTGAGCGAGCGCGCTCAACTCGGGGGTGGTCTCGGGATCGGAGAAGTGGCTGATCGCCACGTAGGAGCCCGAAGGCAGGGCGTCGATGTATTCGGCCATGATGCTCTGCGGGCTAGGCTCACCGACGTAGTGATGCAGCGTTCCGAGTTGGAACAGCGCGATCGGCTCGGAGAAGTCAAGGTACCTACGCACAACCTCGTCATTGATGACCTGGCGTGGCTTGAAGATATCAGCAGCGCTGAAGTGGGTGTGAGCGTTGTTCTCAAGCAGCGCCCGGCCGTGCGCGAGCACCACAGGGTCGTTGTCGACATACACCACGTGGGCATCCGGCTGGATCCGCTGGGCGACCTGGTGAGTGTTCTCCGCCGTGGGCAGTCCCGAACCGCAGTCGAGGAACTGGGTGATGCCGGTCTGGCTGGCGATAAAACGAGTCACGCGGATCAGGAAGTTGCGGTTATCCCGCGCGGTTCGGCCCATCTCCGGGGCGACCTGCTGGATCCGCCGCACGACCTCGCGGTCGATCTCGTAGCTGTCCTTACCGTTGAGAAATGCGTCATAAACCCGGGCGATGCTCGCCTTGGTCGGGTCGATGCAAGTTGGCACGACATGGTCCGGCAGCCGGGCGTCTGTACCGGGCATCGAAGCACCTCACAGATATTGCAGCACGAACCTGGTCGCAGCCGACCCTAGAGTGCGGAAGTGCGCAGTCACCACTTGGGTGCAGCGTTGGCGGTGTGCCACTGCGCGGCACGTTCAGTGATCGGGCTGAAACGTACCGGGCTGCGGGCGTGGCCGCCCCGGGGGTTAGTCAAGGAGGTGGTCGAAGTCTCCGTTCTTGGCGCCGGCGATGAAGGCGGCCAGTTCGGGTTGGGTGAAGATGAGGGTGTGGGCTTTGCGCTCGGCTGGGGAGAGCTTGTCGTCCTGGAAGCCGATCAGGCCGTCGGCCACGGTGAAGGACAGGCAGCCACCACTGGCGTTGCTGAAGGTCGATTTCAGGTACCGGCCATTGACGACGGCGTCGTACTGCGCGTCATCGAGAGAGGGGTACGGGTTGGGTGTGCGGGCCACAGGGTCACAGCTCCTCCATGACTGTGCGGATCAGGTCCTGTGACTCCCGTGCTGACAGAGCCTGGGCCAGAGCCGCGTCGAAGGTGTACGTGCACTGCCGCACGGGGTTGCGATCCTCGTAGATGCGCTGCGCCGTGTCGCTCTCCACGTACACCACGTCGCCGTCGAGGTCATCCGGGAACTCGAAGATGACGAAGTTGTCGGAACCGGGCAACGCTCCAGCGCTGAAGGGCAGGATGTGGATCGTCACCGGGTACTCCTGAGTCACTTCGATCAAGTGTCGTAGCTGTTCACGCATGACATCTCGGCCGCCCACCAGGGTACGGATGACACCCTCGGACATCACAGCCAGCAGCCCGTGGAAGCCGTCCTCGCCCAGCCGCTGCTGGCGCCGCAACCGCAGCTCGGCCATCCGGTCCACGTTGATCGGCGCGACGAAGGCCCGGCCGTTGCCGATCACCGCCTCGGCGTAGGCCCGGGTCTGCAGCAAGCCCTGCACGAACACGTTGTCATAGCTGCGCACGGAGGTCGCGTCCTCGCCGATCTCGACCAGCATCTCCACGGCTTCGGTGACGATGTCCGAGTATTCCTGCCACCAGCCCCGTTCGTCGGCCCGCTGCCGCAGGGCGTCGAGCTTGGCCGCCGGCTCCGTGCCGATGTCGAGCACCGTGACGATCCGGTCCAGGTGCTCGGAGATGATCCGGGCGCCGCCGGACTCCACCCGGGACAGGTGCGCGGCGGAGGTGCGGCGCTGCTGGGGCTGGCCGGTGTTCATCAGCTCGACCAGCTTCTCCTGGCTGAGCTGGGCATCGTCGCGGAGTCGCCGGATCTGCTTGCCCAGCCGGCGGGATCGGACCGTCTTGCGCTGCGCCACGGGGCCTCTTTCGTAGATCATGAAAGTTGCTGTCAATATTCACATGTGCTAGATTTGAGATGCAAGCAAGTTAGTAGCAAGCCTAGTACCCCTGGTGGTGCGCTCCGGTGAGCCCCGCCGTTGAGCGCTCCACCTCACCAGGACGACGGTGGCCCCGGCCTGACCTCCCCGAATCGGCCGGGGTCACCGTCCACCAGCAAGGCGGTGACCATGTGACGCTGCTGCCGGATAGCCAGGTGGACCTGCCGCCAGTGGTGGAACGGCTGCTGCTCGACGTCGTCGCGGACGGGTTCACCGTGTACTGCTGCGGCCCGCGAGCCGCACCGGCCGCGCTGGCCGCCTCCTACGATTGGCAGGACTACGTCGATCACATCACCATCCGACGCTGGGATCACGTCACCGCCGCAAGGCTGCCGAAGCTGGGCCGGGTCGACGTCTTCGCGCCCGAAGTCGTCGTATGGGCCTACCAAGGTCCCGCGGAATGCACCCTGCGGGCGCTGCTCAATCTGGTGCACCCGCAGCACCCAGACGCCCCAACCGGGGTCTACCCAGCACCGCGCTCCTTGCACGTACCCCGGCATCAACAGCGCCCGATGTCGATCCAGCGGCCGTCCGCGAGTCGGATCGGAGCGCGCGCGACCCGGCTGGCCAGCCTGTCATGATCGCCGTTTGGGAAGAACGAGCCGCGATGAGCGCGGTTCATTCTTCCCAGATGGTGATCACTTGGTGTTGCGCGCCGCAACAGGGTTTCCCTCGCCAGCGATCGACCTAGCTACCACCTGGTAACCAGCCGTAATGTGCGGCAAGGAACTCTTACGGCGCCCTGGCTGGGTTGCATGAGCTCTGGGCACCACGAGGAGGTGGACGCCGTGATAGCTGCGCGACTAATGATCGGCCTGGGGCTCACGCTCGTGACGCTCATCCTTGCTGGTCGGCGGGTGTGGTGGCTCTACACCCTGATCCGGTCCGGGCAGCCGGCGCACGGCCGCACCGCGGACCTGGGCGCCCGGCTGCGGACTCAACTGGTCGAGGTGTTCGGGCAACGGCGGCTGCTGAAGTGGACGATCCCCGGGCTCGCGCACTTCTTCACCTTCTGGGGCTTCGTGATCCTCATCACGGTCTACGTCGAGGCGTACGGAGCGCTGTTCGACGAGAACTTCGCCATCCCGCTGATCGGGCGCTGGCCGCCGCTGGGCTTCCTCCAGGACTTCATCGCGCTTGCGGTGCTCGCGTCGATCATCGCCTTCGCGGTGATGAGGGTTCGGCAAGCCCCGGAGCGCAGGCAACGGGCGTCGCGCTTCTACGGCTCGCACACCGGCGGCGCGTGGCTCATCCTGTTCATGATCGTCAACGTGGTCTGGACGATGTTCCTGTTCCGCGGAACCGCGGTGAACACCGAGACATTGCCCTACGCCTCCGGCGCGTTCGCCTCAGAGGCGGCCGGCGCGCTGCTCGCACCGCTGGGCGCGGGCGCCAACGAGGTGCTGGAGACGATCGGGCTGCTACTGCACATCGGCGTCATGCTGGCCTTTCTGATCATCGTGCTGTACTCCAAGCACCTGCACATCTTCGTCGCGCCGATCAACGTCTCGGCCAAGCGGATGCCCACGGCGCTCGGCCCACTGCTGCCGATGGAGTCGGGTGGCAAGGAGATCGACTTCGAGGATCCCGGGGAGGACGACGTCTTCGGCCGCGGCAAGATCGAGGACTTCACCTGGAAGGGCATGCTGGACTTCGCGACCTGCACCGAATGTGGTCGCTGCCAGAGCCAGTGCCCGGCGTGGAACACCGGCAAGCCACTGTCCCCCAAGCTTGTGATCATGGATCTGCGCGATCACCTGTTCGCCAAGGCGCCGTATCTCATCGGCGACCAGGCGGTACCGGACCACAGTGATGTCGACGTGCTGGCGCTGGCTGCGGGCAACGGCCACCACGTGCCCGAGTCCGGGTTCGGCCGGGTCCCCGGATCGGGCCCCGAGCAGGCGGCCCGCCCGCTGGTGGGCAGCGCCGAGGTGGGCGGCGTGATCGACCCCGACGTGCTGTGGTCGTGCACCACCTGCGGGGCCTGCGTGGAGCAGTGCCCGGTGGATATCGAGCACGTGGACCACATTGTTGATATGCGCCGCTACCAGGTGCTGATGGAGGCGGAGTTCCCTACCGAGCTGGGCACGCTGTTCCGCAACCTGGAGAACAAGGGCAACCCGTGGGGGCAGAACTCCTCAGCCCGAATGGACTGGGCGAAGGGTCTGGACTTCGAGGTCCGGCAGCTGGCCGAGGAGACGTTGCCCGACGACGTGGAGTACCTGTTCTGGATCGGCTGCGCCGGTGCCTTTGACGACAATGCTCGCAAGACCGTCCGGGCCACCGCCGAACTGCTGCACGTTGCTGGCGTCAACTACGTGGTCCTCGGGGATGGCGAGACCTGCACGGGTGATCCGGCCCGCCGCTCGGGCAACGAGTTCGTGTTCCAGATGCTGGCCCAGCAGAACGTCGAGGTGCTCAATACGGTGTTCGACGGGCGCGAGCCGGGCCGTCGCAAGATCGTGACAACGTGCCCGCACTGCTTCAACACCCTCGGCCGGGAGTACCCGCAGCTTGACGGGCACTACGAGGTGGTGCATCACACCCAACTGCTCAACCAGCTGGTGCGGGACAAGCGGCTGGTACCCGTGGCTGCTGCTGCCGCCGGTCCCGCCGTCACCTATCACGATCCGTGCTACCTGGGCCGGCACAACGAGGTGTACTCACCGCCGCGCGAGCTCGTCGGAGCATCCGGTGCGCAGCTGACCGAGATGCCTCGCCACGCGGACCGTTCGATGTGCTGCGGCGCCGGGGGAGCGCGGATGTGGATGGAGGAGCGCATCGGCAAGCGGGTCAACCTGGACCGGGTCGACGAGGCGATCGCCACCGAGACCTCCGCGATCGCCACCGGGTGCCCGTTCTGCCGGGTGATGCTCACCGACGGCCTCACCACCCGGGAAGCCGAGGGCACCGCGGGCACGACTCGGGAAGTACTCGACGTCGCCCAACTCCTGCTCACCAGCGTCAAGCGGGGCGGTGACCAACCGCCAATCGGCTCCGAATAGCGCCCAGCGCGGGGGCCAAATCTCCATTCGGCTCCGAATGGCGACCCGGCGGCTACTGCTTGAGCAGGGCGAGGACGTTGTTGCGTAGCTGGTCGAGTTGCACACCTTGGGCGACGATGACGTGCGCGCCGACGCCCTCACCCTCCCTCAGCAGCCCGAGTAGGAGGTGCTCGGTGCCGATGTAGTTGTGACCGAGATGGTGTGACTCGCGCAGCGACAGTTCGAGCACCTTCTTGGACCGGGGGGTGAAGGGCACGTGTCCGCTCGGCGTTTCCTGGCCGCAGCCGATGATCTCCTCGACCCCGGCCCGGGCGGCGTCCAGCGTGATGCCGGCACCGTGGAGAGCCTGCCCACCGACACCCTCGCCCTCGGCCAGCAGCCCGAGCAGGAGGTGCTCGGTGCCGATGTAGTTGTGACGCAGCCGCCGGGCCTCCTCCTGGGCCAGCACGACCACCCGCCGCGCCGGGGGGGTGAAGCGGGTGAACATTCCCGCCACGGCGGACTCCACGCCGCCCTTGAACTTGCCGATCAGTGAGCGCAACGCGGAGTGGCGTTGCTGGGCCGCCTGCTTGGTGACGCCCAGCGCGGTGCCGATCTGGGACCACGAGCACCCGGCAGTCCGAGCCTCCTGGACGAAGTGGTCGAGCAGCTTCTCCCCAAGGTCCGCGAGCTCCTGCTGCCGGCGTGCCGCGCTGGCCAGCACCTCGAGCGGTTCGAGGCTGCACGCTAACCCCCGGGTCTGGGTGATGAGTTCATCGAGTGTCATGCGTCAACTATCTCTTGACGAACGAGTGTTCGTCAAGTACCTCTTGACGGTCGATCAGCGGCGGGTGTCGACGCGCTGGAAGTTGAGGTAGGCCCGCGACGGCGTGGGCCCCCGTTGACCCTGGTAACGAGAACCCACGCCGGCGCTGCCGTACGGGTGCTCCGCGGGGCTGGACAGCCGGAACAGGCACAGCTGCCCGATCTTCATCCCGGGCCACAGCGTGATCGGCAGGTTGGCCACATTGGACAACTCCAGGGTGATGTGACCGGTGAAACCGGGGTCGATGAAGCCTGCGGTGGAGTGGGTCAGCAATCCGAGCCGACCGAGGGAGGACTTTCCTTCGAGTCGCCCGGCCAGATCATCAGGCAACGTGATCTGCTCGAACGTCGACCCGAGCACGAACTCGCCAGGGTGGAGCACGAAGGGCTCATCACCCTCGGGCTCCACCAGCGAGGTCAGCTCGTCCTGCTGCAGCGACGGGTCGATGTGGGTGTACTTGGTGTTGACGAAGACCCGGAAGAAGCGATCCAGCCGCACGTCGATGCTGGATGGCTGGAGCAGCTTCTCGTCGAAGGGCTCGACACCCAGGCGCCCGGCGTCGATCTCGGCCCGCAGATCCCGATCGGACAGCAGCACGCGCGACACCCTAGTCGGCGGGCGGCTCGCCCCGGGGGCTCCTCGCTGCGGGGCGCGCTCCCGGGCAGGCGATGAAGCCCCAATAGTCACACGGACCCCACC
>JBOHGH010000088.1:0-18565 GCA_050699975.1 Pseudonocardiaceae bacterium | reverse complement strand
GGCCCCTACCGCGTCGGTGGCGGCGTCGCGGTAGGGGCCGGTTCGGTCTTGCCCAGCCCGGCTGCGGCCAGCACGGTCGCGGTCACCTCGGACCGCATGCCGCGGCTGTTCGTGCCCGACTACGTGGACCTACCCGCCGAACCCGAGCTGCCCGGCCCCCAGGAGGTGGTCGACGCGCCGCCGGAGCCGGTAACCGAGCCGTCCGTGCTGGACATCGTGGTGGCCCGGCTTCGCGGGCAGGGGCCGCCGGCCCACGAGGTGTGGCTGCCGCCGTTGGACCAGCCGCCCTCGCTGGACCAACTACTGCCGCCGCTGTCGGCCACCGAGGACCGCGGGTTGTCCCCGGCCGGGTTCTTCGGCAATGGCCGGCTGGCCGTCCCGGTCGGGATCGTGGACAAGCCCTACGAGCAGCGCCGCGACCTGCTCTGGGCGGACCTCTCCGGCGCCGCCGGGCATGCTGTGGTCACCGGCGGCCCGCAGTCCGGGAAATCCACCCTGCTGCGCTCGATGTTGATGTCGTTGGCCCTGGCCCACACCGCCGAGGAGGTGCAGTTCTTCTGCATCGACTTCGGTGGCGGCACGCTGGCCTCGCTGGACGGCCTGCCGCACAGCGGCGGGGTGGCCGGGCGGGGGGAACCTGACACGATCCGGCGCATCATCGCCGAGGTGACCGGGCTGCTGGCCGCCCGGGAGAAGCGGTTCCGCTCGCAGGGCATCGACTCGATGGCCGACTTCCGGGCCCGCAAGCAGCGCGGCCAATCTCCAGGTCAGACAGATCAGCTGCACGAGGACCCGTCCGGAGACGTGTTCCTCGTGATCGACGGGTGGCACAGCTTCCGGCAGGAGTTCGAGGTCACCGATCTGGAGATGCGCGTCGTCAACCTGGCCACCCAGGGTCTGTCCTACGGGGTGCACGTCATGATCGGCGCCAGCCGGTGGGCGGAGATCAGGCCTGCGCTCAAGGACCTGCTCGGTACCCGTTTCGAACTGCGCCTCGGGGACCCGGGCGAATCCGATATCGACCGGCGGGTGGCGGTCAACGTGCCGCAGGGTAGGCCCGGACGGGGGCTGTCCCGGGAGAAACTGCACTTCCTCGCCGCGCTGCCCCGGATCGACGCGGTGACCAGCGCACAGGACGTCGGTGCCGGCGTGGCCGACGCGGTGGCACGAATCCGCGACGCGTGGCACGGTCGCCGCGCTCCGCGGGTCCGGCTACTGCCCGAGCGGATCGGCTACCAGCAACTGCCCGCGCCGCAAGCCCGGCACCCGCAGCTGATCCCGATCGGGATCAACGAGGCCGAGCTCGCCCCGGTGTACCTCGACTTCGCCGCCGAGCCGCACTTCCTGTGCTTCGCCGACGGGGAGTCGGGCAAGACCAACCTGCTGCGGACGATCGCCCGGGGCATCGTGGACCGCGCCACTCCGGACCAAGCCCGCATCGTGCTGGTCGACTACCGCCGTTCCATGCTCGGCTTCCTGGAGTCCGAGCACGTCATCGGGTACGGGATGTCCGCCGACGTGCTGGCCCCGATCATCGGCGACGTGGAGCGCTCGATGCGCAGGCGCCTGCCCGGTGCTGACGTCACCCAGCAGCAGCTCCGGGACCGCTCCTGGTGGTCTGGCCCCGAGCTGTACGTCCTGGTCGACGACTACGACCTGGTGGTCACCCAGGGCGGCCCGAACCCGCTCTCGCCGCTGCTGGAGTTTTTGGCGCAGGCCAAGGACGTGGGGCTGCACCTCATCATCACCCGGCGTTCGGGTGGTGCCGCGCGGGCCTTGTTCGAGCCGGTGATCTCCCGGCTACGGGAGCTGTCCACGCCCGGCATCGTGATGAGCGGCAGCCCCGACGAGGGCCCGTTGCTCAGCAACGTCAAGCCCTCCGCGATGCCCCCCGGCCGGGGCACCCTGGTCGGCCGCAAGGCCGGCCAGCAGCTCATCCAGGTCGCTTGGTGCGACCCGTGAGTCACACCATTCGCGGTTGCAACGTTCTGCGACCAAGTGGTCACAGAACGGAACTGGATCTGGCAGTGTGGCGTCCCACCTGTCGTAGATCGACCAACCCATCGACTGAATCGACTGATACGAGGAGGCAGCAGCAGATGGCACAGCAGTTCGGAGCCGAGTTCGAGCAGATGGCGGCGGCGGCAAACCACGTCGCTGAGGTGAACCAGAGCGTGCAGGGTCAGCTCATGAGCTTGCGCAACCAACTGGCGCCACTGGCCGGCGCGTGGAAGGGCCAGGCGGCAACCTCCTTCACCCTGCTGATGCAGCGCTGGGACACCGACGCGCGCAATCTCAACGAGGCGCTCAACAGCATCGGTGAGCAGATCCGGGGATCCGGCGCCACCTACGCTCAGGCCGACGAGGCCGAGAACCAGACCTACTCACGGATCAGCCAGGCGCTGGGCTGAGCCCCGCCGGCCGACCCGTACCGCTTCAGACACCGAGGAGACTGACACGTGAGCGAAATCCTGGTTACGTTCGGCGAGCTTGAGAACGCGCGGAGCTCGATCCAGACGACGTGGACGAATATCAGCCGGGAGATGGAGGACCTCAAACGGTTCCTGGCGCCGATGGTGGGCACCTGGACCGGCGAGGCGTCGGCTGCCTACCAAGCCCACCAGGCGCAGTGGGACCGAGCGGCGCAGGACATGAACCAGGTGCTGAACCAGATCGGGGTGGCGCTGGGCACGTCGAACGAGAACTACCAGGCTGGCGAGGCAGCCAACAAGAGCCGCTGGGCGTAGCTACCGCGGCGACCCCGTTTTGACCACCTTGCGCGGCGGCCGGTATCGTCATCCGCTGTTGTGCGGCTAGCGCGGCTCGCGTCGCGCTGCAACCTCCACGGGCGTGGAAGCCGCACCGGTACCCCTGCGAACTGTGATGACGAGGTAGATCCGTGCGCACGTACAGCCCCAAGCCTGGCGAGGTCGAGCGCGCCTGGCATGTCATCGATGCCACGGACGTGGTGCTCGGCCGCCTCGCCAGCCAGGCGGCCACGCTGCTGCGCGGCAAGCACAAGCCCACCTATGCCCCGCACGTCGACACCGGCGACTTCGTCGTGATCGTCAACGCCGGTCGGGTGGCGCTGTCGGGCAACAAGGGCGACCGCAGCTTCGTCTACCGGCACAGCGGCCACCCCGGTGGGCTCAAGCGGCGCTCGTTCAGCGAGATGCTCGCCACCAAGCCTGAGCGGTTGGTGGAGCAGGCCGTCAAGGGGATGCTCCCGAAGACCACCCTGGGTCGGGCGATGGCTCGCAAGCTCAAGGTCTACGCGTCCCCGGACCACCCCCACGCCGCGCAGCGCCCGCAGCCGTTCCAGATCACCCAGGTCGCCCAGTGACGACTCCTGATCCGGTGGCCGTCCCCCCAGCGAACATCGACACAGTGATCACACCCAGTGAGGACCCGAGAGACGCCGTGACTGCCCCGGAAATCCCGCATCAGCCGACCGAGCCGCCAGCCGTCGCACCGCCAGTGCCGGTCGTGTCGGTGGTGCCGGTGCCGGTGATCAGCGACAGATCAGCGCAGACCGTCGGTCGCCGCAAGCAAGCGATCGTCCGGGTGCGGCTGGTGCCCGGCACCGGTGTTTTCACGCTCAACGGCACGAGCCTGGAGAAGTACTTCCCCAACAAGGTGCACCAGCAGCTGGTGCGGGAGCCACTGATCACGGTCAACAAGCCCGAGGCCTACGACGTGATCGGCAACCTGGCCGGTGGTGGCACTTCCGGTCAGGCCGGCGCGCTGCGGCTGGGCATTGCCCGGGCACTGATCGAGCTCAACATCGATGACCGCCCGGCGCTGAAGAAGGCGGGCTTCCTCACCCGTGACGCCCGGGTCAAGGAGCGCAAGAAGTACGGGTTGAAGAAGGCTCGCAAAGCGCCCCAGTACTCGAAGCGCTAGTAGCCGGCGCGCTAGCACCCGACGCGTTGATGCCCCAGCCTGTGTTACGGCCCCGCCTGTTCGGCACCGACGGGGTGCGCGGGCTGGCCAACGGTGAGCTCACGCCTGAGCTGGCGCTGGCGGTGGCGGGCGCAGCGGCAAGGGTGCTCGCCACGCAGGGCCTCGGGCATCGCCCGGTCGCCGTCGTGGGCCGCGACCCTCGGGCCAGCGGCGAGATGCTGGAGGCGGCCGTCACCGCGGGTCTGACCTCAGCGGGTGCCGACGTGCTCCGGATCGGAGTGTTGCCCACCCCGGCGGTCGCCCACCTGGTGGCCGAGCTCTCCGCGGATCTCGGCGTGATGATCTCCGCCTCGCACAACCCGATGCCGGACAACGGCATCAAACTTTTCGCCGCAGGCGGGCACAAACTGCCCGACGCGGTGGAGGACGAGATCACCGCCGGGGTGGACAGCCGCGGCTGGGAGCGTCCCATCGGTACCCGGATCGGCCGGGTGCGCGACGTGCCAGAGGCCGCCGGACGCTACCTGGATCACCTCCTGCTGGCGACCCCGCACCCGCTCGACGGGGTCCGCGTGGTGGTCGACTGTGCGCACGGCGCGGCATCCGTTATCGCCCCCGAGACCTACCGTAGGGCCGGCGCCGACGTGATAGCGCTGCACGCCGAGCCCAATGGCCTCAATATCAACGATAGTTGCGGGTGCACTCATCTGGACCCGCTGCGCAAGGCGGTGCTGACCCACGGCGCCGCGATCGGTATCGCGCACGACGGCGACGCAGACCGTTGCCTGGCCGTGGACGCCGCCGGCGACGTGGTGGATGGTGACCAGATCATGGCGATCCTCGCGCTGGCCATGCGGGACAGCGGTGAGCTGGTCGAGGGCACCCTGGTCACCACGGTGATGAGCAACCTCGGGCTGCACCTCGCAATGCGCGAGCACGGGGTGGCGGTAAGGACTACCGCGGTCGGTGATCGGTACGTGCTGGAGGCGCTGTGGGCGGGTGGGTTCTCGCTGGGCGGTGAGCAGTCCGGGCACGTGGTGCTGCCGGGGCATGCCACCACGGGCGACGGGTTGCTCACCGCGTTGCGACTGATGGCCCGGATAGCCACCTCCGGGAGGAGCCTGGCTGATCTGGCTAGCGTGCTGACCCGGCTGCCGCAAGTTCTGGTCAACGTCGCGGTCGCGGACAAGGCAGCGGTTGCGGCAGCACCGGCGGTGCTCGACGCCATTTCCACCGCGGAGATCGAACTGGGCGAAACGGGTCGTGTGCTGCTCCGTCCGTCAGGCACCGAGCCCTTGGTACGCGTGATGGTCGAAGCCCCCACCCAGTCCACCGCCGAAGTCATCGCCCACCGCATCGCCGCCGTGGTCGCGCAGGTCTGAGTTACCGCGTTCTGGATGCAGAACGCGGTATGCCGGTACCGGATTACCGCGTTCTGCATCCAGAACGCGGCTACATGACGTAGCAGGCTGCTTGCGCAGAGTGACGGGATAGGCGAGGATCTGCGGCCATTGGTGGTCGGGGATCTGGAGTCGTTCTGGGGCAGACGACGTCAGGGGCTCGTCGACCAGAGGTGTAACCGGCCGCGGGGGCCTGCCTGCAGGGCTTGCCCGGGCGCCCGCCCGCGGCCGCATCACGTCCCTGTCAGTCCCTCTCAGGAGACCTCACCATGCCCCTGACCCTCCGCCGCCACCGATGGCCGGTGGCTTTCGTCGCGCTGCCCGCCCTGATCGGCGGCATCGCCCTGCTCGGGCCCTCGACCCCGGCCGACGCATCCCCAGAAATCGTTACCTCGTCGGTGCTGTCCAGCGCCGGTGAGCTGTTCACCGCGACCAACCACCTGGTCGACCTGCCCGGGATCGACTCCCCCGGAGCCGAGGGGCACCGGCCCAAGGAGTATCTGGTGGTGTGGGCGGGCGACGCCAACGCCGGGGACACCATCGGCGCTGACATCAAGAACGCCCCGTTGCAGGTCAGCCCTGGCAAGGAACTCTCCGAGGTGGGCGACCAGCTGCCTGGGCCGGACTTCCTCGCCGTCATCGACGCTGATCGCGACTCGCCGCACTACGGCAAGGTGGTCAACACGGTCACGTTCGGGCCGCTGGTGGAAAACGAGCCGCACCACATGCAGTACATCCACACCAAAGGCGACAAGATCTACGCTGGTGGGCTCTACTCCGACACCACCTATGTGCTCGACACGACCAAACTCCCCCAGCTCGAGTTGTCCGGGGTGAACACGCCGCTCGATACGCCATGCGGCTCGGTGCCCGACGCCTACTGGGTGTTGCAGGACGGGACCGCGTACGGCACCTACATGGGCGGCCCGGATCTTCCCGGACCGTGCACCTACTCAGACGGGTCGGTGCGGGTGGGCAACGGGTTCGCGGGCACCCCCGGCTCGGTGGTGCGGCTCGGCGAGGACGGCAAGACGCTGGCCGAACTGCCTGCGGCGCTGCCCACCGCGGAGAATCCCGCGGAGTGCTTCAGCCCTGGCGCGGTGCCCAGCTGCGCCAACCCGCACGGCATCCAGGTCCGTGAGGACCTCAACCGGATGATCACCAGCGACTTCGCCGAGCCGCGCAACATCATCCTCGACCCGGTACGGCCGCCGACCCACAACGTGACGCGGCGGACCGTCCGGATCTGGGACATCACCGACCGCAACAACCCGACGGTGGTGTCGGTCTCCCGGTTGCCGGACGGCCCCCGGCAGGAGCGCAATCCGGCACACGAGGAGAACATGGCGATCATGGAGACCACGGTGACGAACCTGCCGCACCACAAGGGCGCGTTCGCCGAATCCATGTGTGGCGGGGCGATCTTCTACACCCCCGACATCACCAACCTTGAGCCGGTGTGGCGCGAGGTCTTCGACAACACCACCGCGGCGAAGCGGGTGGACCCGGCCGTCACCGAGGGCGCGGGCTGCGACGGCGGCGGCTGGGTGCAGACCAGCCTGGACGACCGCTACCTCTACCACGCTGTGATCGGGCGGGGCCCGGGCCTGCTGGATGGGGAAGACCGGGGGTCGCCGAAGATGGTCTACACCCTGGATATCCGGAAGCTGGTGGCGTCCGGGAACAACCCGCAATGCTCCATCGACACCATCGGTGAGGTCTCCGGCGGCGGTGCCGAGCCGGACTGCCCGGCCCTGGTCGACCTGCTGCCGATCGAGGACGACAGTACC
The DNA here is from genome assembly GCA_050699975.1 of Pseudonocardiaceae bacterium. GTDB lineage: Bacteria > Actinomycetota > Actinomycetes > Mycobacteriales > Pseudonocardiaceae. Next base: position 11,472 of record JBOHGH010000088.1, on the reverse strand, counting down.
GGCGGCCCGCACTGGGGTGCGCTGGACAACTACGCGCGCAACGCCGACGGCACCTACCGCGAGACCACCGACGTCCGCCGGATCTCGATCGCGAACTACTTCGTCTCTCGGACCGGCATCGACGGCAACCACAAGGTGTGCATGGTGGATGTCAGCCGCCATGCACACATGAAGCTGGATCCGACCTTCTTGGACGAGAAGCGGGGCGGTACCTGCGTCGACTTCAACCGCACCAGCTGGCCGCACGGCAACTGGGGAGACGCCAAGCCGCATTCCCAGCTATTCGTGGTGGCGGAGGACGACGTGCGCTGATGCGCCCGGACATGCCCGCTGACGCCTCCCGGGTCACCACACTGACCGGTCTGGTGGTCGGGCTGGTACTGCTCAGCGCCGCGCCTGCGTTCGCCCAGACCGGTGGCCACGGCGGGCACGGCGTTTCGGTCGCCGCCGCCGGCGAGGGCTGGGTCGCGGTCGTGCTGCGCTGTGTGGTGCTCACCGCCAGCGCTGTCGTCGCGGGCGTCGCACTGCTACGGCCGCTGTCCGGGCCGCCGGGTCCGCGAACCGGTCGGGTGGTGCTCGGCGCGGCGGCGATCGCTGCGGGCGGGCTCGCTTTCGCGGTGCCCACGTTGGGCACCGCGACGATCTGGGCCCTGGGCCAGGCGACGCTGACCCTGCTGGCTGCGGCCCTGCTGCCCCGCGTGATCCCCGCGGTGAGTGCAGGGATGCTGCTGGTCACCGCGCTGGGCTGGGAGGCGGACATCGACCGCACCGGGTCGGCGTTGCTGCTGGGCTGGGTGCATACCGTCAGCGCGTCGGTGTGGCTGGCGGCGGCCGTCCTGGTCGTCGCGGGTGAGCCGGGAACCCGCCGGGTGCTGTTGCGCAGGCACATCCCGGTGGCGGTGGCTGCCGCGCTGCTCCTGGTCGGCACTGGTGTGGTGCGGGCCTGGCAGGCTCAGCTGCGGCCCGACGCCACCAGCGCCGGATCTCTGTTCGGCCAGCTGGTGGTGGCCAAGACGGTGCTGTTCGTTGCTGCCGTGGTGCTCGCGGTGCTGGCCTACCGCAGGCTCACCGGGTCGGCGCACGTACCTGCCCATCGCAGGTTTCCGGAGCGGTCCATTGAGCGGCTCGGCCGAGCCGGGGTGACGGTGCTCGCGGTGGCCCTGCTGGCCGGCGCGTCGCTGGCCGCCCTGGACCCCCCGGTAGCTGCGGGCGAGGCCGGAAAACCGGTGGTGCGCACCGTCGCTGTGGGCGCTCGGTCGGTGCCGATCGTCGTCGCACCGCACCGTCCCGGGCCGAACCTGGTGTATGTGGGTGCACTCGATTACCGCGTGGGCACCGACCCCGAGCACCTCGTGCATGCGACGGTGCGCCATGGTGCCACCGGGGGTTGGGCCGTGATCGACCTGCCCGCGGGAAGCTCTCGGCTGTGGATCAGCGACGGCGAGCACCGCGTCCCGCTCCGGCTGGACGCGGCCGGTCTGGCGAACCCCCTCAGTGCGCTGACCGGAGCCGACGGCCCGGAGTGCCTCACCGCCGTAGTGGGCGGGCTCGCGACCGGGCGCCCTGACGATGCGCTGCCGGTGCGCTGTCCGGCAGACGTCTTGGTCGACTCCGAGGCGGCGACGCTGCGTACCCTGATCGGTTTCCTCGGCGGGCGCGGGCGCAGCGTTCACCCGGTCGCGGATGGCTCGCCGCGCTCGATGGCGGCGCTGGCCGAAGTCCACCAGGCCGCCGCTGAGCGCGGGGTACGGGTGGACGGGGCCGCCGAACCCGCCAGCACGGTTGTGCTCCTCGGCGGCTGGGAACAGGCTGACCAGCTGCTCGTCGAGCACACCAGGGGTGCCGCGCCGGGCGGGATCTACCTGGCGCCCTGGCTGGCCACGGCGCCACTGCTCAGGTACAGCACCGGTGCGATCACTGCGCTGCGCTTCGACCCACGTGGCGAGCTTGCTGCGCGCTACCTCGCCGCCCTGCGGGCCAGGGCTGTCCCGGCGCTCGCCTCACCTGCCGGGCTCGCAGGCTGGTTGGGCGGTGTTGCCGTGGACCCCAGGTCAGCAATCCGGCTCTACGCCTCGGCGCGGGTCGCTGTGCTGCCCGCGGAGCTCGGGCACGCGCACGGCGAGCAGGACGGCTGGATGCCGGGCGGCACGCTCACGCCCGTCACCGCCGCGCTGCCCGAGCCGTGAGTGCCCGAGCTGTGTTCGAATCAGGGTTCTTCCAGCAGGGCGTCGTAGTCGGTGGCACCGGTGAGGTGGCGCAGCAGGAATGCGGTGACCAGGGCGCGGGACGTTCGCCGGGTGTGGTACTCGGGGCTGCCGTCGACCAGCAGATCCGTCCAGTGCTGGCCTTGCAGGAAGCCGAGGTGGCTGGCCTTGGGCAGCGTTCGCAGTAGCACCGGACCTCCCCACGCCTTGGTCACCGGCTGCGCGTGCCCGATCGGCGGGGCCACCCGATCCTTGCCGCCGGCCAGGTGGATGCCGGGCATGGTGCACTCGCGCGCGGCGGCCACCGCTGACGGCATGGTCTCGGCCAGCGCCAGGGTGGCCACGGCCCGGCAACGATCGTCGGTTGCCGCCGCGAGCACCGCGCAGCCGCCACCCATGCCGTGCCCGGCCACGCCGAGCTTGCCGGGATCGACACTGATCCCGCCATCGCCCAGCTGGACCCCGACACACACGTCCAACGCCGTGGACAGATCGACGGCGAACTGACGATGAGACGGCCATATGCCGGGCTCGGTGGCCGGCGCCGCCGCAACCATCCCCCAGGAGGCGAGGTGGCGCAGCAATTCCTCGTAGCGTGACGTCGGCTGCAACCAGCCGTGCCCGAACGCGACCGCGGGCAGCCCGAGCCCGGATTGCGGCGTGAACATCACGCCGGGCATTCCGACCAGTGCCAGGTCACCGCGCAGCACCCGGTGCGGGCCAGGCCGGGCCAGCTCGTCAACCGTTCGCCGGACCGCCGGATCGGTGCGTGCCATGGGCCCGGACGGTATCGGATCCACGATTTCGCGTTGGGCTAGCGTGACGCACATGTGCGGAATCGTGGGTTACGTAGGGCATCGAAGCGCTCTCGACGTCGTGCTGCAGGGTCTGGGCCGGTTGGAGTACCGCGGGTACGACTCGGCCGGTGTCGCGGTGCTCGATGGTGCCGGCACGCTGAACGTGGCCCGCAAGGCTGGGGCGTTGGCCAACCTGATCGGCGAACTCGACGCCACCGGGCGCGACGCCTTCATCGGCACCGCCGGGATGGGGCACACCCGCTGGGCCACCCACGGTGCGCCGACCGATCGCAACGCCCACCCGCACGCCGACACCGCCGGCCGGCTCGCCGTGGTGCACAACGGCATCATCGAGAACCACGCGCAGCTGCGCGCCGAGCTGGAGCGTGCCGGGGTGGAGCTGTCCAGCGACACCGACACCGAGACCGCCGCGCATCTCATCGCCGCGCAGTACACCCACTGCGGTGACCTGCCCGCCGCGGTACGCGCGGTGTGCCGGCAGCTGCACGGGGCATTCACCCTGGTCGTCACCCACGCCGACGAACCCGATCTGATCGTCGCGGCGCGACGCTCGTCGCCGCTGGTGGTGGGGGTGGGCGACGGGGAGCACTTCGTCGCCTCCGACGTCGCGGCGTTCATCGAACACACCCGCGACGCCGTCGAGCTCGGCCAGGACCAGCTGGTGACGATCACCCGCGACGGGTACGAGATCACGGATTTCCTCGGTGCCCCCGCGCACGGCGCGCCCTTTCACGTCGACTGGGATCTGTCGGCCGCGGAGAAGGGCGGTCACGACTACTTCATGCTCAAGGAGATCCAGGAACAACCCAGCGCCATCGCCGACACCCTGCGCGGGCACTTCATCGACGGCCGGATCGTGCTCGACGAGCAGCGGATGGACATCCAGGAGCTGCGCGACGTCGACAAGGTCTTCGTGATCGCCTGCGGGACTGCTTACCACTCCGGGATGGTCGCCAAGTACGCCATCGAGCACTGGTGCCGGCTGCCGGTGGAAGTCGAGCTCGCCAGTGAATTCCGGTATCGCGACCCGGTGCTGGATCGCTCCACCCTGGTCGTCGCGATCTCGCAGTCCGGCGAGACCATGGACACCTTGGAAGCGGTGCGCCACGCTCGCGAGCAGAAGGCCCGGGTGCTGGCGATCTGCAACACCAACGGGGCGCAGATCCCCCGGGAGTCCGACGCGGTGCTCTACACCCACGCCGGACCCGAGATCGGGGTGGCGGCCACCAAGACGTTCCTCGCCCAGATCGTGGCCAACTTCCTGGTCGGACTGGCGCTGGCGCAGGCTCGCGGCACCAAGTACTCCGACGAAGTCGCCCGCGAGTTCGCCGAGCTGGAGGTCATGCCCGCGGCGGTTGCCCAGGTGCTGGGCACGGTGGACCAGGTGCGCGCGCTGGGCGGCGAGCTTGCGGATTCCAAGGTGGTGCTGTTCCTCGGCCGTCATGTGGGATTCCCGGTGGCCCTGGAGGGTGCGCTCAAGCTCAAGGAGCTCGCCTACATGCACGCCGAGGGCTTCGCCGCGGGCGAGCTCAAGCACGGCCCGATCGCGCTGCTCGAGCCGGGCCTGCCGGTGGTCGTGGTGATGCCCTCGCCCAAGGGGCGGGCCGTGCTGCACGCCAAGCTGCTGTCCAACATCCAGGAGATCCGGGCCCGCGGCGCGCGGACCATCGTCATCGCCGAGGAGGGCGACGATGCCGTGCGCCTGTACGCCTCCGACGTGCTGGAGGTGCCCGCGGTGCCGACCCTGCTGCAGCCGCTGGTGTCCACCGTGCCGCTGCAGGTGCTCGCCGCCGAGATCGCCCGGCAACGCGGCTACGACGTGGACCGGCCACGCAACCTCGCCAAATCCGTCACCGTCGAATGACCCCCCACCCCCCCGGCGTGTCAGGCTGTGGTGTACGCCGTGTCGGGCTGTGGTGCACGGGGACCGCGGGTGCCTGGACCGTGCAGCGAGTGCGGGCCGCCGAGGACGCGCTGCTCACCCGCGTCCCAGCCGGCACCCTGATGCGCCGCGCCGCGTTCGGGCTGGCCACCCGGACTGCCGCCACGCTCACCGCACGCACCGGCGGGGTGACCGGCCGCCACGTCGCGCTGCTGGTCGGGGCTGGCAACAACGGCGGGGACGCGCTGTGGGCCGGGGCATACCTGCGCCGCCGGGGGGTGGCGGTCACCGCCGTCCTGCTGTCCCCGGACCGCGCCCACCGGCAAGGTCTGGCCGCGCTGCGCCGCGCCGGCGGTCAGATCGCCGACCAACTGCCAGACCGCGCCCACCTCGCGCTCGACGGGATCGTCGGGCTGTCCGGCCGGGGGGCGCTGCGCCCGGCGGCGGCCCGGCTGGTCGAGACCGTCCGGGTACCGATCATCGCAGTAGACTCGCCCTCCGGGGTGGACCCGGACACCGGCACGGTCGACGGACCTGCGGTCACCGCCAGCGAGACCGTCACCTTCGGCGCCCGCAAGCCGGTGCACCTGCTCGCCCCGTGGCGCTGCGGCCCAGTGCACCTGGTGGATATCGGCCTGTTCCCTGAACTGGGGGAGCCCGATCTGCGGGTGTTGACCCCGGCCGAGATCGGCGCCCGGTGGCCGGTACCCGGTCCGGCCAGCGACAAGTACAGCGAGGGCGTGCTGGGGATCGCCGCAGGCTCGGCGGACTACCCCGGCGCGGCAGTGCTCTGTGCCGGAGCCGCGGTGCTGGCGACGTCGGGCATGGTTCGCTTCGCCGGCACCGCCGCCGACGCGGTACGTGCGCGCTGGCCGGAGGTGGTGGCCACCGGTTCGGTGTCCGACGCCGGGCAGGTGCAGGCGTGGGCGGTCGGGCCGGGCTTGGGCACCGGCGCTGCCGGCCGCCAGGTGCTGGCCCACGTGCTGGCCGCGGGGGTGCCAGTGGTGGCCGACGCCGATGCGATCACCCTGCTGGCCCGGCACCCCGAGCTGGCGGACTGTCGCGACCCCGGCACCCCGCTGGTGCTCACTCCGCACGACCGGGAGTTCGAGCGGCTCACCGGCAGGGCACCCGGCACCGACCGGGTCGCGGCCGCCCGGGCAGCCGCGAGCCGGTTCGACGCCGTGCTGGTGCTCAAGGGAAACACCACCATCGTCGCGGCGCCCGACGGACGGGTGCTGGTGAACCCGGCCCGATCGTCCTGGCCGGCCACCGCGGGTTCCGGCGACGTCCTCACCGGCGTGCTCGGCGCGTTGCTGGCAGCGGGTTTGGAGCCGGCCATGGCGGCGGCTGCCGCGGTGCACGTCCAGGAGTTCGCCGCTACCCTCGCCGCCCGGGGCGGCACACACAGCGGCGCACCGGCGCCCGCCTCGGCGATACTGGTGGCCTTGAGCGACGCGATTCGCACTCTCCGGTCGGTGGCCGGGATGCGAGGATGACCGGGATGCAGGGCGCTTGCGGCCGGCCACGGGCCGAGGTGGTGATCGACCTCGACGCGGTCCGGCACAACGTCGGGATCCTCGCCGGATCCGCCGCCGCGTCCGGCGCTGCCACCATGGCGGTGGTCAAGGCCGACGGGTACGGCCACGGCGCGGTCGACGTCGCCGAGGCGGCGCTCCAGGCGGGAGCCAGCGCGCTGGGAGTGTGCAGCATCGACGAGGCGCTTGCGCTGCGCCACGGTGGGATCGACGCTCCCGTGCTGGCCTGGCTGCACGCTCCCGGGGAGGACCTCGCGTCCGGCGTCGCTGCCGGAGTGGACCTCGGTGTCTACTCCACCGGCCAGCTCGACACCGCCGCTGCGGCCGCCGCAGCAATGGGCCGCACCGCCCGGGTACACCTCAAGGTCGACACCGGACTGACCCGCGGTGGCGCCTACCGCGGCGAATGGCCTGGTCTGGTCCGCGCCGCCGCGGCCACCCCGGGCGTCGAGGTGATCGCGATCTGGTCGCACCTCGCCCATGCCGACGATCCCGGGCACCCGATCATCGACCAGCAGGTCCGGTACTTCGAGGAGGCCTACCAGGTGGCGCGCGCTGCCGGGTTGCGGCCACTGCGACATCTGGCAAACTCTGCGGCAACACTGACTCGGCCCGAGCTGCACTACGACATGGTCCGACCGGGCATCGCTGTCTATGGGCTCTCGCCGGTACCCGAGGTGGGTGATGATCTCGTGCCAGCGATGACGCTGCGCTCGCAGGTCGCGTTGCTCAAGCGCGTCCCGGCCGGTGAGGGTGTGTCATACGGGCACGTCTGGTATACCGATCGGGAAACCACCCTGGCGTTGATCCCCGCCGGTTACGCTGACGGCGTTCCCAGGGTGCTCACCGGCCGGCTCGACGTGTGGCTGGCCGGCCGCCGCCGCCCGGTGGTGGGAAGGGTGTGCATGGACCAGGTGATGGTCGACTGCGGGGACGACCCGGTGCCGATGGGCGCTGAGGTGATCTTCTTCGGTACTGGCGAGAGCGGCGCGCCCACCGCGGCGGAATGGGCCGATAAGCTCGGCACGATCCACTACGAGGTGGTCGCGGGGATGGTGCGGCCCCGGTTGACCCGGACGGTGCGTGGTCGCCGTCCGGCTCTGGGGCCCAACCCGGCGGTGGATGTCGGCCCGACGTTGGCTCGAGTCACCCGATGAGGTGGTCGATAAGGCCGCCGCGCTGGGTGGTCGGCGGTGTGCTGAGCACGGTTGCGGCTACCGCACTGGTGGCCGGTACCGCGCATCACAACCGCATCGCCACGCTGCGCCGCGGCGCTGCGGAACTCCCTGATGGGTTTCCCGCCGTGCTGCCTCCGGACCGTGAATACACGGTGGTGGCCGACGATGGCGTGGAACTGTCGGTGGAGGAGCTCGACCCGGCCGATGGGGGAGCACCTGAGTTCACCGTCGTCCTGATCCACGGCTACACCCTGGACCGACGGTCCTGGCTGTTCCAGCGAGACGACTTCGCGCATTCCACCGCACCCCGGGTCCGCCAGGTGCTCTACGACCTCCGCAGCCACGGTCGCTCCGGTAGCTCATCCCGCCATGCCTGCACCATCGAGCAACTCGGCCGCGACCTGCACGCGGTGATCCACGCGGCCGCACCCGAGGGCCGGGTCGTGCTGGTTGGTCACTCCCTCGGCGGCATGACGATCATGGCGTTGGCCGGGGATCGCCCTGAACTGTTCGCTGAGCAGATCTGTGGGGTGGCTTTCCTCAACACCAGCGCCGGGGACATCGGGCGGTCGGGGCTGCCCCGGCCGTTCCTGTCCCGGCGAAACCCGATCATGCCGGTGGCCAAGCAGTTGTCCCGCTGGGAGCCGAGCGCACGCGCGGTCGATCGTGGGCGCGATGTCTGCGGGTGCCTGATCTGGAGCCTGATCCGCAAGCTCGCCTTCGGCGACGAGACGGTCAATCCGGCGGTGGTCGAGCTGCTGGACACCATGATCAGGGCGACCTCATTCGAAGTCATGACCGATTTCCTGGCCCTTTTCGGGGCGCACAACCGGTACGCGGCGCTGGCCGGTCTGCAATACGCCAAGGTGCTGGTGGTCGGCTCCGACTGTGACCGGTTGATGCCCTACGAGCACTCCGAGGCGATTGCGGCGCTGCTCACCGACGTCGAGCTGGTGCAGGTGGAGCGGTCCGGCCACGTGACGATGCTGGAGCAGCCGGAGCTCGTCAACAAACATCTGCTGGACTTGATCTCCCAATGTGCCGGGGGCCTGCCACTGAGCCGGAGCAGTGCATGACACTGGTGCTGGAGTTGGCCGCTGCGGCGGATACCGAGCGCCTCGGCCGGGCCGTGGGCGAGCGCCTGTGCCCGGGTGATGTGGTGGTGCTGTCCGGGCCGCTGGGCGCCGGCAAGACGGTGCTGGCTCGCGGCATCGGCACCGGCCTGGGGGTCCGCGGGCCGGTGACGTCCCCGACCTTCGTCATCGCCCGCGAGCACCCGGCGCTTCCCGGGGGCCGGGGGGTGCCCCTGGTACACGTCGACGCCTACCGCCTCGGCGGACTCGCTGAACTGGACGACCTCGATCTGGACACCGACCTCCTGGCGGCCGCCGTGGTCGTGGAGTGGGGGGAGGGTATGGCCGAACGGCTGTCCGACGAGCATCTGCTGATCCGGCTGTCTCGACGGGCGGACGACAGCAGGCTCGCCGAGCTGCGTGGTCCGGCCCGGATGCTGCCGAAGGTTTTGACGGCGCAGCCATGCGCCGCCGTGCCCGAAACGCCGGATCCGTAAGCTCGTCCTCTGTGCTGGTGTTGGCTCTTGACACCGCGACCCCCGCGGTGACTGCCGGTCTGCTGCGGCTGCCCGCTGCGGGCCCTCCGACCGTCCTCGCCGAGCGGGTCACTGTGGGCGCCCGGGCGCACGGCGAACTGCTCATGCCGTCGGTGCGCGCGGTCCTCGCGGTCGCCGGGGTGCAACTGTGCGATCTCGACGCGGTGGTGTGCGGGGTGGGTCCGGGCCCGTTCACCGGGCTGCGGGTCGGGATGGTCACCGCTGCGGCGCTGGGCGATGCCCTGGGCATCCCGGTCTATCCGGTGGGCAGTCTGGACGCGATCGCTTACCGCGCGGGTGCCGGCACCCCCCTGCTGGTGGTCACCGACGCCCGGCGCCGCGAGGTCTACTGGGCGCGTTACGACGAGGCCGGTGTCCGGGTCGACGGTCCGCACGTGGATCGGCCGCTTGATGTGCCCCTCGCGGGAGTGGCCCGGGTGGCCGGCGCCGCCGACGCGATGGGGCAGCTACCGGTGGCGTCGTCGGTAGTGTCGCCCCGGCACCCGGATCCGTTCGGACTGGTCGCGGTCGTGGCGGCAGCGGTGCGGGCGCACGCACCACCAGGCCCGCTCACTCCGCTGTACTTGCGCCGTCCCGACGCGCTCGAACCCGGACCGGTCAAACGGGTGACGCCGGTATGAGTGTCCTGATCGGACCAATGACGACCGCCGACGTGGGGCGCTGCACCGAACTGGAGCAACTGCTGTTCGACGGCGACGACCCGTGGAGCCCAGAGGCATTCCTGGAGGCGCTCACCGCGGGTCATCACTACCTCTCCGCGCGGGAGGACGGCTCTCTGATCGGCTACGCGGGTCTGGCTCGCGTCGGCGGCGAGGCGGAGATACACACCCTCGCGGTGGACCCGGCGCACCAGGGCCGGGGGATCGGCCGCGCGTTGTTGCGGACGATGCTGGACCATGCCGCTGGGACCACGGTGTTTCTTGAGGTGCGCACCGACAACGAGGCAGCGATCCAGTTGTATCGCAGCGAGGGGTTCGTGGTGATCGGCACCCGCCGCGGCTACTACCGGCCCAGCGGGGCCGACGCGTTCACGATGCGCAAGGAGATTCCCCGGTTGTGACCGCCGACGTACTTGGTGCCGCGGAGGCGGCGTTATGACTGCGATAGTTCTCGGCATCGAGACCTCCTGCGACGAGACCGGCGTGGGCGTCGTGCGGTTGGCATGCGACGGGACGGTCACCCTGCTCGCCGACGAGATCGCGTCCAGTGTGGAATCCCACGTCCGGTTCGGCGGCGTGGTACCCGAGGTGGCGTCCCGGGCCCACCTGCAGGCGATGGTGCCAACGGTGCGCCGCGCGCTTCGAGTTGCAGGTGTCAGGTCGTCCGATGTGGATGCGGTGGCGGTCACCGCGGGCCCTGGGCTGGCCGGTGCGCTCCTGATCGGGGTGGCCGCGGCCAAGGCGTACGCGGCGGCCTGGGACGTCCCGCTGTACGGCGTCAACCACCTCACCGCGCACATCGCCGTGGACACCCTCGAGCACGGTCCGTTACCCCCTGCGCTGGCCCTGCTGGTCTCCGGCGGGCACTCCAGCTTGCTGCAGGTCTCGTCGCTGGTGGCGCCGTTGCACCCGCTGGGGGCCACTGTGGACGACGCCGCCGGGGAGGCGTTCGACAAGGTGGCTCGATTGCTGGGGCTGGGTTTCCCGGGCGGGCCGTTCATCGACCGGGCTGCCCGGGACGGGGATCCGGGGAGTGTCCGCTTCCCCCGTGGCCTGACCGGTCCCCGGGACTCGCCCTACGACTTCTCCTTCTCTGGGCTCAAGACCGCGGTCGCCCGGCACGTCGAGGCGCTGCAGCGGGCGGGTGTGGCTGTCCCGGTGGCCGATGTGGCGGCAGCGTTCCAGGAAGCCGTGGTCGATGTGCTCACCGCCAAGGCGATTCGGGCCGCCACCGAACGGTCCATCGACACCCTGCTCATCGGGGGTGGGGTCGCCGCCAACTCCCGATTGCGTGCTCTGGCGGCGCAGCGTTGCGCCGCGGCAGGGGTGCGACTGCGGATCCCGGCGTCTCGGTTGTGCACCGACAACGGAGCGATGGTGGCCGCACTCGGCGCCCACCTGCTCGCCGCCGGAGCGCCCCCGTCGCAGCTCGACATCCCCGCCGACCCCGGCCTCCCGATTACCACCTCCCTGGTTGGTAGCTCTTCAAGTACCACCAACCGGGGGTGACCGGTGCTGTTAACCGTTACCAACCCCTGCGCCGGACCGGCGCAGGGGTTGGTA
>JBOHGH010000087.1:0-18964 GCA_050699975.1 Pseudonocardiaceae bacterium | reverse complement strand
GACCAGTTGCTGGTCCCGCCCAGTCGCTCAGATAGCCATCAGCGCCAGACTGCCCTCCGCCGCCCGGCGATGAGCCGGTAGAGGCCGAGGAGGATAAGCGATCCGACGATCGCGACGATCCAGGTCTGAAGGCTCCAGAAGTTCTCGAGCCCTATCCCGAAGATGAGGCTGCCGAGGAACCCGCCGATCACGGCGCCGACGATCCCGATCAGCATCGTGACGATGATCCCACCCGGGTCGTCACCCGGCATGATCAACTTGGCGATGGCGCCGGCGAGCAACCCCAACACAACCCATCCGAGAATGCCCATGCCCCCAACTCCTTCCGTGTGTCCGATAACAGCAGTGTGATCCGCTTCGGGCTACCTCGCACCAACTGCAGCCCTGTTGTCGGGGAGAATGACCTGGATGGACCTGTCGAACCGGCCACGCTCGGTGCTGCTGCTGGGCAGTACGGGGTCGATCGGCGTCCAAGCGCTCGATGTTGTGCAGCGCAACCCGCAGCGCTTCCGCGTGGTCGGGCTGGCCGCCGGTGGGGCAGACCCGCAGGCCCTGGCAGCGCAGGTGCTCCAGACCGGGGCCGGAGCCGTCGCGGTCGCCCGGGCCCGGTCAGCGCAGGACCTGCAGCTCGCGTTGTTCGCCGAGGCGCAGCGACGCGGCTACGACCGGGGCGAATACCGGATGCCACGGATCCTGGCCGGCCCGGAGGCGGTGGCCGAGCTCGTCGCGACCCAGCCCGCCGACGTGGTGCTCAATGGGGTGACCGGTTCCCGAGGTCTTGCGGCCACGCTGGCCGCGCTGCGCAGCGGCGCCATCCTGGCGCTGGCCAACAAGGAGTCCCTGGTGGCAGGGGGAGCCCTGGTCATCGGCGCCGCCGCGGCCGGCCAGATCGTGCCGGTGGACTCCGAGCACTCCGCACTCGCCCAGTGCCTGCGCGCCGGTACCGCAGGCGAGGTGGCCCGGCTGGTTCTCACCGCCTCCGGGGGACCGTTCCGCGGGCGGCGCCGCGAGCAGCTCGACGGGGTCACCGCGCAGCAGGCCCTGGCACACCCGACCTGGCGGATGGGGCCGGTCGTCACGGTGAATTCGGCCACCCTGGTCAACAAGGGCCTGGAGCTGATCGAGACGCACCTGCTGTTCGGTATCCCCTACGAACGCATCGACGTGGTGGTGCACCCGCAGTCGGTGGTCCACTCGATGGTCACGTTCACCGACGGCTCGACGGTGGCCCAAGCCAGCCCGCCGGACATGCGGTTGCCGATCGCCCTGGCGCTGGGCTGGCCGGAGCGGGTCCCCGACGCTGCGCCGCCGTGCGACTTCACCGCTTCCGCGAGCTGGACGTTCGAGCCGGTGGATGCCGAGGCGTTCCCAGCCATCGAGCTGGCCAGGGCGGCGGGCGCCGCGGGCGGCTGCGTTCCTGCGGTGTTCAATGCCGCTAACGAAGAGGCCGTGGCCGCCTTCCTCGACGGCCGAATCTCCTTCCGTGGGATCGTCGACGCGCTGGAGGCAGTGCTGGGTGAGGCGCAGGGGTGGAGGGCGGACCCGACTACGGTGGAGGACGTGCTGGCCGCCGAGGACTGGGCTCGGAGCAGGACCAGGGAGTTGCTGAGCGGCCGATTCGCCCGGGCTAGTAGGAGCCCAGAGTGAGGAGTAGAGCGTGACGTTCGTGCTGGGTGTGGTGCTGTTCGCGCTGGGCATCGGGATCTCCATCGCGTTGCACGAGGCCGGCCACATGTACAGCGCGAAGACCTTCGGGATGAAGGTGCGCCGCTACTTCATCGGCTTCGGACCCACCCTGTTCTCCTTTCGCCGGGGCGAGACCGAATACGGCCTCAAGTTGATCCCGGCCGGCGGCTTCTGCGATATCGCCGGGATGACCGCGCTGGAGGAGCTGCCCGACCCGGAGGACCGCAAGCGGGCATTCTTCCGGTTCTCCACCTGGAAGCGGGTGGTGGTGCTGTCCGCGGGCTCGCTGACCCATTTCGCGTTGGGCATCGTGCTGATCTACGTGATGGCGGTGTCCACCGGCCTGCCGGACCTGAACCGGGCGCCGACTCCGGCGGTGGTGGCCGAGGTCAACCAGTGCGTCGCGGTGCAGGCCGACGGTTCTTGCCAGCCGGGCTCCCCGGCGCCGGCCAGGGACGCGGGCCTGCAGCCGGGTGACCGCGTGCTGGCGGTGGCGGGCACCCCGGTGCAGAACCAGCCCGAACTCCTCACCGCCATCCAGAGCCGCTCGGGCCCAACCGAGTTCCGGCTCGAGCGCGATGGGCAGCAACGCACCGTGCTGGTCGACGTCGCCCGGGTACCGATCTCGGCGCTGGGTGGTCAGGGTGACAAGCCGGTCGGAGCGATCGGCGTGAAGACGCAGCGCCCAGCAGCCGCAACAGTGCAGTACGGCCCGGTGGACGCGGTGCGCCAGACTGTCACCTTCACCGGCACGATGTTCGTCAGCACCTGGGAGGCGATCCAGCAGTTCCCGCAGAAGGTCCCGTTGCTGCTGGATCGGATCGCGGGCGAGGACCGCCCGGACACCCCGGTCAGCGTCGTCGGGGCCAGCGTGCTCGGTGGCGATGCCGTCGATTTCGGCGCGTGGTGGTTCTTCCTGCTCCTGCTCGCGACGCTCAACCTGTTCGTGGGGGTGCTCAACCTGGTACCGCTGCTGCCGCTGGACGGCGGCCACATCGCGGTCAACCTCTACGAAGCTGTCCGCAACGCTGTTCGTCGGGCCTTCGGCCGCCCCGACGGCCCACCGGTGGACTACAACCGGTTGATGCCGCTGACCTACGCGGTAGTGATCGTGTTCATCGGGGTGAGTGCGCTGACCATCACCGCCGACATCATCAACCCCATCCGCCTGCCCCGATAACTGTCCGGAGATATGACCCCAGAGATGACTCCTGTGTCCCCAGGAAGCAGTGTCGCGCTCGGTATGCCGGCCTTGCCGCCTCCTGTGCTCGCCGACCGCCGCAAGACCCGTCAGCTGCAGGTCGGCGCGGTAGGGGTGGGTAGTGAGCACCCGGTGTCCGTGCAGTCGATGACCACCACGCTCACCGCCGACGTCGACGCCACCCTGCAGCAGATCGCCGAGCTCACCGCGGCGGGCTGTGACATCGTGCGGGTGGCCGTCCCCAGCGCCGACGACGCCGCGGCGCTACCGGCCATCGCGCGCAAGTCGCAGATTCCGGTGATCGCCGATATCCACTTCCAGCCCAAGTACGTCTTCGCCGCCATCGACGCAGGCTGCGCGGCAGTCCGGGTCAATCCCGGCAACATCAAGAAGTTCGACGACCGGGTAGCCGAGATCGCCAGGGCCGCCGCCGACGCGGGCACCCCGATCAGGATCGGCGTCAACGCCGGGTCGCTGGACCCCAAGATCCTGGCCAAGCATGGTAAGGCGACCCCGGAAGCGCTGGTCGAATCCGCGCTGTGGGAGGCGAGCCTGTTCGCCGAACACGACTTCCACGACATCAAGATCTCGGTGAAGCACCACGACCCGGTGGTCATGGTTCGGGCCTATGAGCAGCTCGCAGCGCAGTGCGACTACCCCTTGCACCTCGGAGTCACCGAGGCCGGCCCGGCCTTTCAGGGCACCATCAAGTCGGCCACCGCATTCGGGGCGCTGCTGAGCCAGGGCATCGGGGACACCATCCGGGTCTCGCTGTCTGCACCGCCGGTCGAGGAGGTCAAGGTCGGTCTGCAGATCCTGGAGTCACTGAACCTGCGGACCCGCCGGCTGGAGATCGTGTCCTGCCCGTCGTGCGGGCGAGCGCAGGTTGATGTCTACAAGCTCGCCGACGAGGTCACGGCGGGTCTGGAGGGAATGGAGGTGCCGCTGCGGGTGGCCGTGATGGGCTGCGTGGTCAATGGACCCGGCGAAGCCCGCGAGGCCGATCTCGGGGTCGCCTCCGGCAATGGCAAGGGCCAGATCTTCGTCCGCGGCGAGGTGATCAAGACCGTGCCAGAGGCGCAGATCGTCGAGACACTCATCGAAGAGGCGCTGCGCCTCGCAGAGGCTCCTGAGTAGCGCTGCACCCATTGCTGTCGGGGCCCGCTGTTCTGGCACTCTTGATGGCGTGCTGAAGCACGCGAGCGCGCGCCTGCTGGACGATCGCGATGCGCGTGGCGTCCGTGCGGCGCTGGCCACCGACCCGGTAATGTCCTGCATGGTCGCCGCCCGGATTGAGAGCGGTGGGCTGGAACCATGGCGGCTCGGCGGGGAGCTGTGGGGCTTTGGTAGCAGGTCCGACGGCGGGCCCGACGGGCTGTGCTTCTCCGGCCCCAACCTGGTCCCGCTGCGTGGGGGACCTGCGGCGATCCGGGCCTTCGCCGACCGGGCGGCCGGCCAGGCCCGGTCCTGCTCATCGATGGTGGGACCGGCCGATCAGGTGCTCGAGCTGTGGTCGACGCTGCAGGAAAGCTGGGGGCCGGCCCGTGCGGAGCGTCCAGACCAGCCGTTGATGGTACTCGCCGAGCAGCCGCTGGTGCCCGATGATCCGCTGGTGCGGCAGGTGCGCCCCGATGAGCTGGACCGTTACCTGCCGGCCGCGGTGGCGATGTTCACCGAAGAGGTGGGGGTCGATCCCCGGCTACCCGACGGTGGCGCCGGTTACCGGACCCGGGTCGCTGAGCTGATCGCAGCGGGCCGGGCGTTCGCCCGGTTTGAGGCCGGTGAGGTGGTGTTCAAGGCCGAGATCGGGGCGATGTCGTCCACCGTGGGCCAGATCCAGGGGGTGTGGGTGCACCCGAAACGGCGTGGGCAGAACCTGGCGGCCGGCGCGACCGCGGCCGTGGTGGCGCGACTGCAGCGGATGGGCCGGGTCGCCAGCCTGTACGTTAATGCCTACAACCAGCCGGCCCGCGCCACATACCGCAAGGTCGGTTTCACTCAGGTGGGCTGCTTCGCGACGGTACTGTTCTGACAGTGCTGCTCTGGATCGTCAAGGGGGGATACTCGCGTTCGTGCGTCGACGACTTCTCCTGCTGGTAGCCACCCCCCTGGTGGCCCTGATGGGGGGGCTGCTGGCGGGCTGCGGCATCTTCGGGTCCGATCCGCACGACGCAGCGGCCGCGTTCCTGGCAGCGGTCGCCCGGGGGGACGACGCTGCGGCCGGGCGACTCACCGACGACCCGGCCGCTGCCAGCGCGTTGATCCGGCAGGTCCGCGACGAGCTGAAGCCGCAGCGAGTGCAGCTCACTCTGGCTCAGACAAACTCGGGCGACCGGACCGCCTCGGCGTCCTTTGCCGCCGTCTGGGACCTGGGCAGGGGCCGGCAGTGGAGCTACCCGGGCACCTTCGACCTCGTCCCGGCGGACACCGATGAGGGCTGGTCGGTGCGGTGGAGTCCAGCGGTGCTGCACCCGCGGCTCGGTGCGCAGCAACGGGTGACGCTGCACGAGGTGCCGGCCGAGCCGACCCCGGTGGTCGATCGAGCCGGGACACCACTGCTCACCTCGCAGACCGTGGTCACCGTCGCCCTGGACCACAGCAAGACCTCGGACCTTCCCGGGGTGGCCGGTCAGCTGGCTGCCGCCCTCGAGGGCATCGATCCTGAGATCACCCAGCAGTCGATCATCGCAGCGGCCAACGCGGCCCCGCCGGGGCAGCGGGGTGCCGTAGCGGTGCTTCGCGAGCAGGACTACCAATCAGTGCGAGATCAGATCTACGAACTGCCTGGGGTGAGCTTCCCTACCCAGCAGCGGCTGCTCGGACCGGATCGGGACTTCGCCTCCCAGCTGGTGCCAGGCATCCGCGGGGTGGTCGAAGAAGAGCTCGCGACGGCCGCCGGGTGGCGCATCGTCACGGTGACCACGTTGGGCAAGGAGGTCGATACGCTGGCCGCGGAGCAGCCACGTCCGGTGCCGATGGTGACCACGACGGTCGACCGCGGCGTGCAGGCCGCCGGAGAACAGGCTGTCGACGCGGTGTCCAAGCCGGCGATGATCGTGGCGATCCAGCCCTCCACCGGGGAGATCCTCGCGGTCGCACAGAACAGCGCGGCTGACGCGCAAGGTGCACTTTCGTTGACCGGGCGCTACCCGCCGGGCTCCACCTTCAAGATCGTCACGGCGTCGGCGGCGTTGCAGTCCAAAGCGGTGACGCTGGACTCGCAAGTGGCCTGCCCGGCGACCACTACCATCGGGGACCGGCGAGTGCCCAACGACCAGCTTTTCGACCTGGGCACGGTGCCGCTGCGCACGGCGTTCGCCCGCTCCTGCAACACCACGTTCGCGCAGCTGGCGGCCGGCCTGGGAACCAGCGCGCTCACCGAGGCAGCGCATCAGATGGGCATCGGGATCGACTACTACGTCCCCGGCGTCACGACCGTCACCGGGCAGGTCCCCCCCTCGGAGTCGACGGTGCGGCGCGCGGAGAACGGGTTCGGCCAGGGCAGAGTGCTCACCAGCCCGTTCGGCATGGCGCTGGTGGCCTCGACAGTCGCGGCCAGCGGGCAACTGCCCACCCCGGTACTGATCAGGGGAATGCCGGCCCAGACCGTGATCGAACCCGGGGGACCGATGCCGCGCGAGGTCGCCGACGCGCTGCGGGTGATGATGCGCGAGGCGGTGACCCGGGGCACCGCAAAGACCCTGGCCGGCCAGGGCCAGCTCTACGGCAAGACCGGGACCGCGGAGTACAGCTCTACCGGCGCGCACGGCTGGTTCGTCGGGTTCCGCGGGGACCTCGCGTTCGCGACGCTGGTCGTCGACGCCGGCTCATCCGCCCCCGCCCTGGACGTCTCCGAGCGGTTCCTGTCGACCCTGGGCGCCGCCTGACTCGGCTGGTGTTGCCTAGAGTGGTGGGCATGCCCGTGAGAACCCCGCTGCGCCCTGGCCGCCAGACTCCGATGCGTCCCGTTCCCGCGCAGATCCCGCGGCCGGAGTACGTCGGCAAGACCGCGCCCACCCCGAGCACCGACCCGTGGACGCAGCCGCCCGAGGTGATCGAGGCGATGCGGGTGGCCGGACATATCGCCGCGCAGGCGCTCGCCGAGGGCGGCCGCGCTGTGGCGCCGGGCGTCACCACCGATGATGTCGACCGGGTGGTGCACGAGTTCCTGCTCGACCACGGGGCGTATCCCTCGACGCTGGGCTACAAGGGCTTTCCCAAATCGTGCTGTACCTCGCTGAATGAGGTGATCTGCCACGGCATCCCGGACTCGACCGTGATCGAGGACGGTGACATCGTCAACATCGATGTCACCGCCTTCGTCGGCGGCGTGCACGGCGATACCAACGCGACCTTCCTCGCCGGTGACGTGGCCGAGGAGGACCGGCTGCTCATCGAGCGAACCCACGAGGCGATGATGCGCGGGATCCGCGCGGTGCGGGCGGGCCGCCAGCTCAACGTGGTGGGCCGGGTCATCGAGGCCTACGCCAAGCGTTTCGGGTACGGGGTGGTCCGCGACTTCACCGGTCACGGCATCGGACGTTCCTTCCACGGCGGTCTGGTCGTGCTGCACTACGACGAGCCCGCCGTGGACACCGTGTTGGAGCAGGGGATGACCTTCACGATCGAGCCGATGATCACCCTGGGCGCGATCGACTACGACCTGTGGCCGGACGGGTGGACGGTGACCACCAGGGACAAGCAGCGCACTGCGCAGTTCGAGCACACCCTGGTCGTCACCGCGGACGGCGCGGAGATCCTGACCCTGCCGTAAACATGCGCGGAGCCCTCCTCATCGCCGGCACCACGTCGGACGCGGGCAAGAGCGTGCTGGTGGCCGGGATCTGCCGGTGGCTGGCCCGGCGCGGGGTGTCGGTGGCGCCGTTCAAGGCACAGAACATGTCCAACAACTCGGTGGTGACCCCCGACGGCGGGGAGATCGGCCGGGCCCAGGCGGTGCAGGCCGCGGCATGCGGCATCGAGCCCGAGGTGCGGCTCAACCCGGTGCTGCTCAAACCGGGCAGCGACCGGTGCGCCCAGGTGGTGGTGCTCGGACAGGCCGACGGCATTGTGTCCGCTGCGTCCTACCGGGACCGTAAGGCGGAACTTCTCGACGTCGTGCTGGGCGCTTTGTCCGCGCTGCGGACCGAGCACGATGTGGTGGTGTGCGAGGGCGCCGGATCGCCCACCGAGATCAATCTGCGAGGTACCGACATCGCCAATATGGGCCTGGCCCGTGCTGCCGGGTTGCCGGTGCTGGTTATCGGGGACATCGACCGCGGGGGTGTGCTCGCGCATCTGTTCGGCACGCTGGCCCTGTTGGCACCCGCTGACCAGGCCCTGGTGGCCGGATTCGTGATCAACAAGTTCCGCGGCGATCCGGACCTGCTCGCCCCTGGTCTGGAGCAGTTGCAGGCCCTGACCGGCCGGCGCTGCTACGGAGTGCTGCCGTTTTGTGATCAGCTGTGGCTGGACGCCGAGGACTCGATGGCGCACACCGCCGACTGGGCGGTGGGACGCCCCACGGTGCCTTGCGGTACTCAATGGCTGCGAGTGGCCGTGGTGCGGCTGCCGCGGATCTCCAATGGCACCGACGTCGATGCGTTGGCCTGCGAACCCGGTGTGGCGGTCCGCTATGTCACCGAGCCCTCCCGGCTGGCCGACGCCGACCTGGTGGTGCTGCCCGGCTCGAAGTCCACCGTTTCGGACTTGGGGTGGCTGCGCCGGACGGGGCTGGCCGACGCGGTGGCGGCACACGCTGTGGCCGGGCGACCGGTGTTCGGGATCTGCGCCGGTTACCAGATGCTGGGCCGGCTCATCGTCGATGAGGTCGAGTCCGGCGTCGGGGAGGTGCCCGGTCTGGGATTGCTCGACCTCGACGTGGTCTTCGATCCCGTCAAGCACCTGGGGCGTTGTTGCGGCACTGCGCTGGGCGAGCCCGTCACCGGCTACGAGATCCATCACGGCCGGGTGGTGCACCGCGGCGATCCCCCGCTGGTGACTGGCGTTGACGACGGCTCCGACCGGGGGCATGTGCTCGGTACCCACTGGCACGGGCTCTTCGAGAACGACGCCTTCCGCCGCGCCCTGCTGCACCGGGTGGCCTGCTCCGCCGGCCGGCCCGGTTTCCGGCCCGCGCCCGACACCAGCTTCACCGCGGTGCGGACCGCCCAGCTGGACCTGCTCGGTGACCTGGTCTCGGCCCACCTGGACACCACCGCCCTGGCCGACCTGATCGAACACGGTGCGCCACCCGCCCTCCCCTTCATCCCCCCAGGCACCATCGGCGGGTAGCACGCTGGGGTTCCGACGGCCCTGTGGTTCATTGCGACGGAGCACGTGGGGTTGGTCTGACCAGACTTGACCTAGTATTCTGAGCGGGTGGAAAAGCAAGTGAACGTCTACGAGGCCAAGACCCAACTATCCAAGTTGCTGGAGCAGGTGGAGGCTGGCGATGAGATCGTCATTGCCCGCAACGGTCGGCCGGTCGCTCGGCTCGTCCCGCTGCAGCGCACGCTCCCGGACCGGATTCCCGGTGGTTGGGAGGGAAAGGTCTGGATGGCACCGGACTTCAATGAACCGGATGCGGAACTGATCGACCTGATGGAGAACGGGCCGATCTTCCCGGATGAGGCCGACCGGCTGTGAGGTTACTGCTGGACACCCACACGTTGATCTGGTGGCTGGAGGGGGGTGTTCGCTTACGAGAGGAGTCCCGCGCCGCGATCCGGAGCCGGGCAAACGAGGTCCGGATCTCACCGGTGAGCGCGGTCGAGATCTCCATCAAAGTGGCAAAGGGGAAGCTCGACGCGCCGGGTGACCTGGTCGCCCAGATCGCGCGCCATGGGTTCACAGCATTGCCGGTGACGATCGAGCACGGCATGGCGATGCTCGGGTTCTCGGCCAATCACGGTGATCCGTTCGACCGGCTGATCATTGCGCAGGCCCGATGCGAGGGGCTCACGATCGTCACTGCTGATCGTACGTTTGCCGCCTACGACGTGCCGATCCTGCCCGCTTGAGGTGCCACCCCAACCCCGGTTCACCAGCGGCCCGTCCGGGGCCGCCTTCCATGATCATCGTCCTGGAAGAATGAGCCGCGGTGCGCGCGGCTATTTCTTCCCAAACGGTGATCACTGGGTGACTGATCATCCACTGGGGTGGCGCTGGCCATGAACCGGCAAGCGTCACTTCGACGTCGCCTAACTTGCTGGAGTCGTAGTTTTGTGCGGATTTGTCCGTCTAGCTCGACCGTCGGAGGTCATGATGGGCACGATCACCAGACGGGCCCTCGCCGCCGTCCTGCTCAGCGCCGCGGTGGTCACCGCGGGTGCCGTTCCGGCGCTGTCGGCGGTGCAGCCGGCACCGGCCATCCCGGTGCTCACCGGCATCCGGACCGGGGTGCACCCCACCTTCGACCGGATCGTGCTGGACTTCTCCGGTCCGCGGCCGCAGGTCAGCTCCCGGTTCGTCGACGAGCTGATCCAGGACGGCTCGGGCGACATCGAGTGGCTTACCGGCGCCGCGTTCGCTGAAGTCCAGGCGAACCCGGCGCAGGCCCATGACGACCAGGGCAATCCCAGCTTGCCCGGGCCGCGGAAGTTCCGCACCCGCAACCTGTCCAACGTCATGGCGGTCGCGATCACTGGCGACTATGAGGCTTACCTGTCGATTGGGGTCGGGATGCGCAAGCAGACCTGGGTCACGGTGTTCACGCTGGACGCGCCGACCCGGGTGGTGATCGACGTCGGCCGGTAGGTTCGAGTGTCGTGCCGATCCTGCTGCTGTCCACCGCCGACACCGATCTGCTTGCCGCTCGGGCCTGCGGGGCCGGTTACCGGGTCGCCAACCCGGCCCGTACCGAGCCCGCCGAGCTGCCCGCGCTCCTCGATGGCGTGGACATCGTGGTGCTCCGGTTGCTCGGCGGGCGGCGGGCCTGGGAGTCCGGGCTCGACGTGCTGCTGCGCTCGCGGCTGCCGGTGGTGTGCCTGGGCGGCGAGACGACCCCGGACGCGGAGCTGATGGCGGCCTCTACGGTCCCGGCTGGGGTGGCGGCGGAGGCGCTGCGCTACCTGGTCGCCGGAGGTCCCGCGAACGTGGCCGAGCTGGCCCGGTTCCTGTCCGACACGGTGCTGCTCACCGGGGAGGGCTTCGAGCCGCCGGCTCCCACCCCGGAGTACGGCGTGCACGGCGCGGAGACACACCGTGCACAGGAGCCCGACACGCCGGAGGGGTTGGGGCGCCCGACCGTGGGCATCGTGTTCTACCGGGCGCACGCGCTGGCCGCCAACACCGGTTTCGTCGACGTGCTGGCCGGCGCCGTCCGCGCGGCCGGAGCGAACGCGCTGCCGGTGTTCTGCGGCTCGCTGCGCGGGCTGGGCGACGCGCAGGCCCACGGGCTGCGCGCGCTGCTGGGCCGCTGCGATGCCGTGGTGACCACGGTGCTCGCTGCGGGCGGCAGCGCCGGAGCCGAGGAGGAGTCCTGGGACGCGGGCGCGCTGGCCGCGCTGGACGTCCCGGTGCTCCAGGGCCTGTGCCTGACCATTTCCCGAGCGACCTGGCAGGCCAGCGACGCGGCGCTGTCCCCGATGGACGCCGCCATGCAGGTCGCCATCCCGGAGTTCGACGGGCGGTTGATCTCGGTGCCGTTCTCCTTCAAGGAGCCCGGTCCGGACGGGATCCCGGTCTACGTCGCCGACCCCGAGCGGGCCGCCCGGGTGGCTGGCACCGCCGTCGCGCTGGCCCGGCTGCGGCAGGTGCCTGCCGCGGACAAACGGCTCGCGATCGTGCTGTCGGCCTACCCGACCAAGCACTCCCGGATCGGCAACGCGGTCGGGCTGGACACCCCAGCGTCAGCCGTGGTGCTGCTGCGGGCGCTCGCCGAGGCCGGCTACGACCTCGGCAGTCTGGACCTCGATGCCCTGGAGGGCGACGCGCTGATCCACCGGCTGATCGCCGCGGGTGGGCACGACGTCGAGTGGCTCACCGAGGAGCAGATGGCGGGTGCGGCGATCCGGGTACCCACTGCGCAGTACACCGACTGGTTCGCTGGCCTGCCCGTGCCGCTGCGCGAGTCCGTCGTCGCAGCCTGGGGCGATCCCCCGGGACAGCTCTACGTATCCGACGGGGCTATCTACGTCGGCTCGCTGCGGTTCGGCAACGTGGTGCTGCTCATCCAGCCGCCGCGCGGATTCGGTGAGAACCCGGTGGCGATCTACCACGACCCCGAGCTGGCCCCGTCGCACCAGTACCTGGCCGCCTACCGGTGGCTGGAGCACTCCTTCGGCGCGCACGCCGTGGTGCACCTGGGCAAGCACGGCAATCTGGAGTGGCTACCCGGCAAGGGCCTGGGGCTGGCCGCCGACGATGCCCCGGACGCGGTGCTCGGGAACCTGCCGCTGGTGTACCCGTTCATCGTCAACGACCCTGGTGAGGGCACCCAGGCCAAGCGCAGGGCGCACGCCACCATCGTCGACCACATGATCCCGCCGATGGCCCGGGCGGACACCTACGGTGATCTGGCTCGGCTGGAGCAACTGCTCGACGAGTACGCCACGGTGGCAGCGCTGGATCCGGAGAAGCTTCCCACGCTGCGCGGGCAGATCTGGACGCTGATCCAGAGTGCCCAGCTGCATCGTGATCTGGGGGCCGACGCCGCGCCTGGGGAAGCGGACTTCGACGACTTCGTGCTGCACCTCGATGGGTACCTGTGTGAGATCAAGGACGTGCAGATCCGTGACGGGCTGCACGTGCTGGGCCGTGCGCCCGAGGGCGACGAACTGGTCAACGACGTGCTCGCGGTGCTGCGCGCCCGCCAGGTGTTCGGCTCCGGTGCGGCGCTGCCCGGGTTGCGAGCCGCCATCGCCGAGTGGATCGGCCTGGACGAGCAGGGTCCGCTCGCCGAGGTTGACCGCCTGGAGGCGCTGGCGCGCGCACTGGTGCAGGGCACCCAGGCCGTCGACTGGGACGCAGCGAAGGTGCCCGCCGTGGTCGCCGAGGTGCTGGGAGAACCGGACGTGGGGGTGGTGTCGGTGCTGCGGTTCGGCTGTACGGAGCTGGTGCCCCGGCTGGCCGGCACCCCCGCCGAGATCACCAACGTGCTGCGGGCCCTGGATGGCCGATTCGTCGAGCCCGGACCGTCCGGCTCGCCCACCCGCGGGTTGGTGTCGGTGCTGCCCACCGGGCGCAACTTCTACTCGGTGGACCCCAA
Organism: Pseudonocardiaceae bacterium; assembly: GCA_050699975.1. GTDB lineage: Bacteria > Actinomycetota > Actinomycetes > Mycobacteriales > Pseudonocardiaceae. The sequence continues at coordinate 5,867 of JBOHGH010000087.1, read as the reverse complement.
GGCCATCCCGTCCCGTAATGCCTTCGAGGTGGGCGCCGCGCTGGCTGATTCGCTGCTCGCCCGGCATCACGCCGACACCGGTTTCTGGCCCGCCTCGGTAGGTCTCACCGTCTGGGGCACCTCGGCGATGCGCACTCAGGGCGACGACATCGCCGAGGTGCTGGCGCTGCTGGGCGTCCGCCCGACCTGGGACGATGCCTCGCGCCGGGTCACCGGCCTGGAGGTGGTCGGCCTCAGCGAGCTGGGCAGACCCCGGATCGACGTGGTGCTGCGCATCTCCGGTTTCTTCCGGGACGCCTTCCCGCACGTGGTGGCGCTCATCGATGATGCGGTGGCCACCGTCGCCGTCTTGGACGAACCAGCCGAGGACAACTACGTCGCCGCGCACTACCGGGCCGACCTCGCCGCGCACGGCGACGACCGCCGGGCCCGCACCCGGATCTTCGGTTCTAAACCCGGCGCGTACGGCGCCGGGCTGTTACCGCTGATCGACAGCGGGCAGTGGCGCACCGACGCCGACCTCGCCGAGGTCTACGCCACCTGGGGGGGTTACGCCTACGGGCGGGGGCTCGACGGTGCCGCCGCGCGGCCCGACATGGAGCACGCCTTCCGGCGCATCGCGGTGGCTGCCAAGAACGTCGACACCCGCGAACACGACATCGCTGATTCCGACGACTACTTCCAGTACCACGGCGGGATGGTCGCCATGGTGCGCTCCTTGACCGGCAGCGACCCGGCAGCCTACGTGGGTGACTCCGCGGTGCCGCACGCCGTGAAGACCCGGTCGTTGGCCGAGGAGACCCGCCGGGTCTTCCGCTCCCGGGTGGTCAACCCGCGGTGGATCGCCGCGATGCAACGGCACGGCTACAAGGGCGGCTTCGAGCTGGCCGCCACCGTCGACTACCTGTTCGGCTTCGACGCCACGGCCGGCGTGGTGGAGGACTGGATGTACCACCAGCTGGCCGCCTCATACATCTTCGATCCCGGCGTGCAGCAGTTCCTTCGGCAGTCCAACCCGTGGGCGCTGCGCGGTATGACCGAGCGGCTGCTCGAAGCCGCTGACCGGGGTCTGTGGGCGCAGCCCGACCCGACGGACCTCGATGCCCTGCGGGCGGTGTACCTGGACCTCGAGGGGGATCTGGAGGGCTAGCGCCCAGTAGCGCTGAAATGCATGAAGTCCACCGGCGCCGTCCACCGCCCACCCCAGGTCCAGCCCTCCTCGTCGAACGCAGTCACCGCGGGGCCACCCGGCAGCGCCATGCCTGGGCGTTGCCAGTCCCGGTCGAGGTAGGCCGAAGCCAGCTCAGGCACCACCAGGTCGCTCATGACGTAAGGGTTGTTGAACGGGTTGAGGTCGATTGCCAGCCCGTAGGAGTGCGCCGACCAGCGGACCTGACCCCGAGTCGCGCGGCAGACGAAGGCCGAGGTGTTGTTGCCGTCTCCGGTGGGTGGCAGGTTCAGCTCGGGTGCGGCCGTCACCCGCATCTCCTCGATCGGGAAGCCAGCGGTGAACAGCCGCTCGAAGATACCGACCACGGGCTGCGCGACATCGGCGTTCACGAGCATCTCGCCGGTATGCACGCGGCCGTCGAAGCCGTGGAAGGACATCGTGAGGTAACGCAGCTGGTCTGGACGCACCGGGCAGGCCGGTTGCCAGGTGCTGCGGGCCAGCACTTCCGGGGGCACCGGGTTGATCGCCGACTCGAAGGCGCCCGAGACAGGTGGGTCCAACCGGTCGACGGTGGGTAGTCGCCGGTCCACCAGCGTCTCAGGGGTCGTCCGCACCACGCCGTATCCGTCCGGACGCCGCGGCAGGGGGTGGGCGCCCACCACCCATACCGGGGTGGCGGGTTCTGCGGTAGGGCTCGCCGGCTGCCGGACTTGTTTGGTCGGTGCCCGCGATGCTGCGACCGGGACCTGCTCGGCGGCGGTACCGCACACCAGCAGCACGACGCCAGTGAGCAGCAGGAGCAGGTGTCGTGAGCGCAGCGCCACCGCGCCACGATGTCAGACCGCTCAAGCGGGCCCTGGTTCCCCCGGCGTGATGGCCCGCAGCGCCACCTGATGGGGTGTCGCGGCGCGCAGCTGCCGATCTGATCGCGGCCCTCGGGGACTTCTGGTAGGCAGGTCCGGTGGACCAATTCCAGCTGCACCGCAGGCTTGCTGCCGACCTGTCGACCGCGATGATCTACTCGTTGCTGCGCCTGCGGGTCGAGGTGTTCGTGGTCGAGCAGGGCTGCCCGTATCAGGACCTGGACGGTCATGATCTGGACCAGGCAACGCGGCACTACTGGCTCGCGCCCTACGGAGCGATCGAGGACGCGCAGGCCACCCTGCGGCTGCTGGAGCCCACCGAGGGTCAGTTCAGGATCGGCCGGGTTTGCGCCGCAAAGCCCGCTCGGGCCCAAGGCGGGGTCCGGCGATTGCTCGAGGCCGCGGTGGCCGAGGTGGGCGATGCCCCCTGCGTACTCGACGCGCAGACCGAATCGATCGGGCTCTACGCCGAGTTCGGCTTCGTGGTGGTTGGGGCGGAGTTCACCGAGGACGGCATCGTGCACGTGCCGATGCGCCGCGAGGGATCGGCCAGGGTCCGCTGACGATGAGTGCGACCTGCTACCCATTCTCCGCGATCGTCGGGCACGACGATCTCCGGCTGGCGTTGCTGCTGACCGCGGTGCACCCGGGAATCGGCGGGGTGCTGGTTCGGGGCGAGAAGGGCACCGCGAAGTCGACCGCGGTTCGCGCGCTGGCCGTGCTGCTACCCGCGGTGACCGCGGTACCGGGATGCCGCTTCGGGTGCGACCCGGTGGCCCCCGACCCGACCTGCCCGGACGGCCCGCATGCCGCCCTGGCAGGGCAAATCATCCGCCCGGCCCGGCTGGTCGAGCTACCGGTCGGTGCCACGGAAGACCGGCTGGTGGGCTCGCTGGACCTGCAGCGTGCGCTCACCGAGGGGGTCTCGGTTTACCAGCCCGGGCTGCTCGCCGCGGCGCACCGCGGTGTGCTGTACGTCGACGAGGTCAACTTGCTGCCCGATCATCTCGTTGACGTGCTCCTCGACGCCGCTGCGATGGGTCGCGCGCACGTGGAACGCGACGGTGTGTCGGTCTCGCATGCTGCGTCGTTCCTGCTGGTCGGCACGATGAACCCGGAGGAGGGCGAGCTACGCCCGCAGCTGCTGGACCGCTTCGGTCTCGCTGTCGAGGTGGCTGCCTCCCGGGATGTCGGGACGCGAGCTGAGGTGGTGCGCCGCCGGCTGTCCTACGAGGCGGATCCGGCCGGTTTCGCGGCTGGCTGGCGCGGCGAGGACGCTGCTCTCGCCGAGCGGATCGCGCTGGCCCGGTCGGCGCTGCCAGGGGTGGCGCTTCCGGATGGCGAACTGCGCCGGATCGCGTCGGTGTGCGCCGCGTTCGAAGTGGACGGGATGCGCGCTGATCTGGTGCTGGCCCGCACCGCCCTGGCGCACGCCGCCTGGCGGGGCGCCGGCGCGGTAAGCGAGGACGACGTCCGGATCGCTGCCCGGCTGGCGTTGCCGCACCGCTGCCGCCGCGACCCGTTCGACCAGCCCGCCCTGGACGGTGAGCAGCTCGAGGACGCGCTGCGTGATGCGGATTCTGCGCCAGACGATCCACCCGATGGCCCCGCAGGGGGCCGCGCCGAGGAGCCAGCGGACGGCGAGTGTCCCGCTGGCATGGGCAACGGCGCCGCGCCCGACCAGCCGCTGCCCGCGCCGACGGCACCGTTCCGGGCTCGGTTACTGGCGCTGCCCGGTCTCGGTGCCGGTGCCCCCGGCCGCCGATCCCGGGCCAGGACCAGCACCGGGCGCACCGTGCGGGCATCCACCACCGACGGCAGGGGGCTGCACCTGCTGGGCACGCTGGCCGCCGCCGCCCCGCACCAGCATGCCCGCGGGCGCCGTGGCCCGGGGCTGGTGGTGCACCGGGCGGATGTCCGGCGGGCGGTGCGCGAGGGGCGGGAATCCAACCTCGTGCTGTTCGCCGTCGACGCGTCGGGCTCGATGGCGGCGCGGGCCCGGATGTCCGCAGTCACCGGTGCGGTGCTGTCCCTGCTGCGCGACGCCTACCAGCGCCGCGACAAGGTGGGCCTGATCAGCTTCCGGGGCACCCAGGCGCAGGTGGTGCTGCCACCGACGTCGGCGGTGGATGCGGCCGCCGCACGGTTGCGGGCACTGCGCACCGGGGGACGTACCCCGTTGGCTGACGGACTGCTGCGCTCGGCGCGGGTGCTGGCCGCGGAGCGGTTGCGCGATCCCACCCGGCGGGCCTTGCTCGTGGTGCTCACCGACGGCCGGGCCACCCACGGTGGGATGGATGCCGCTTTCGCTGCGGCGAGCTTGTTGCGCCGCGATCGAGTGGCGTCGATCGTGGTGGACTGCGAGTCCGGGCCGATCCGGCTGGGGCTGGCTGGCCGGCTCGCCGTCGCGCTGGACGGCGGGTGCGTGCGGCTGGCGGAGCTGTCCGCCGACGCGGTCGTCGGCGTGGTCCGCGCCGCCAGATCTGTTGCCTAGCCGGAGGTCGCCAGATGCCCAAGGGCGTACCGGTCAGTGTCCCCGACGACGGGCTGAGCACCCGGCAGCGCCGCCACCGGGCCCTGCTGATCGTCCACACCGGACAGATGAAGGGCAAGTCCACAGCCGCCTTCGGCCTGGCGTTGCGCGGCTGGAACGCAGGCTGGTCGATCGGCGTGTTCCAGTTCGTCAAGTCGGCGAAGTGGAAGGTGGGGGAGGAGGCCGCGTTCCGGGCGCTCGACGAGGTGCACCAGCGGACCGGTGCCGGCGGGCCGGTCGAGTGGCACAAGATGGGCGAGGGCTGGTCCTGGGCGCGCAAGCAGGGCACCGAGCAAGACCACGCCGCCGCCGCAGCGCAGGGTTGGGCGGAGATCGCCCGCCGGCTGGCCGGGCAGGTCCACGACCTGTATGTGCTCGACGAATTCAGCTACCCGCTGCACTGGGGCTGGGTGGACACCGACGAGGTGCTGGCCACGCTGGCGGCCCGGCCCGGCCGGCAGCACGTCGTGATCACCGGCCGGTGCGCCCCGCCCGCGCTGCTGGAGGCAGCCGACCTGGTGGTGGAGATGACCAAGGTGAAGCATCCGATGGACGCCGGGCAGAAGGGCCAGCGCGGAATTGAGTGGTGAGGCACCCGTGAGCGGCGTTGCGAGCTATGACCCGCATCGCCACTCACGCGTGGTCGTGGCGGCGCCCGCCTCGGGCGCCGGCAAGACCACGGTGGCCACCGGGTTGATGGCCGCGCTGCGGCGGCGGGGCACCACGGTGGCCGGGTTCAAGGTCGGCCCGGACTACATCGATCCGGGCTACCACGCGCTGGCCACTGGGCGGCCCGGCCGCAACCTCGATCCGGTGCTGGTCGGCGAACATCGCATCGCGCCGCTTGCTGCCTACGGCGCAGCCGGGGCGCAGTTCGCGGTCGTGGAAGGCGTGATGGGGCTGTTCGACGGCCGCACCGGGACGCCAGGTCATGGCTCGACGGCACACGTTGCGGCCCTGCTGGGAGCCCCGGTGCTGCTCGTGGTCGACGTGCGCGGTCAGGGCCGGAGCCTCGCTGCCCTGCTGCATGGGTTCCGGTCGTTCGACGTGAGCGTCCGGATAGCAGGGGTGGTGCTCAACCACGTTGGCTCGGCGCGCCATGAACAGGTCTGCCGGCAGGCGTGCGCCGAGGTGGGCCTGCTGGTGCTCGGCGCGCTGCGCCGGGACGACGCGCTGGCGGTACCGTCCCGGCACCTGGGGCTGGTCACCACTGCTGAGTACGCCGCCGCCGCACGTGTGGTGCAGCGCTGGGCCGACGCGGTGGCCGCGCAGGTAGACCTGGATGCGGTGATGTCACTGG
>JBOHGH010000086.1:0-19292 GCA_050699975.1 Pseudonocardiaceae bacterium | reverse complement strand
AGAGCGGTGCCATCTCCGGTTCCCGCCTGCCCCCGCCGTCGGCCGCGTGGCCGCGGACGTCGCGGTCACCGACGGCCGAGAGCGACACGTTGTGCCGCCCGGTGAACTCCAGCCGGAAGTGGCTCAAGTCGGCGTCGCCGATGTCGACCGACGCCGACGGCCGACCGGGCAGCCGGATCAGCAGGACCCGGCCGTACTGGTAGAGCCGTTCCAGGTCCGGGTCGCCCCAGTCGACGATCTGCGCGATGAGGCTGTAGGCGCGGACGAAGTCCTGCAGGGCGCTGCGGAAGCCGTCGCGCTGGTCGTCGGTGTCGAGGGCGGCGAAGCGGTCTAGTGCGGGCTTGAGGTATTCGTGCAGCTGCGCGTGCAGCTTGCGTTCCGCCGCGTCCGGCATCCGCCCCGGCGCGGCCGTGGCGAGGACGCGGATGAACGCCTCCATCTCCGACGCGGCCAGCAGCCCGTAGTCCATCACCTCGCGCTGCTTGCTGTAGAGCAGGTTCGGGTCGCTCGGCTCGGTGATCGTGGTCTCGAACCAGTCCTCGAACGCGGCCGCGATGTCGGTCGCCTGGTTGACGAAGTCGAGGATGTGCACGTCGTCCTGCGACTTGAGCGGGTGGATCCGGTTGAGCCGCGACAGCGTCTGCACGGCCGTCACCCCGGTGAGCGGCTTGTCGACATACATCGCGCACAACAGCGGCTGGTCGAAGCCGGTCTGGTACTTCTCGGCCGCGACCAGCAGCCCGTACTCGTCCTGGCCGCGAGCGGCGGCCTGCGGGTCGTCGGCCTTGGTGTAGCCGAACATCTCCGGCAGCCGGCCCACCGGGAAGCCGTTGAGCTGCGCCTCGGTGAACTCCAGACCGGCGTCGTCGGTCAGCTGCCCGGAGAAGGCGACGAGCACGCCGAGATCCGCGTGCCCGGGTTCGGCGACGTAGGTGCGGATGGCCTGGTAGAGGTCGAGCGCGTGCTGACGGCTGGAGGTGACGACCATCGCCTTGGCCCGCTCGCCGAGGCGCCCGGCGATGTTGCACCGGAAGTCGTCGACGATCAGCTTCGCCTTCTGCGCCAGCGACGTCGGGTGCTGCTCGGCGTAGCGCACGAGCTTCGCCTTGGCCTTGACCTCGTCGACCTCGGGATTGGCGATGCGCGACTCCTGCTGCTCGACCGCGGCGTTGCGCAGCCGCCACTTGGTGTCGTAGGTGATGTAGTTGGCCAGCACGTCGAGGATGTAACCCTCGTCGATGGCCTGGCGCATCGAGTAGACGTGGAAGGGCACGTACATGCCCTGCTCGCCGGTGTGCGGGTTGACCCGGTCCGGGTCGAATGTGCCGAACAGCTTCAGTGTCGGCGACTTCGGGGTGGCGGTGAACGCGAAGTACGACAGGTTCGGCTGCTTGCCACGCACCCGCGTCAGGTACGTCGCCTCGTCCTCGTCGTCCTCCCGCGTCGCGTTCACCCCGAGGGCCTGCTTGAGCCGGATCGCGGAGTCGCCGCCCTGCGAGGTGTGCGCCTCGTCGATGATGACCGCGTACCGGCTGCCGGCCAGGCCCATTCCCGAGATCTTCCCCAGGACGAACGGATACATCTGCAACGTCGAGATGACGATCTTCGAGGTGGCGTCATCGAGCGCGGCGGCGAGCTGGGTGGAGTCCTCGTCGATCTTCTTGACGACGCCCGGGGTGTGGTCGAACTGGAAGATGGTCTGCAGCTGCCGGTCGAGCACGAGGCGGTCGGTGATCACGATGGTCTTGTGGAAGACCGGTTGGTTGCCGGCGTCGAACAGGGTGGACAGGCGGTGCGACAGCCACGCGATCGTGTTCGACTTGCCCGACCCCGCGGAGTGCTGGATCAGGTAACCGTGCCCGGCGCCGTGGGTCCGTGCGTGCGCGACCATCTTCTGCACCGCGTCCCACTGGTGGTAGCGCGGGAAGATGCGCGGCGAGGTGTGCGGGCTGGTCTTCACGCCCTTACGGTCCGGCGCCTGGATGTGGACGAACCGGTGCAGGATCTCCAGCCAGTTGTCGCGCTGCCAGATCTGTTCCCACAGGTAGGCGACGCTGTAGGAGCCGGGCGCGGCGGGCGGGTTCCCGGCGCCTCCGCTCACGCCGGGACCGTTGGAGCCGATGTTGAACGGCAAGAACTGGGTGTCGCCGCCGCGCAGCCGGGTGGCGACGAAGGCGCGGTCGGGGTCGACAGCGAAGTGGACGACGGCCCGCTTGCCGAAGAACACCTCGTGCGGGTCGCGGAGCCGGTACTGGGTGATGGCGTGGTCGGCGTTCTGCCCGGTGTTCGGGTTCTTGAGTTCGACGGTGGCGACGGGCATCCCGTTGACGAACAACGCCATGTCGACCGACTTGCCCGCGTCGCGCACGCTGTAGTGCAGCTGCCGCGCGACGGTCAGCACGTTCCGGTTGTAGTCGTGGAGCGCATCGGCGGCCAAGGTGTGGCCGGGCCGGAAATACGCGAGATCGATCTGCACGCCTCGGTCGCGCACGCCCTGGCGCAAAACGTCGAGCACTCCACGGGAGTCGATCTCGGCGGCGACCCGCTGCGCGAACTGCCGCTGCGCGGTCGGCTGGTCGCCGCCGTACAGCTCGATCAGCCGGTCCCAGCTCTTCTGCTGGGTGGCGCCGAAGAATCGGTACATCTCGCCGGTGTCAATCCCCAGCTCGGCATTGAACGTGCCCTGCGCAGGCCACCAGCCCTCCGCGACCAGCTCCTCCCCGACGCGGTCCTCGAACGCCCGCTCGGTGTGGGCTCCGGGGCTCATGTGGATACGCCTCTTGCGGTCGTGACGTCGATCTGGCCGGTGACAGCGGCGGTGATCAGGGCCTGACGGCGCTCGGCGAGGAGGGCGAGCTGGCGGTCGATAGACGACACTAGTGAACTCACATCCAGAGCGATCGCGTCCATCTTGGCAGCTAATCTGCGCTGCTCGTCGCGAGGCGGACAGGCGACACTCAGCTCTAAGAGCGTCCCGATGTTCACTCGGGTGAACGTGCTCCCAATCTGCATTGAGCCCAGCTGTCCAGGCGCCACCGTGTTCAGAAAGTACGCGAGGAATAGTTGATCTTGATCTGGACTTGTGATCCTACAGACATCCTGGCCCATTGTGAATTTTTCGTCCGTGTCTACATAGGCCGCAGCGCCAACAGAAGCGTTCCGTCCGTAGACAATCTCTCCACGCCGTACACGTCGAAGATTATCTGCCAGATCAAGGTAATCAGCTTCGTCGACGAATCTGTGCGCAACTGCGATATCGAGGCGGCCGGGCGAAACATCGCCAGGCGAGATAACAGGGTAACCCTCGTCGACGTAAGTAGGCGTTCGATGCTTGCAGTCGACGATTCGCCAGCGCCGCTTGAGCGGAAGAACTTCCCACCGGGCGCCCGTTATGGGAATCCAAGGATTCCCTGTCTTGCGGGTCGGCCCCGTTCCAACGGTGGCCAACGCGGCGATAGCACATGACGCCTTTTCTTCGGCAGCCGACCGCGAGGCGCGCCGAATCGCGACCACTTGGTCGATCTGAAACGTTTCGGCGTCGAGGAATTCGGCGATGCGGCGCTGGACGGGGTACCGCTGATCTCGACGTCACTGTTCGCCTTCGCCAAGGTCTCCCTCCTGCATGCGGCGACCGCGCTACAGGGAATGGGTGCACGCCTGGAGGTCGTCCCCATCTCTCGAATGAGCTCGACGGGAGCGGCTACGTCCCCGGACGGGAAGACGGTGTAGCAGTTCACAGCCAGCATCCAATCAAGCTGCAGTGCGAGAGCCCCAGTTTGAGGGCCAACCAGACCGCACGACCGTGAACAGCTCTGCTGTCGAAGTCGACGTGGCCCTCAGCGCAGCTCAGCGCCCTGACGGCGGGCCCGGGGAGCATGCGTCCGGTAAGGTCAACCCCTGGTGCGCCGGGAAGTCTGGTCGGCAGTCCGTCTGACCACGCCCGAGGAGAACCGGTGCCCCAGCTGCCCGCTCCCGCCCGCCCCCGGATGTTCGACCGTGGATCCTGGCGCGAGGTCAGCCGGATCGGCGATGTGCTGCGCACCGAGACCGTCGGCGGTGTCCTGCTCGTCGCGGCCGCGGCGATCGCGCTGCTGTGGGCGAACTCCCCCTGGGGCGTCGCGTACTTCGACCTCAGCGCCATCCGGATCGGACCCTCCCAGCTACACCTCGACCTCACGCTCGCGCGATGGGCCGCCGACGGGTTGCTCGCAATCTTCTTCTTCGTCGCCGGCCTGGAACTCAAGCGCGAGTTCGTCGACGGCGACCTGCGTGACCCGCGCCGCGCTGCGCTGCCGATCTCCGCCGCCCTGGGCGGGATGGCCGTGCCCGCCCTGTTCTACCTCGCGATCAACCTCGGCGCCGAGGACGGCGACCTGTCCGGCTGGGCCATCCCCACCGCCACCGACATCGCCTTCGCGCTCGCCGTGCTCGCGGTGATCGGCACCCACCTGCCCGCCGCGCTGCGCATCTTCCTGCTCACCCTCGCCGTGGTCGACGACCTGCTCGCGATCATCATCATCGCCGTCTTCTACACCCAGTCGCTGAGCCCCACTCCTCTCACACTCGCCTTCATCCCGCTGGCCCTGTTCGGCATCCTCGTGCAGCGGCGCGTTCGCTCATGGTGGCTGCTGCTCCCGCTCGCCGTCACCGCATGGGTGCTCGTCCACGAATCCGGCGTGCACGCCACCGTCGCCGGGGTACTCCTCGGATTCCTGGTTCCCGTCGTGCGCCGCAGCGAAGGCCCCGGACCCGGCCTGGCCGAGCATTTCGAGCATCGCTGGCGGCCGCTGTCGGCCGGTGTCGCCGTACCGATCTTCGCGTTCTTCTCGGCCGGGGTGTCCATCCTTGGCGCCGGCGGCCTGAGCGCCACCCTGCGCGACAGTGTCACCCTCGGTGTCGTCGTCGGCCTGGTCGCCGGCAAGGTCATCGGCGTCCTCGGCGCGACCTACCTCGTGCAGCGGTTCACTCGCGCCCAGCTCGCCGACGGCCTGGGTTGGTGGGACGTTCTGGGCCTCGCGCTGCTGGCCGGCATCGGGTTCACGGTCTCCCTGCTCATCGGGGAACTCGCCTTCGGTGCCGGTAGCGTCCGCAACGACCACGTCAAGGTCGGCATCCTGCTCGGCTCGCTGCTCGCCGCGCTGCTGGCCACCGTCGTGCTCCGGATCCGCAATACCGTCTACCGGCGCATCTGCCAGGCTGAGGAACGCGACGTCAACGCCGACGGCATCCCCGACGTCTACCAGCGCGGCACATGACATACCAGCCAGCCCCTACGATGCCCCGCAGGTCTAGGGAGGCATACCGGCATGGTGCGATCCGATTCGACGAAGGTGACGACCCTGGACTGGGTCGTCGTCGGCGCGGGCTTGCTGGCCTACATCTCGAGCTTCTTTCCCTGGTACCGGGCCCACGTCTCGGTCCTGGGAGTCGAGCGATTCACCGGCGCGGACAACGCGTGGAGCGCTGGCTTCGGCGCGTGGTTCTCGGTGCTACTGCTGGTAATGGCCGGCGTGTTGGTCCTGGCGAGCACGATGGGCTTGCGCCTGCCTGCTTCGAGGCCGCTGCTCACGCTTGGCCTGTCAGCGCTGGCGCTCATCACGATCCTGGTGCGGTGGGTGACCTTCCCGGACGCCACTGGCGGGCGGGGCGACCTGGGTCAGCTGGGTGACGTCGACGTGGATGGCTTGTTCGCGGTGTCCAGTGGTGCCGGGCTCGGCCTCTACCTGGGGCTGATCGCGGCGATAGCGGCCGTGGTTGCGTCGTTGGGCGCATCGCGGAATGTGCAGCGCGGCTGAGACGTTGACGCTGATAGTTGAGCGATCAATAAACAAGGAGGTGGCCGTGCCTGCTGTCATCGTCGAGGACGTCACCACGCTGGCGCGCATCCCGGAACCCGGCCCGCAGGCCGTGGACCGTCCGGTCCGGTTGGTGACCATCGCACCTTCCGGGTATGAGGGCGAGGGCTTCCCGGTTCGGCGTGCCTTCGCCGGGGTGGACCTGCGCGATCTGGACCCGTTCGTGCACATGGATCAGATGGGTGAAGTCGAGTACGCCCCGGGCGAGCCCAAAGGCACCGCCTGGCACCCGCACCGGGGGTTCGAGACCGTCACTTACATCATCGACGGCGTCTTCGAACACGCCGACTCGCACGGCGGCGGCGGCGAGATCACCAACGGCGACACGCAGTGGATGACCGCGGGCGGCGGTGTACTGCACATTGAGCGGCCGCCGGAACACCTGGTGGTCAGCGGCGGGCTGTTCCATGGCCTGCAGCTGTGGGTCAACCTGCCCGCGCAGCTCAAGTGGACCGAGCCCCGCTACCAGGACCTGCGGGCGGCGGAGTCCGCGCTGCTCACCACGGCGGACGGCGGCGCGCTGGTCCGGTTGATCGCCGGCGATGTAGGCGGGCACCGTGGCCCCGGTTCCACCTACACCCCGATGGCGATGCTGCACGCTACCGTCAGCCCCGGTGCGATGCTGCGCCTGCCCTGGCGGACGGACTTCAACGCACTGGTATACGTCCTCTCCGGCGCCGGGACGGTCGGCACGGAGGGCCAGCCGGTGCGCACCGGTCAGCTCGCGGTGTTCGGGCCCGGTGACACCGTCACGGTCTCTGGTGCGGTGCACCAGGAGTCGCGGCATCCCGCACTGGACGTCGTCGTGCTGGGCGGCGCGCCGATCCGGGAGCCGGTCGCCTGGGGAGGGCCGTTCGTGATGAACACCCGCGCGGAGGTCCGCCAGGCCTTCGAGGACTACCAGGCCGGGCGGCTGGGCACGGTTCCCGCCGAGCACCTGCCGCACGCCGGCGTGGGCGGCGAGGCCCGCCAGAGCGGCTGACCGCGCTGCGTTCAGCCGTCCTCAACCACCGCCACCGTGTCCGCCACGGCGAGATCGCCGGCGCGTGGGACGTGCCGGGCCGACACCCGCACCTGGTACAGCCCCGGCCCCTGACCCGGCAGCTCGCCCGTGAAGCAACCCAGCCCGCCGTCCCAGCTCAGCGGCACGTCGACCCGGCCGGGCTGCCCAGCGATCTGGCCTCGAACCGGGCGCAGCCGGGCCTTCACCGGCTGGTCGCTGACATCCGCATTGACCTCACGCAGCGCGGCCGTGACCCGGATCGGCGTCCCGGCGGTGTGCAACTCGTCGAGATCCAGACCGATGGTGGGCGGGTGCTTGCCGCCCTCCGCGCCGTGGATCTTGTGCGGAGGTCGCCGTTTCAGCTGCCGCTCCAGCAGGTCGGCGATGACCGCCGCGTGGGCCAGCGGCACGTGCCGCTCCGCCAGGCGCACCAGGCCGTGCCCGTAGTTGTCCATCTCCGGGGGCACTGCCGAGAAGCTCGGCACAGTGCCGTCGCCGAAGTCTTTGTCCCAGCCGTCGAGACCCAGCCAGCAGGGTTGGTCCTTCGTCACGCGCAGCCGTTCGCCGTCCCAGAACGCACCGTTCGGGGTCTGGTGACTCCAACCGATGCAGACCACCGTCTCCGGGCCACGGCGTGGCATGTCCCCCCACACCTTCTCGATCGCACCGTGCAGGTCGTAAGCCGCCTTGGCGCGCGCGGACAACCACGGAATAGGAAGTTCGAACGGATGTAGCGCCGCGTCCGGGGCGGTCACATGGGCCACCGCGGTGTCGCGGACCGCCGCATAGCGGGGTAGCAGCTGAATCATCGAAGGCCACCCGCGCAGCATCTCGGTTGGCCCCGCCAGCCGCACGCCGTTGACCAGCCAGTCCAGCGCCTTCGGCGCACCGCGGTGCGGGGTACCCAGGGTGATCAACGCGCGGCACCACGGCCACCGGCCCAGCAGCCCCATCCAGACCCGCGCGACCAGCCCGCCCATCGAGTGCGCCACCACGATCACCCGCGCGGCCCGCTCGGCCGGGCTGGCGCCAGCCAGGTGCGCGCACACCACCGCGTCGAGTCGCTCGGCCGCCGCCACGATGCTGTACCGGAAGTCATACGGCACCGCCACCACGCTGGCGCCGAGTTCGGGACGCTGGGGATCACCGCGCCGGTCGACCTTCCCAAAGGTCGTGAGCTGATCCAGCAGCCTCCCGCAGCCCGGGACGACAGTGAATCCCATGAACTTCGTTGACCGGGTCAGCCCCAGCGGTTCCAGACGCGGTGCCTCCTGCAGGCTCATCCGATCCGACCGGAAAACCAGGTCTGCGATGTCGCCCGTGCCCGCGTCCCACACCACGTCATCGGGCTTGCCGGGCCGTGCCAGCACACTGCCGCCGATCCCGGGCAGCACAACGATCAGATGCTGCCGCTCGGCCATGGGCCCCCTACCCCGCTCGGGTGAAGGTCGTCGGGGTGAAGGACGAAGTCTACAGCCGTGATCGTCGCCGCTGGCACGCCGGATCAAGAGTCCGACGGATCACGGTCCGAATGTTGGGATATCGCGACGCCCTTCGCCGGATCAGGTCGCGGAGCCGCTGCCGTAGGGACGGGTGAGGAGTTCCAGGACGTGGCCGTTCGGGTCGTCGAAATACACCCCGCGGCCACCGTCGCGCGTATTGATCTCGCCTGGCTCATTGTGGAAGGGATCGGCCCAATACGGGATGCCCAGCGCCCGGATCCGGCCGAAGATCACGTCGAAGTCGGGCTCACCGACCAGAAAGGCGTAGTGCTGCGGGTGGATGTCGTCCGGGGTATCCATGAAATCCAGGCTCACCCCGTTACCCAACGTCACTACCAGGAACGGCCCGAATGTGGTCGCTGGGGGCAGCCCCAGCAGATCGGTGAGGAAGGTCGCGGCGGCTATCTTGTCGCGGGCGGCGACGATGGTGTGGTTGAGCTCAACGGTCATGAAATCCTGTCTAGCACCGCAACGGCACCTCGGCCAATCGTCCGGTTTGCCCACCGGCGCCGGGTGCGGCTACCACCACGGTGACCTGCCGACACGCATCTGCGCTAGGCCAAAAGGTGATTTATTCATCGGTGGTATCACGCGAGGTGATAAGACGCTCTAGGTGTGGGGGCGCCCGCGACACGAAAGTGTCTCCAACCTGGAGGACCCGATGACTGTCAGCATGACCACGCTGCACGGACCCCGGACCGATCTCGCCGATGACGTTCTCGAAGCCCTCCGTGGGCAGCTGCGGGGGCAGGTGATCGGATCGCCCAGCCCCTCCGGGGTCCCGAACACCCGCGACGTGTACAACGCGATGCACATTGGCCAGCCCGCCCTGATCGCGCAGTGCTCGGGCACCGCAGACGTGGTAGAAGCAGTGAACTTCGCCCGCGAGCACGATCTCGCCGTCGCGGTGCGCGGCGGCGGGCACTCCATCGCGGGACTGTCGACCATCGACGGCGGACTGCTCATCGACCTCTCGGCGATGCGCGGCGTCCAGGTCGATCCCGAGCGGCGGTTGGCTCACGTCCAGGGCGGCGCCGTATTGGGGGATCTCGATCGCGAGACGCAGACCTTCGGCCTGGCCGCCCCGGTAGGAGTCGTCTCCGACACCGGCGTCGCCGGTCTGACCCTCGGCGGCGGCTACGGCTGGCTGCGCCGCAAGTACGGGCTGTCCTGCGACAACGTGATGCAGGCTGAGGTGGTGTGCGCCGATGGGCAGGTCCGCACCGCGTCCGCCGAGCACAACCCCGATCTGTTCTGGGCGATCCGCGGCGGCGGTGGCAACTTCGGCATCGTCACCTCTTTCACCTTCCGGCTGCACCCGGTCGGGCCCATCGTCGCCTTCGCCGCACCGTTCTACCCGCTGGAGGACATCGCCGACGTCCTGCGCGGCTGGCGTAGCTACCTGGCGGGAGCGCCGGATGAGGTCACCTCGGTGGTGGTGACGATCACCATGCCGGCGGCTCCCGGGCTGCCCGAGGTAGTGCACAATCGCGCCTGCGCCATCGTCGGCGGTGTCTATGCCGGCGACCCGGATGAGGGCATGAAGGCCATGGCACCACTGCGGGAACTCGGCACACCGCTGTTCGACATGTCCCAGCCCATGCCGTTCACCATGGTGCAGCAGGGGTTCGACGCGTTCTTCCCGCGCAACACCCTGCGCGCCTACTGGAAGTCGCAGTACCTCACCGAGCTCACCGCCGACGCGATCGACGTGATCTCGGGCCGGGCGTTGGACCGACCCGCCCCGCTGACGATGGTGAACGTCTTCCAGATGGGTGGCGCGATCGGCGCGGTTGGCCCCGAGGAGACCGCCTTCGCGGAGCGCTCAGCGCCGTTCATGGCCTCCATCGACGGGCACTGGACGGATCCCGCCGCGGACGCGGCGACCATCGGCTGGGTTCGGTCTGCGTGGGAGAGCGTCCGGCCTTACGGCACCGGCGGGGTGTACCTGAACTTCACCGGGCTGGCCGACGAGCCGATGCGCGCCGGTGTCGACGATGCGCTCGGCCGCAACCTGCGCCGGCTGGCCGAGATCAAAGCGACCTACGACCCGCAGAACTTCTTCCGCTACAACAACAACATCTTGCCGGCCAGCAGCTAGCGGCGGGTCAGCCCTCGGTCTCGCGGCGGAGCACCCCGTGCCGCCAGGCATGCACCGCGGCCTGGGTGCGGTCGGTCAGCTGCAGCTTGGCCAGGATCGCACTGACTGGGTCTTCACCGTCTTCTCCCCGATCACCAACCGGTCGGCGATGTCGGCGTTGGACAGCCCCTCGGCCACCAGCCGCAATACCTCCAGCTCGCGCTCGGTGAGATCCCGCAGAGCGTGGGGCTGGTCGCGGTGTCCGCCGCGCAATTCGCTGACCACCCGGGCGGCCACCCGCGGGTGCAGCACCGCCTCGCTGGCCGCAGCCGCCCGTACCGTGGCGACCAGCGCGTCGGGTCCGACATCTTTGAGCAGGTAGGACAGTGCTCCGGCGCGGATCGCGGGGAAGATGTCGGCGTCTGTTGAGTGCGAGGTGAGCACCACCAACCGGGTGTGCGGCACCGACGTGGCAATCCGGCGGATCGCGTCCACCCCGTCCCCGCCGGGCATCTGCAGGTCGATCAGCGCGACGTCGGGCCGGTGCCGCTGCGCGGTGCCTCCCGGACCGGACCGAACGTCCAGGCTGCCGCGACGCTGCGCCAGCCGTTCGGCCATCCCGCGCAACCCCTGGCCGGGCACCCTTACCGCCGGGTCGAACCCGTGGCCGTCGTCGGTGACGGTCAGCCGCGCCTGGCCCTCCGCTGCCTGCAGCACCAGCGTGACGTGCCGGGCGCCGGAATGCCGGGTGACGTTGGTCAGCGCCTCGGTCGCCACCGCCAGCAGCGGCTCGGCCGCAAGACCGTCAGCGACCGTGTCATCCACGGTCAGCTCGGCGGGCACGCCGGTCCGCCGGGACCACAGCTCGACGTGGCGGCGCAGGGCCGGTGCCAGCTCTTCGTCGCCGGCCGGCCGTAGGTGCTCGATCACCTCACTGAGTTGCTGCTGTGCCGCGGCCACCGCGTCGGCCGCGGCGTCCAGGTGCGCATCAGGCCCCAGCCGCGCCCGCGCACTGCCCAGCTCCAAGGCGGCGACGAAGGCCTGCTGCTTGACCGAGTCGTGCAGCTCACGCGCCAGCCGCAGCCGCTCGTGCTGCGCCGCCGCGGCCGCAACGGCCCGGCGGGACGCGGCCAGTTCGCGAGCCAGCACGGTCTGCCGGGCGACCACGATCACCACCACCCCGGCCACCGCGGTGATCAGCGACACGGAGAGCGCCTGCCCAGCCGCCGCGTCCCCGGCTACCGCCTGCGCCATGGCCAGCCCGGTGGCTGCACCCGTTGCGGCCAGCGCCCGCCGAGCCGGCAGGGTGACTCCGAACAGGGCGGCCAGGAACCGTCCCCCCGAGCCACGCCGAGCCACGCCGAGCCCCCCACCAGCGGCAACAGCACCGCGATCCCGGCGACGACGACCGTGGCGGCGGGCGCGGGCCGGGGGGTGCCGTGCCTGGCGGCGGCGATCGCGGTCCGGACGTACACACCGACCAGCAGCGCCACCGCGGCCGACGCAGCGATCAGCCGACCGGCCGGTTGCGTCCCGCTCACTGCCAACCCGACCGGGAACGCGAGCAGGGCCAGCCACACCAGCGTCGCGGCCAGCACCGCGGCCGACTCCCCGGTGCCTTTCATGCTGCCCAGTGTCCACCGATCGGTCATTGGGTGCTGAAGGCTGCGGACTCCTGCTGACGACCCTCGGCGGCCAGGTGCATGAAGCCGTAGGTGCCGTGGTCGAGCAGCTCGCGACCGGCCCGGGTGAGTGCTGCCAGGGCCACCTGGCTGAACGCTCCACCGACCGAGATGCGGGCCACGCCAGCCTGCGCCAGCTCGGCCACCGTGGAAGACCAGGGAACACGAGTACGTTAACGGGTCGGTCGACCGAGGTGATCACGCTGCGGATGTCCCCGAGGTCGGTCAGGCCAGGGGCGTACAGGACCTCGGCGCCACTCGCTCAGCGGCCAGCCTGGTGTCGTAGATCGGGGTGTCCGCGTTGCCGGTGAAGTCCTCGATCGAACAGCCCGCCAACCCCACGCCGATGGCATCGGTGACGGTGGCGAACACCGCACTGGGATCCTCGGCCAGGCCGTCCTCCAGGTCGGCCGAGACGGGGAGGTCCACCGCGGCGACGATCGACGAGGCGTGCGCGAGGGCCTCATCCCGGTCGATGGAGCCATCCAGCCGGCCCAGCGTCGCCGCGTGGCCGCTGCTGGTCGTCGCCAACGCCTGGAAGCCGAGGGAGGCGAGCAGCTTGGCCGTTCCGGCGTCCCACGGGTTCGGCATGAGCAGCGGCCGGCCAGGCACATGAAGTGCCCGGAAAGTATTCACCTTGCCTGTCGCGACAGTCACACTCCCACCGTAGCGACCCCCATCAACGGGCGGCGTCACTGTGTGTCTGCGTCGTGAGCTCGACACCAGCGACCTTTCTGAGCGCTGAGATGTCGCTAATGTCGAGTTCACGGCTCGCAGGGACGGGCTAGGTTGGATCGACCTCACGGGACAGCTCGACGTATATAGCCCACCGCGAAGACCCTTACATGCCGCTCGAAGAAACGCTCTCGGCGCTCGATGCGGTCGTGCGTTCGGGTAAGGCCCGCTACCTTGGGTTCTCCAACTGGTCGGCATGGAAGGCTTCGGCCGCGCTTGAGATCCAGAAGGCCAACGCCCTCGCGCCGTTCACCACGGTCAGATGCACTACTCATGGCTTGGTCGGGATGTCGAGCGCGACGTGATACCGATGATGCGGCGTTACGGCCTCGGTTGACGGTGTGGAGCCCGCTCGCCTCCGGCTTTCTCAGCGGTAAGTACACCCGGGACACGCTTTCTGACCCAGACAATCGCTACGCCGGCTTCGACATCCTGCCCTTTGACAACTTGACGACAACCTCGGTGCTGCCGACCTGCACCTCTCTTCGGCCGACATGACGAGCTCGACGCCGCTGGTCCCGGTCTATCCGAACTGGTTCGTCGACCAGGTGACCGACCAGCCGGTGTCACAAGCGCTCGATCCAGACGATCACCGCATGGCGACATGCTCAGTGGATGAGCAGCCGAACCTGCACGTCCGGTAGCTCGGCGAACCCGGCCTGGCCGTCGGTGGTGATCAGCAGCCGGCCGGATGCACGGGCGGTGGCGGCGATGATCAGGTCGTGGGCACCGCGGGGGCGTCCGGTGCGCCGCACGTGGGCCAGCAGTGCTGCGTGGTGCTCGGCCACAGCGGGCGTGTAGTCCTCGACTGGAATGACTGTCAGCAGCTCGTCGAGAAACGCCCGCTGGGCGGCCTGGCGGGCCGGGTTGGAGTCGAGGACCACCCCGGTCAGGTACTCCGCCAAGACCACCGCCGGCAGCGCGACGTCGTCCTCGTCGGTCACCGCGGCGACGTCGAGCCGACCCCGCACCCCCTCCACCAGCACGCCAGTGTCCAGGATCAGCCGCGCCACGGGTCGGTGTCCTGCTCCACCGAAGCCTCGCCGGCGGCCGCGACGTTGGCGGCGAACTCGTCGCCGACCTCAAGGCGCCCGTCCCAGCGAGCCAGCACCTCGGCGACGGCCGCGCCGTTGGCGCGCGGCGCAGGCACGATCAACGCCACCCGACGGCCCCCGCGGGTAACCACGATCGTCTCGCCACGCTCTGCCTCGTCGAGTACCGCCGAGAAGCGCCGGGAAGCCTCCGACGCAGACATCTCTCGCATGTACTCAGAATATCAGAATTACATAGCCTGAACGCCCTCACCGGACAGCTTGGTCAGGGGACTCGGACGATCGTGATGTCGATCGGGTGCGGCACCACCCCGGGCCTGCCGGGCAGCGCCAACTCACAGCGGCTGCCGGGGCGCCGTCGCAGCGACCAGCAGCCCTCCCGGGCGCAGCATCGCCAGCGCGTGGTCCAGCGTCGCCCCAAGATCGGCCATGTAGTACAGCGAGTGCACGAAGTGCACGAGATCGGCGGGTATCGCGGGCTCGTGGTCGGCGAACGCACGGCCACGGCGGTCACGGTGAGGGAATCTGCGGGCAGCGCAGCGAGCCGGACCACGAACCCGGCCGCCGACAACGCGTGCGGCTCGATCCCGGTGTAGTGCACCCGGCGCCCGTCCGCGGCCAGCGCGGCGGCCAGCGGGGCATCGACGCTACCGTCCCCGACACCGACGCCAATTACCTGCAACGGCGGGGCACCGAGCAACGGCTCGGCACTGAGCAGCGCCCCGGCGCCGAGCAGCGGCGGCAATTCCCGGGGCAGCCACGCCTAGGCGCGCGCCCAGGCGAGGTCGTAGCCAGCGACTACAACCCGGTGATCGGCTGACCGCCCAGCACGATCTCGATCAACTGCTACATAGCTGCTACGATCGTCGCATGTCCGAAGTCGCGTCCCGGGAGCTGCGCAACGATACGGCAGGCGTGCTGCGCCGCGTCCAGGCCGGCGAGGAGGTCATGGTGACAGTCAACGGAAAACCGGTCGCCCAGCTCATACCGCTACAGCAGACTCGCCGCCGCTGGCTTCCCCGGTCAGAACTGACCCGCCGGCTTCGGGTGGCGCAGGCCGATCCCGGCTTACGCGCCGATCTCGCCGGCCTCGCGGGCGATACCACCGACCAGCTTGGGCCCATCCGTTGACCGGACCGTCCCGTGGGCTGCTCGACACGAGCGTCTTCATCGCCGCCGAAAACGGTCGATCGCTCAACGAGGAGTGGCTGCCGGCGGAGTCTGCGATTTCCGTCATTACGCTGGCCGAACTACACGCCGGAGTCCTCGCGGCCCGAGACACCGAGACGCGCGCAGTGCGGATGACCACGCTTGATGCGCTGGCGGACATCCAACTGATCCCGGTGGACGACGTCGCCGCGGTGACCTGGGCGCGAATGCGGGTGCACTTGGCGGAGGCCGGTCGCAGAGCAGGCGTCAACGACCTGTGGATCGCCGCCTCCGCGGCGGCGCATAACCTGCCCGTGATCACGCAGGACAACGACTTCGACCTTTTGGAGGGCGTGGCCGGGCTGACCATTATCCGGGTGTGAAGGCCACCGGGAAGCCTAGGCGCTTGGGACCGTGGTCGCTGAGACGTCGACACTTGAGCAGAGTTTTGGGCACGTTTATCGTGGTAGTTGCCCGCTCCAAACTTCGCAGGCAGTGGGTCTGAGCAGCCACTTTGAGGTGGCACGGTCGGTCGCTTCGGTGGCCGGACTTCGGCGCCGCGGGTGGCGGCGGTCTGCCGATCATGACCGCAGGTCCCTGCGGGAGCTTGCCAAGATCGAGTCGATCAGCGACAGTCGGTGGCCGTTCATGATCACCGTTTCGGAAGAATCAACCGCGCTGATCGCGGCTCATCCTTCCGAAAGGGTGATCATGGGTCGGATAGGCGGCGCACTCAGGGGCTCGGCCACGTCAGATTCACCGCATTACCGATCAAGATGACCCCGGCTCGGCGGTCCGAGGCGAAAGCGTGCCGTGCTTGCCCGGCTCGCCAGCGAGTATCGCGACCTGGCATGACGAGGGCGTACTGGAGATCATCGAGCTGTGCCGTAGCGTGCGACCCGTGCGGATTCTGATCACCGGCGGCGCGGGTTTCATCGGCTCGCACGTGGCCGACCTACTGGCCGCCGACGGGCATTCGGTGTTGCTGCTGGACGCGTTCCTGCCGCAGGCCCACGGCTGCGGCACACCGCCGGCCTGGGTGCAGGGCCACGAGCTGGTCCACGGCGACGTCCGGGACGCCGAGCTGCTGGGCCGTCTGCTGTCCGATGTGGACGCGGTCTGCCACCAGGCGGCAATGGTCGGGCACGGACTGGATCCCTCCGACGCCCCGGACTACACGGCGAACAATGACCTCGGCACGGCCGTGCTGCTGGCGGCGATGCACAAAGCCGGGGTACATCGGCTGGTGCTGGCCAGCTCGATGGTGGTCTACGGGGAGGGCCGCTACGCCTGCGGCCACCACGGCGTCGTCCCGGCGCCACCACGGCGACCTGAAGATCTCGCCGACGGGCGCTACGAGGTGCCCTGCCCGCACTGCGGCGCCGATCTCGTGCCGCTGCTGGTCGGTGAGGACGCCCCGCTGGATCCGCGTAGCACCTATGCCGCCACGAAGCTGTCCCAGGAGCATCTCGCCGCCGCGTGGGCCCGGCAGACCGGTGCAGGTGTGTGGGCGCTGCGCTACCACAACGTCTACGGCGCCCGGATGCCGCGCGACACCCCCTACGCCGGGGCGGCGTCGATCTTCCGGTCGGCGCTGGCCCGCGGCGAGGCGCCGCAGGTGATGGAGGACGGTCGGCAGCGCCGGGACTTCGTGCACGTGTCCGACGTCGCCCAGGCCAACGCGCTCGCCCTGGCCGCCGAGCCACCCGCAGGCCGATGCGAGCCGGTCAATGTCTGCTCCGGGCACCCGCACACGGTGGGTGAGCTGGCCACCGAGCTGGCCCGGGCGATGAACGGACCGGCCCCGCAGATCGTCGGCGGCACCCGCCCGGGCGATGTGCGGCATGTGACGGCTGACCCGGCGCGGGCTGCCGAGCTGCTCGGTTACCGGGCGCGGGTGGGCTTCGCTGACGGCATCGCCGGCTTCGCCACCGATCCGCTGCGCGAGCCCGTCACCACGTCGTGAGCAGCAGGTGGTTGACGGCCAGCGCGACCAGCGCCTGAGCGCCCAGCCACCCCCGGACCTGCCGCGCCGGCAGCAGCGCGGCCGCGGCGATCAGCCAGACCGCGAACGGCAGCCAGATTCGCTCCACTTCGGCTTTGCTCAACCCGGAGAGGTCGGCGGCCAGTACCGCCAGCATCGCCGCCCCACACAGCGCCACCAGCACCCCGGGCTGTCCCCGCCCCGAGGTGAACACCCGCCGCAGCCCGGCCACCCCGGCCGGCCCGAGCACCACCGCCAGGCACGCCAAGTCGGCCCACACCCAGTAGCCGTAAGGGCGCTCCAAGCCATACTCGCCCGGCTGGTAGTACCTGATCTTGACCTGCTGGTACCCGTCGAACCACCAGAAGCCCGCGGCGGCGAACGCGGCCACCACGGCAGCGACGCCGACGCCGGCCACGAGCAGTGGGGCGACCCGGCGGGCGGTGATCGCGACGGCCAGCGGGAGCAGCCCCGCCAGCACCAGCCCGTAGGACAGGTACAGGCTGGCGCCGAGAACCAGCCCGCCGGCCGCAGACGCGGCAACGGCCCGGACGTCAAGCCTGGGACGGGCCGCACCGAGGGCGAGCAGCGCCACCCCCCAGGCCAGCACCCCAGCGAAGAGCCCATCCGCGGACACCCCCACCCACACCGCGCCCGGAAACAGCACGCCGAATGGCAAGGCGGCCCTGGCGGTGGTCTCGGCGCCCAGGACCCGCAGCGTGACCGCCACTGCGACCCCGGCCGTCGAGCCGACCAGCACGCACAGCAGCGCCGCCGGCACCCCCCCGGGCAGCCCGATCCGGTCCAGACCGACGAATACCAGCAGCGCCCCGGGAGGATGGCCGGCGACGTGGGTGGTCCAGGACTCGGGCTGCAGGCCAGCTATCCGCTCGGCGAAGATCCGCAGCATCGCACCGACATCGCTGACCCTCGGTATGTCGTGCAGGTACTCGGTGTCGGTGGTCAGCCGATCAGCCACCCCGCGTCGCCACCCGTCGACCAGGGCCAGGCTCATCGTCCAGGCCAGCGCCGTGACCGCGGAGAACCCGAGCAGCGGTCGCCAGGACAGCCGGGCGGCCAACTCGGATCCGCGCAGGACGACGAGCACCGCGACCAGCACCGCGGGAACCGTTCCCGGGCCGACATGCGGCAGCCACTGCGCACCCAGCGGTGGGGCGTCGACGTGCAGCGGTACACCGCGTTGGAGCAACCGGACGCCGATCACCGCCGCCGCCGCGACCAGCAACGCCGCGCTCCCTACAGCCGCCAGGTCCGCGCGCAAACCCCGGAGCCTTGTCGACGGCTCGCGCGGCGCGGTCTTCGTCACAACCCTGAGTTTTGTCCCTCCAGCACCGACGCGGCGCCGTGGGGGCCGCTCTGAGCGGTCCTCGCCGATCTGGCCTATTGAGGCGCCTGATCC
The DNA here is from genome assembly GCA_050699975.1 of Pseudonocardiaceae bacterium. GTDB lineage: Bacteria > Actinomycetota > Actinomycetes > Mycobacteriales > Pseudonocardiaceae. The sequence continues at coordinate 830 of JBOHGH010000086.1, read as the reverse complement.
ACCCGAGGACGCTTGCTCATGGGCCGCTCGGCCCGTGCGAGGGCGGAGGTTACGATGGGCTTAGTCCAGATCACCGGGGCGGAAGAGATCGTTCGTGCGGTGATGAACCTGCCGGACCTCAACATCGTTCAGTCGAGCGTCGAGCCGCGCGGTGAGGGGAAATGGAAGGTCGCCGCTTATGCCTCCGACGAGGCGATTGACGCGGCGGCTGCGCTGGGCGCCGAGGTGCAGGTCGTGCTGCCCACCGAGCGGGACGTCGAGTACCGGCAGCAGATCGCGGGCACCATCGCACAGCTGCGAACCGAGCGCGGGGAGGCGTGAATGATGCCCCCGCCATACCCGCAGCTCACGGTGCCGCTCACGCCAGCGCAGATCGAGGATGCGCTGGCCGACCTGTCGGCCTCCTTCCCCACGTTGTGCACCCTGGAGGCGTTCCCGAACAAGAGCGTCGAGGGCCGCGACATTCACTTCATCAAGATCGCGAACGGGACCGGATCGGACCGGCCGAGGGTGGTGTTCCTCGGCGGCGTGCACGCCCGCGAATCCGCCCCGCCGGATGCGCTGATCCGGTTCGCACAGAATGTCCTGGCCAGCCAGGACAGCGGCACCGACATCGTGAGTCTTATTCAGAACCCTTCTGAGGTAAGGAATGGACTCCTCCGAAAGTAGCCTGATTTCTCCTTGATCACGGTGCGGCGTGTCGCCAGGGCAACGGTCTCTCCCGATGATATCAAGAGGTTTCCAGACCCGACTAGATATCATCGAGGAAAGACCGTTGCGATACCATCGTACTACAGGCCTGGGACCGACCCAGATGCAGGAGCTTGTGC
>JBOHGH010000085.1:0-19740 GCA_050699975.1 Pseudonocardiaceae bacterium | reverse complement strand
CGCATCGCGTGCCGACCCCCTCGGTTTACGTCCAGATGGCCCCAGTTCCGGGCGGCCGGCCGTAGGATCGAGCGGTGAGCTCGCAGCGCCGGCTGACCCACGTCGATGATCGTGGTGCGGCCCGGATGGTCGACGTGTCAGATAAGCAGCCCTCCGCCCGGGAGGCGGTCGCCTCCGGTGTCTTGCGCACCACCGAGGAGGTCGTGCGGCTGCTGCGCGCCGAACAGCTACCCAAGGGCGATGCACTGGCCACCGCCCGCATCGCGGGCATTATGGGGGCCAAGCGGACCCCCGACCTCGTCCCGTTGTGCCACCCCCTCTCGCTGTCCGGGGTGACCGTGGACCTGCACGCCTCGGGCTCCGAGGTTCGGATCACCGCCACGGTCCGGACCACCGACCGCACCGGCGTGGAGATGGAGGCACTCACCGCCGTCGCCGTGGCCGGGCTGGCGCTGCACGACATGGTCAAGGCAATAGACCCCGCGGCGGTGCTCGACGCGGTGCGGGTGGAACGCAAGGAGGGTGGCAAGACCGGGCTGTGGACGCGTCAGGAGGACCGATGACAACGACGACCCGCCGCGCTGTGGTAGTGGTGGCCTCCAATCGTGCGGCCGCTGGTGTGTACCCGGACCGCACCGGTCCCGTCATCGTCGGCTGGCTGTCCGAGCGTGGCTACCAGACCCCGGACCCCGTGGTGGTACCCGACGGCTCGCCGGTGCGTGACGCCGTCGCGGTGGCCGTCGCCGACGCGGTCGACGTTGTGCTGACCACGGGCGGCACCGGGATCAGCCCCACCGACCGCACTCCGGAGGCCACCGCGCCACTGCTGGACCGGAGCCTGCCTGGATTGGCCGACGCGATCCGCTCAGCCGGACTGCCTCGGGTGCCGACCGCGGTGCTCTCTCGCGGGCTGGCGGGAGTGGCCGGCCGCACACTGGTGGTGAACCTGCCGGGTTCCACCGGTGGAGTCCGCGACGGCCTGGGTGTCCTCGACGGGGTGCTTGATCACGCCGTCGACCAACTGCACGGCGCGGACCACGTCGGTAGTGGAACCGGCCAGCCGGCTTCGTCTGGGCACGAACCCAGCCACCACGAGGCTGTCTCCGCACCTTCTGAACCCGCACCTGCTGGCTCCCCAGCATCGAGCGCAGTACTTCGCGCGGTGGTCACCGAAGCTCCGCTGGACGTCGACGAGCACGCCCGGTTGGTCAGCCGCCCCGACGCCGGCGCCGTGGTGAGCTTCTCCGGTGTGGTCCGCGACCATGACGGTGGCCGGGGAGTCCGGGCGCTGGAGTACTCTAGCCATCCCGGCGCCGGCGACGTGATCATGCGGGTAGCGGCCCAGGTCGCTGCGAAGCATCCGGATGTACACGCGCTGGCCGTCAGCCACCGGATCGGACCGCTGGCGGTCGGCGACTCTGCCCTGGCCTGCGCGGTGTCCGCGGCCCACCGTGCGGAGGCTTTCACGGCCTGCGCAGAGCTGGTGGACGAGGTCAAGCTGCAGCTGCCCATCTGGAAGCGGCAGGAGTTCGCCGACGGTTCGGAGGAATGGGTCAACTGCCCCTGAGACGCCTGTCCCTGAGATCTCCGAAGGCCGGTACCGGGTTCAGCCGCCAGCGAACGGTGGCAGTACGTCCAGTTCGGCACCGGGTCGTAGCGGCGTAGTGCGGTCCCGTACCGCGACAGAATCGAGCAGGAAACTGCACGCGGCCAGCACCTTGCGCAGTGCCTCCCCGTGCCGGCTGGCGATCGCGTCCAGAGCGTCGGCAACCGTGGCGCCGTCGCCGATGTCGACGTCCTCGCTCGGCAGGCCCGCAGCGGCACGTGCCGCCGCGAAGTACCGCACGGTCACCACCGTGGCGCCTCCGCTCGTACCCTGGTTGTCGCTCTGGAATAACGGGGCAGGAGCGTAGCCCACGGTCTGTTCGAAGGCGCGGCGCAACACCGGCTTGCCGCCGGTGAGTCGGACGTTTCGCTCCTGGATGCCTTGCGCCACAGGGGTCATCTGGTTCAGATTACCTGTGATGCGCTCAACTCGGTATCCAGACGCGTTTACCCCTCTGGGGTAACCGATTGTCGACCGTGGGGAATCTGCGCTTTTATTTGTTTTTTGCAGATTTTTAACCGCGTATGCGGATTATTTAGCCGATCAGATCCGCAGGCTCGCAAGCGAGCGTTTCAACGATAGGTCCATGGGAACGCGACACACCGGGCAGGAGAGGCGGACACACCGGGCAGGAGAGGCGGACACGCGGGGTTAGTGGCGGGTGAGTTCCTGGCGCGCGACGGTGCGCAGGTGCACCTCGTCGGGGCCGTCGGCGAAGCGCAGTGCCCGGGCCCAAGCGTAGAAGGACGCGAGCGGGAAGTCGTCGGACATCGCCGCGCCACCGTGGATCTGCATCGCCCGGTCGATCACCGCGCAGGCCATCCGGGGGACTACTACCTTGATCCCGGCGATCTCCGTCGCGGCGTTCTTGGCCCCGCCGTGCTGGTCGATCAGCCAGGCGGTCTTGAGTACCAGCAGCCGGGCCTGCTCCACCTCGAGGCGGGACAGCGCGATCTGCTCGCGGACCACCCCTTGGTCCGACAGTGGGCCGCCGAACGCGCGCCGGGACCGGGCGCGCTGCACCATCAGCGAGATCGCCCGTTCGGCCATCCCGATCAGCCGCATGCAGTGGTGGACGCGGCCGGGGCCCAGCCGGGCCTGTGCGATCAAGAATCCGTCGCCCTCGGCGCCCAGCAGGTTCGATGCCGGCACCCGCACGTCGGTGAACACGATCTCGGAGTGCCCGTGCTGGTCGGAGTACCCGAATGTCGGCAGGTGCCGCACGATCTCGACCCCGTCGGAGTCCCGGGGCACCAGGACCATCGACTGCTGCCGGTGCGCGGCAGCATCGGGGTCGGTCTTGCCCATCAGGATGAAGACCGCGCAGCGCTCGTCGGCGGTGCCGGAGATCCACCACTTGCGCCCGTCGATGAGGTAGTCGGCGCCGTCGCGGCGGATCGAGGTGGTGATGTTGGTGGCGTCGGAGCTGGCCACCTCGGGCTCGGTCATCGCGAACGCCGAGCGGATCTGACCCGCCAGCAGCGGCTCGAGCCATAGGTTGCGCTGCTCGTCGGTGCCGAACAGATGCAGTATCTCCATGTTCCCGGTGTCGGGCGCCTGGCAGTTGATCGCCTCGGGGGCGATCGTGGGTGACCAGCCGGATACCTCGGCGACCGGCGCATAGTCCAGGTTGGACAGCCCGGACACGGCGGGCAGGAACAGATTCCACAGGCCGCGGGCACGCGCATCGGCTTTGAGCTCCTCGACCACCGGCGGTAGCTGGTGCTCGGAAGGGGTGCCACGCCGGTGCGCCCGCCAGCTGTCGTAGACCGGCTCGGCGGGGAGCACCCGCTCGTACAGGAACTGCTGCATCCGTTTCGTGTAATCGGCCGCCCGCGCGCTGGGGGAGAAGTCCACGCTGTGCGACTCTGCCACTACCCCAGAGAACCGGCGAGTCCGCATTTCTTTTTCCGCAGCCGCGGAGGTAGCCTTCCTCGCGTGCCGCACTATCGGATATCAGAGATCGCTGAGCTGTTCGGCGTAAGCGATGACACCGTTCGGCGCTGGGCCGACTCCGGCCAGCTGACCCCGATCCGGGATGCCGGTGGTCGCAAGGCCGTGGACGGCGCGGAGCTGGCGGCTTTCGCCAAGTCGCAGGCGCAGGCCGCGCCCGATCCGTCCCTGGTGGACCGATCGGCGCGCAACCGCTTCGTCGGGCTGGTCACCGAGGTGATCACCGACAAGGTGATGGCACAAGTGGAGATCCAGTGTGGACCACACCGGGTGGTCTCACTGATGAGCAGCGAGGCAGTACGCGAACTGGGGCTCGTGCCGGGGGTACTGGCAGTGGCTGTCGTGAAGTCGACCGAGGTCATGGTCGAGACCCCAGGAGGACGAGCATGAAGCGATTGATCATGGTGGGGCTGGCGGCTGGGCTGGCGCTGGCGGGCTGCGGGACAGACGACACAGCCAGGCCGGGTGCCCAGGAGCGGGTACCGGTAACAGTGCTGGCGGCAGCCTCCCTCACGGATGTGTTCAACGCGTTGGAACAGCAGTTCGAGGCCGCCAACCCCACCGCTGACCTGCGGTTCAGCTACGGTGCCTCGTCGGATCTGGCCACCCAGATCGTCAACGGTGCCCCTGCTGACGTGTTCGCCTCGGCGAACGAGAAGCAGATGACGGTGGTAACCGACGCTGGCAAGGCAGCCGGCACACCAGAGCCGTTCACCAGCAACGTGCTGACCATCGTGACACCCCCGGGCAATCCGAAGAGCATCCGCACGTTCGCTGACCTGGCCAAGCCGGACGTCACCGAGCTCGTGTGCGCCCCGCAGGTGCCCTGCGGCGCGGCCACCGAGCAGATCGAGAAGGCCACCAACATCACGTTGAGCCCGGCCAGCGAGGAGCCCGACGTCAGGTCGGTGCTCGCCAAGGTCCAGGCCAAGGAGGCCGACGCCGGGCTGGTCTACATCACCGACGCCCGCAGTGCCGAGGGGAAGGTCGAGCAGATCAACTTCCCGGAGGCGAGGGATGCGGTCAACGTCTACCCGATCGCCGCGATCGAGGGTGCCCCGCAGCCTCAGCTCGCGATGGCCTTCGTCGCGTTCGTCCTGGGCCCTGAGGGTCAGCGAGAGCTGACCGCCGCCGGCTTCAGCCCTGCTTCTTGACGCAGACAAGGGATCCGCACACCGTCCGTACGGGATTACCCGGAGCGCTGTGGGTACCTGCGGTAGCGGCTCTCGGGCTGATCCTGCTGCCGGTGGTCGGGCTGGTCGTGCGGGCGCCCTGGCCCCGATTCGTCGAGCTGGTCACCAGCGAATCGGCGCTCACGTCGTTGGGGCTCTCGCTGCGCACCGCGGCGGTGTCCACGCTGCTGTGTGTGGTGCTCGGTGGGCCGCTGGCGGTGGTGCTGGCCCGCGGCTCGGTACCCGGTATGCGGTTGCTGCGCTCGGTGGTGCTGCTCCCGCTGGTCCTGCCACCGGTGGTCGGCGGGCTGGCGCTGCTGTACCTGCTGGGGCGTAGCGGGTTCGCCGGGTATGCCCTGGACGTGGCGTTCGGCGTGAGCCTGCCGTTCACGACTGCGGCGGTGATCCTGGCGCAGACGTTCGTGGCGATGCCGTTTCTGGTGGTGAGCCTGGAAGGGGCGCTGCGCACCGGCGGGGAGCGCTATGAGGTGATCGCGGCGAGCCTCGGGGCGTCACCGTGGACGGTGTTCCGCCGGGTCACCGTCCCGCTGGTGTTGCCCGGTCTCGGCTCCGGCATGGTGCTCAGCTTCGCCCGCTGCCTGGGGGAGTTCGGGGCCACCATCGCCTTCGCGGGCAGCCTGCAGGGTGTGACCAGAACGCTGCCGCTGGAGGTCTACCTGCAGCGCGAGGTTGACGCCGACGCGGCGATCGCCCTGTCGCTGCTGCTCGTGGTGGTGGCGATCGTGGTGATCGCGGTGGCCCGGCCCCGCTCTGCCGAGGGGCTGCAGTGAGTCCGGGGCTACACCTCGAGGTCACCGTGCGCCGTGGCGACTTCGACCTGGACGCAACGGTGCGGGTGGAGCCGGGCGAGGTGGTCGCGGTGCTGGGACGCAACGGGTCGGGCAAGTCCACACTGCTTGCAGCGGTTGCCGGCCTGCTGCGCCCGGACACCGGACGGATCGTCCTGGACGGGCGGGTGCTCACCGACATCGCAGCGGGGGTGCAGCTACCACCGCACCGCAGGCGCGTCGGGTTGCTGGCCCAGGAGCCGCTGCTGTTCCCGCACCTGTCGGTGCTGGACAACGTGGCGTTCGGTTCGCGCTCCGCCGGTACCCGCAAACAGCCGGCTCGGGAGGCGGCCCTGCGCCGCCTCACCGAGGTGGACGCGGCGCAGTTCGCGCAGCGGCGTCCTCGCCGGCTGTCCGGCGGGCAGGCCCAGCGCATCGCACTGGCTCGGGCCCTGGCCGCCGACCCCGACCTGCTGCTGCTGGACGAGCCACTGTCCGCAGTGGACGTGGAGTTCGCCCCCGCCCTGCGGTCGCTGCTGCGCTCGGTGCTGCAAGACCGGCTCGCCGTCGTGGTCACCCATCAGGTGATCGACGCGCTGGTGCTCGCAGACCGGGTGGTGGTGCTCGACGGTGGTCGTGTGGTGGAGCAGGGCCCAACGCGCGAGGTGCTCACCCGGCCGCGCAGCGCCTTCGCCGCGCGGTTGGCCGGGCTGAACCTGGTGCCCGGTATGGCGACGGCCGAGGGGTTACGTGCCGAGGACGGCAGCGAGCTGACTGGTAAGACCGAATCGACCGTCGTCGGTGCTGCGGCGGTCGCAGTGTTCACCCCCGCCGCGGTGGCCGTCTACATGGATCCGCCCAAGGGCAGCCCGCGCAATGTGATCCAAGACCGAGTCGCAGCGCTGGAGCCGAACGGCACCCTCGTCCGGGTGCGTGGGGCTGCTGGGCTGGCGGCGGACATCACCCCGGCCGCCGCGGTGGAGCTGGGGCTGTACCCCGGCGCAGGAGTGTGGTTCGTGGTCAAGGCCGCCGAGGTCGCCGTCTACCCCACCTGCGCGGCGTAGGGCAGCGCTAGCCATCCGACACCGCGACGCACCGTAGCCCCGGCACGCATGTCAGCCGTAAGTGGCGCCGGTCTCAGGGTCCACATCCATCCTCGACCACTGTCGCGCAGGTCAAGAACATCATTTCCGCGAACTAGCGCACCGGCGTTAGCGGTGGTAGCGGCAGCGGTGGTGGTGGCGGTTGGATCGCGGTCGGGGGTGGCGGCTTCTCCTTCGCCCTTGCTTCGGCGAAGGGATGTATAGCACGGCGCGCAGCATTGAGGCCCTCGATGCCGTGCTTGTCGAGGGCGAGTCGGAAGAACTCGATATTCATGTGGTGGCGAATGAGGGCCGCAGTGGCCGTGATGGTGGTCGTCATGACGCCGCTGCCGATCAACGCCCATACCCACGGAGGCATTTCCACCACCACCTTGTCGGCGACGCGTGAAAGTTGACCCCCAGCAACGGTTGAAAACTGACCCCTCCTGGTGACGGAACCCTGGTTGGCAGTCGATCGGGCTGGCCGTGGAAATGCTGGTGGCATCGAGGCCGTCACACGAGCCAACACCTTCGGGCGTCAGCCGTGGGTGGCCTTGGCACCATCGCCGTGCTCGGCAACCGGTTGAGCAGCCGCATTATCGCCACCTGCTGGCATGATGAAGATGGTGCTGCCACCTGGGTCGCGCCGGAACCAGTCGACACGCACAACATGCTTCATCAACGCACTGTCCTCAACGCCGCCTTGCACGGCCATCAGAGCCATCCCTTCGTCCACGACCACCGTAAAGATCAGATGTTAGCAACGCTGCGTCATAGGCCACCACTCGCCGTATACCTAACCTTGACAAGTCCTGATACGTAGAGATCCGAGAGCAATGCGGTCAGCCGATCAGTCGCATCGAGGAGCTGTACCCGCCACCGGCGAGCGAAGGTGTGGGCGACGTCGTCGAGCGACTCGTGTGTGAGGAGCTCGAGCACCGCTGCCGCGTCATCGCTGACCCAGTAAAGCTGGGGAGGTTGCGATGGGCAGCCCACCAGCACCCGGTCCGGCGAACCGCAGCGGCGGAATTGCAGCGGAGTGTCGATGACGTAGTCCGCCGCCACTGCACTGGAACAGCTCGTCGCGACACGTGCGGTGCGTGGCCGTCGGCCGATGAGGCCATCCAGCAGCATATGGGCGTCGGCGCCGAGATAATCGACCTTGTCCAACAGCCAGTGACCGAGGACCTTGCTCCGCTCACTCGCCACCGGCAACAACGAGTCCGTCCCGGGCACGCGGGTTCCCGACGTCTCGCCCGCGTCGTGAGCGAACCGAGCGAGACAGGTATATGCATGCCAGGCGGCGAGGGTCTGCTCGAGCGGCCATTGGCGATCCTTCGGTGCCCACGGTGGGTGAAACGGTGGGCACCAGTCAGAGTCGGCATTGAGCAGGTCATGGGTGATAGCCAGATCGAAGAGTTTCTGATGAGCTCCTTCGTGCACAAGGGCCTCGGCCACCTCGATGGTCGTTTGCGGACACGTCAGCAGGACTAGTCCGGGGAAGGTGCGGGGAGATGCTGAGGCGAGTCGCCCAGCGCACTCGGGGTCGATGAACCCGACCAGTGCGACATGCGCGAGCAGATCCTCGATGAGCGCTGGGCACACCGACCTAGCGCGAGCAACGCCATCGCGCAGTACCGCCAGCGCCGAGGTGAAGCGCTGACCGTCGGCCTCGGTGAGCAGTCCGGGTGGCCGCAACGCCGCCTGCTGACGACGTAGCTCTGCCCCGACGGTGTCCAACGCGTCGGCGAGCAGGGTGTTCGCCTCGGGCCGCGATACCACCCGCAGGCCGTGCGTTCCGCCGTCCGGGCTGGATAGAGTGTCGATGCCGACCAGTTCGGAGCGCGTTAGCCGCGCGCGACCGGCAAGCGCGTTGCCGATGCGGTGCCGGGTCAATGGACTGTCGATAACATCGAGGTCCAGCGCCTGTAGATCGCCGGGTGCCAACAGCTCTGCGGCGAGTTGGTACAGAGCTCTACGCTCCCGCTGGAGCGTGCTCGACGAAGCGATCGCGGCGTGCACAGCAGGAATGTCACATGTCGGGGATCTGTCCGGAGATGGTGTGGTCATTCGCAGAGGGCTTCCACAGGAGTGCGACGCCGTGGCCGGGGAGCAGCCAGGAGCGTACGGTGAGGACCTTCAGCTCCTCTGCCGGGGTCCATGCGCCCGTTGCGATCGCCGATCGGAAGGTGAAGGGCACGACCTGGAAGAGCCAGGAAGCGCCGTCGACCGCGAGTTCGGTTGCGTCGAAGCTGATGCGATCGACGTAGCACGGGTATGGGGCCTGCCAGAAGCAGAAGCTGTCGTCTATCCGCCCTAGGCTCGTCGATTGGAGAGACAGGTTCTCCACCGAGCCGACGATGTGGTCGACATCGGTGAGCTCGCCGAGATCGCACTCGAATATTCGCAGCGTGCGCAGGTACCGCGCGGGATTCTGACGGGGCATCGTCCCCACCGGCCCGCGGAAGAAGGTCAAGAACTCGGGCCAGTCACGGTAGCCCACGTCGGTTAACTCGACTTTGCAGGGCGCTACGTCGTGATGAGCTCCATCGAGATCGGTGTAGCGGATCCCAATGTTCACCGAATGGAGCATCGCATCCACTGACTGCTCAAACAGCAGCCGGTCGGGCACGAACCACGACTCGAAGAGGGGCAGCCGGCAGGCGAGTGTGATGGAGTCACGAAGTAGCGGGTCACACATGGCGAAGATGACGAATCTGTGGTCGGCCACATTCTCCTTGAAACTGTAGGTCACCGTCGAGATGAGTTCGTAGGTCCGATGGTCGACCGCGCGCAGCTCGTAGTCCACGGTGGTGTGGATGCTGATGGTGAGATCAGCGCCATGCGGTTCGGCGCCCTCGCCGCCCATCACGCCGGCCACAACATCGCGGTTGGCCTCGCTGTCTCCGTAGATCTTCGACAGGAAGGTGGTCATCACCTGTTGCGGCAACAACGCTCGGACAATCGATGGGCCCGAGAGTCGAAGAAGCTCGTCAGCCAATCGGTGGCGCAGAACTCGCCGGTAGGCCACCACCAGAAGAGCTGCGGTTACCGTGACCGCGAGGAACGCAGCCACAAATGCCGAGAGTGCCATGCCCACCGTCACTCAAGACTCCCCGTCTGCGCTGCCGCCGGTCATGACATCCTGACGTCATAGCGCAGGGCGCGCCAGCCGACCGCCGGTCAGGGGTCAGCGGTGGTGCCACTCCGGTTCGTCCTCAACGCCCACGAAGGTGGTCAGATGTGCTGGTTGCTGCGCTCCATCCTGGTCGTCGGTCGCCTGAATCTCATGGTAAAGGCCGAGTAGGTGAGTCATCATCGCGGCGCGGGCGCCAGCCGAATCGCGCCGTTTGAGGAAATTGACGACATTGTCGTGCTCGGTACCGGAGCGCGCTGGCGCCCCGCGGCCGGTGAATCGCCGTCGGCGCAACTCCGTGAGCTCTGGAATCAGCATCCGATACATCGCGAGCAGCAGTTCGTTGCCACTCGCCCGGACGATGGCGTCGTGGAACGCCTCGTCGGTCCTGACCAGCTCATCGACGTCGGCGATCGCCCCGAGGTGGTCCTTGCTGAGTTTCGCGATGTCGTCGATCTCGCCTTCGGTGGCGCGCGCGGCGGCAAGGCTTGCGGCCATTCCTTCGAGCGCCATCCGCACCTCAAGTCGTTCACCGATCCGGAAGCGTCGCTCGGAGATCCAGTTCGTGAAGTCGCCCGGCAGCGGATCCGCCGGCTTGCGTCGGACGAACCAGCCCCGCCCTCGTTGCACCTCCACCACACGACGGACTTCGAGGCGCTGCAATGCGGTTCGTACCGAGCTCCGCGCCACCCCCATCCTCCTCGCGAGCTCCGGCTCGTTCGGGAGGCGCTCCCCGGGGGGAAGCACACCGCTCTCGATGAGCTCGCGCAGCTTCTCCTCGATCACCTCCGGTAGCGGTAGACGGGCGTCCAATCGCAGCTCCCACTGCGCGACACGCGAGGTCCTTCCGTTGCCGTCAGGCGCACTGCTCATCGTCACTCCTGTCGTGGTGCCTCAGCTGAGTGCTCATGCTGAGTGCTCATGCGGCGGCGATGACCACGCGTCGGGAGCTCCTGCATGATCGTCTCTACCCCTTTGCGGCGAGACCAGGTGACGGTCGGGGCGGACGTCGCACCGACCGGTTGTCCGACAGACTCTACACCAGCCTGGCGTCTGACCACACTGATCTGTAGACAGACATCTGATGTCAGACTACTCTGACTCGTCGGACCACGCACGAGCCGACTTCAGGGCCTCAACCTGCACGATGAGAAAGGGGAAGCCATGCCAACATCTCACCGGAGCGCGACAGGCCTCCCCGGATCCCGGCCGGGGGGCCGCGGCAGGGGAGTGCAATGTCGTGGCGGCGCACACCGCAGTGTGCGATGACCCTGCAGGTGCTGGGCGCGGTCGTGCTGGTCTGCCTCGGGCTGCTGCTCGGAGTGTCCTGGACGACCCAGCTCTTAGAGCCCAAGCTGCGCCGGCAGGCCGAGGAGCGTCGCAGGCTCAATGAGGAGTGGTCGGCGGTCCGCACCGCCCGCCGGCAGCGCGGCAAGTGTCCATGCTGCGCCTGTCTGCTGACCGAACGGGACTGGTACTTCGCACCGACAATCGTGGAGGATCCGCCGGACGACGACTAGAGACTGAGGCGCCACACTAGAGCGCGGGTGGTGATGTCGAGAACGCCAGCGTTGCGGGAGGAGCCTGTCGTGGCCGCTGTGCCTGCGTTTCAGTCCTATGTTTCGGGGGTCTCGGAGGTCCCGCTGCTGGGCGACACCATCGGCGACAACTTCGACCGCACGGTTGCCCGGCACGGCGACCGGGAAGCGTTGGTGGATCATCCCAGCGGCCGCCGTTGGACCTACTCGCAGCTACGGGTCGAGGTCGACGCGATGGCGCACGGCCTGCTGGCCGTCGGTATCGGCAAGGGTGACCGGGTCGGCATCTGGGCGCCGAACTGCCCGGAGTGGCTGCTCACCCAGTATTCAAGCGCCAGCTCGATCTGTGCGCTGCTGACGATGGTGCCCACGGCCCGGCGCAGGCGTTGCCCGTAGTCCTCGGCGTAATAGGGGCTATCGAGCAGCACGCCGGGTTCGTCAAGCCGGCTGTCCGGCGTGAGCTGTTGTCAGTCGGCGCTCAGGGCGCAGAGTTCACCGGCTGGCTCTACCGCGATGCTCACCATCCTCGCCTGTCAGCGCATTGGCGCTGCAACGTGTGGTGCTGATCGGTTCCTCGGAGTGGGATGCGCTACCGATGCCCGCCGGTGATGCGTCGTTGCTCGCCGGCAAGCAAGCGACACTGTCTCCGGACGACCCGATCAACATCCAGTACACCTCGGGTACCACCGGCTTCCCCAAGGGCGCCACGCTGTCGCACCACAACATCCTCAACAATGGCTTTTTCGTCGGTGAGTTGTGCGGCTACACCGAGGTGGACCGGGTCTGCGTGCCGGTGCCGCTCTACCACTGCTTCGGCATGGTGATGGGCAATCTGGCCGCCACCACGCACGGCGCGTGCCTGGTATATCCGGCGCCGTCGTTCGAGCCGGCCGCGACCCTGTCGGCTGTCGCACAGCAGCGGTGCACCTCGCTGTACGGGGTGCCCACGATGTTCATCGCCATGCTCGCCGACACCGGCTTTGAGTCCCATGACCTATCGTCGCTGCGTACCGGGATCATGGCCGGTTCGCCGTGCCCGGTAGAGGTGATGAAGCAGGTCGTCGAGCGGATGGGCATGACCGAGGTGACCATCTGCTACGGAATGACCGAGACCTCCCCCGTGTCCACCCAGACCCGGGCGGGCGACACGCTGGACCGGCGGGTGTCCACTGTCGGCCGGGTACATCCACATCTCGAGGTGAAGATCATCGACCCGGACACCGGCCTGACCGTGCCGCGTGGTACCCCGGGGGAATTCTGCACTCGGGGGTACTCGGTGATGCTCGGCTATTGGGGTCAACCGGACAAGACCGCCGAGGTGATCGACCGGGCTCGCTGGATGCACACCGGGGACGTTGCGGTGATGGACTCCGAGGGCTACCTCAACATCACCGGGCGGATCAAGGACATGGTCATCCGTGGCGGTGAGAACGTCTACCCGCGAGAGATCGAGGAGTTCCTCTACACCCACCCGGACATCGTGGACGCGCAGGTGATCGGCGTGCCTGACGCGCACTACGGCGAGGAGTTGTGCGCCTGGGTGCAGCTGCGTCCAGGCGCGCCCGAGCTCACCGCTGAGATACTGCGCGACTACGCGACCGGCAAGCTCGCGCAGTACAAGATCCCACGGTACGTGCTCGTGGTGAACGAGTTCCCGATGACCGTCACGGGCAAGGTCCGCAAGGCGGAGATGCGCGAACGCTCCGTCGCACTCCTAGCCCTGCACAACCCCCCGCCCTAGACAGCGACATGGATGCTTGTTGCACTTCGGTGCCGCGAGGCCTGTGGACAAGTGTTGGGGCCTGTGGATAGCGGTTGGATAGCCGGGCGTGCCTGCGGGATGTTGCCCAGTATGGGGACACGCTGGGGGCTCGAAGAGCTGAGTGGGCCGTTTCGGGGCTCGGAGGCCGTCGCCACGGGGCGGTGACCGCGGGTCAGCTGCGAGGGTCGCAGTTTCGACGCATCTTCCGGGATGTCTATCTGCCAACGGCGCTGCCGTTGACCCACGAGGTGCGGTGCCAGGGCGCGGCGCTCATCCTGCCTGAGGAGCCGTGATCACCGGCAGGTCAGCTGCCACGCTGCGAGGCGTGCCGTTGGCGCGCACTGAGGACCCGGTCGAAGCTGTCATCGGGCTGGAAACCCGGGTGTTCCGCCGAGCCGGTCTGGACTTGCGGCGGTGCGATGTCCGCGACGACGAGACCGAAGAGTGGTCAGGAATCCGGCTGGCGACCCGCCGACGGATGGCCTTCGACCTGCTACTGGACCGATCCTTGCCCGACGCAGTGGCCGATCTGGATGCCTCCCTGCGGGCGGGGCTCGTCGGCCAACGGGAGATGCAGCTGTACCTGGTCGGGCGTCGCGACCGGGGGATCGTCCAGGCCCGCCGTGCGCTCGAGCTGGCTGACCCGCGAGCCGAATCGCGGCCCGAGTCGCAGATGCGGGTGCACCTCGCGTTGGACGGGTTGTGTCCCGAGGTGCAGTATCGCATCCATCACCGCGGCCGCCTGATAGCCAGGGCGGATCCCGCTTTCCCCGAGCGCCGGCTCGCGGTCGAGTACGACGGAGTTTGGCACGGTGCACCGCTTCAGGTTGGGCAGGACCGTGACCGGTTGAATCGCCTGCACGCGGCGGGCTGGGACGTCGTCTTCGTCACCGCGCAGCACCTTCGCGAGCCTCGCCGACTGGTGTGCACGGTCCGCGCGGCCTTGCAAACACGCCAAGCCGGGTGAGACACCGCGATAAGCATCCATGTCGCCGTCCAAGGTGGCCTTCGGACAGCGACAAGCATCCATGTCGCTCAACCAATCCGTGTGGCGGGAAAGAACGCCCGAAATGTGGCTTGAGGTCGTAAGGTAGGGGGTACGCGTCCCGGGTGCGCTCGGGGCGCGTTCGCCTTGCTGGTCGCCCACCCCCGGCAGGCGGTATTCCACGAGGGAGCGGTGAGATCAGTGCCGACCGGCAAAGTCAAGTGGTACGACGCGGGTAAGGGCTTTGGTTTCGTCACCCAGGACGGCGGTGCCGACGTCTACGTGCGGGCGACCGCGCTACCAACGGGGGTGACCGACCTCAAGACCGGCCAGCGGGTCGAGTTCGGGCTGGCCGACGGGCGGCGCGGCCCGCAGGCCCTGTCGGTGCGGTTGCTGGAGCCGCCGCCGTCGGTAGCGGAGGCCCGCCGCCGACCGGCCGAGGAGCTGCACGGCCTGATCGAAGACATGATCAAGTTGCTGGAGTCTCGAGTACAGCCCGACCTGCGTCGCGGCCGCTACCCCGACCGTCGCAACACCAAGCGGGTCGCGGAGGTGGTGCGGGCTGTCGCCCGCGAGCTGGATCCGTGACGGGGCATCGACACACCGGGTCTACAACACCGACAGGTTCGTCAGGTCTGCTGGTCGGCTCGGCGGGTAGCCGGGTGCTGGCGCAACGGGGTGCCCGCGCCGAACCCGGGAATCAGTGACGATCCGCGCCGGGCCAGCACGGTTTGCGCCAATCCCAAGCCGAGCAGCACCGATACCGAGGCGAAGCCGATCCAGTAGATGGGTGGTAGCAGCACGCCCAGCGCGCCACCCAACACCCAGCTCAGCTGGAGCACGGTCTCCGACCGGCCGAACGCAGAGGCGCGAGAGGCCTCCGGCATGTGCCGCTGGATCACCGAGTCCAGGCAGACCTTGGCGATCGCGCTGCCGGTGGCTGCCACCAGAGCGGTGACCGCCGCGACGGCGATCAAGGGCACCAAGGCGGCGAGCACCGCCATGGTGAGCCCAGCTGCCACGCAGCTGAGAATGGCCTGATCAGGTCTGCCGAAGTGGATCCGGGCACCGACCGCATTGCCCAGGAAGCTGCCTGCCCCGGCGACCGCCCCGACGATGCCGAGCAGCAGTAGCTGCCGCCCTGGCGAGCCCTCGGCCTGCGCCTTCACCGCGAATGCCATGAACAGCGTGAGGAACCCGGTGAGCACCCGCGCGGTCCCGTTGCCCCACAGCGCGACGACCACGTGACGACCCATCGGCTGCCGGCGCCGGGTCGCGGTGCCGGTGGTCTCGGTCCCCAGCGAGGCCGGCACCTCACCCTCGGTCACCTCTACCCAGGACGGGATGAGCAGGCATAGCGCAGCCCCCGCCAGGCAGACCACCGCGGTGAACAACAGCGCTCCCGGCGATCCGGTCAGTGCCGCCACCCCGGCGGCGAGCGCCCCCGATACCCCACCGGCGACCAGCCCGAACACCGTGAGCCGCGAGTTGACCTTCACCAGGGTGATCTGCGGCGGGAGCAGTCGTGGGGTCACCGCCGCCTTGAGTACTCCGAAGGACTTGGCCAGCACCATGAAGCCCAGCGCGGCCGGGTAGAGCAGCCAGTCGTCGACGTGCGTGGCCATCACGACCAGCAGCAGAGCGCGGCCGACAAAAGACAGCGCCATCGCTACCCGCCTGCCGTGCTGCAGCCGGTCCAGGAGCGGGCCGATCACCGGGGCGACCACCGCGAACGGTGCAACCGTGATCAGCAGGTAGAGCGCCACATTGGCCCTGCTCTGCGCGGTGGCGGCCGCGAAGAACAGCGTATTGGCCAGGGCGACGGCGATGGCTGCGCTGGCCGCGTAGTCCATCATCGTCGTGTAGGTCAGCGAGGACAGCCCGGACCTCCCGGCACCGTCGGCCGTGGTCGCCCGGTGGAACAGTCGCACGCCGCCCCCGACCAGCTGCCGGCTCCGCCAGGCCGCCACCCGGGTGACGGTGATCTTGCGCGGGTATGGCGGGCCGCTCGATGCGGGCTGCGGGGGTACCGGAGCCGTCGCCGAGTCGTCTGCTGCGGGCGGGATATACCGATCGCTGGGTTGCCAGCGGTGAGCGTCCCGGTCGTCCCACGGTGGGTGCGGTACCCAGGCCGCCGAGGGCTGTGGGGCGCCGGTCGGGCTGGCCCGGTGGTCATCGGGCGCCCTGCGGTCATCGGGCACCCAGCGGTAATCGGGCACCCAGCGCCGCCCGCGGCCTACCCGACGGCGCCCCCGGGAGCCGGGGTGCTCGGCGCCGGATGGGGACTCAGGCCGCTTCACGTGCCCTATCCTGCACCACCGCAGCGTCTGAGCGTCGCACCCTGGGCTCCATCACGCCGGGACGAAACGGACCCGGAACAGCGACGGCCAGTTCTTGCCGGTGACGAGGAACTCGTCTGTGCCCGGTATCGCCGCGATGCCGTTGAGCACCCCAGTGGACTGCGGCGGCCGGCCGAGCAGACCGGACGCGTCCACCACGCCGGTCACTGCGCCGGTGCTGGGGTTGATCCGCAGGATTCGGTCGTCCTGGAAGATGTTGGCCCAGATGACGCCGCCCGCGCAGTCCAGCTCGTTGAGCTTGCGTACCGGCTCGCCGTCGAGGCGGACCACCACCTGGCCGGACGGGGCGAAGGTGACCGGGTCCCGGAAGGTGAGCCGGTCGCTGCCGTTGCTCATCACCAGCCGGTCCCCGTCGTGGCACAGGCCCCAACCCTCGCCTTGGTAGGTCACCCGGCGGCGCTCGGCCAGCGTCGCCGGATCGCGCTCGATCGCCAGACCGCTAGTATAGGTCAACTGCCACAACCGATCGCCGGCGACAGTGAGTCCCTCGCCGAACAGGGGGGCGGGCAGCGTCGCCTCCCGCAGCAGGGCGGCGCTGGACAGCGCGGTGGCCCGGACCCGGGACTTCCCGACCAACCCGCTGCCCTCGTAGAGCACCCCGTCTCGGATCTCCAGACCCTGGGTGGACATCGTCGTGTCGTGCGGCAGCGTGGCCTGGACCTGCACCCGCAGCTGCTCAGCGGTCGAATGAGTGGTGCAGCCAGCCAGGACCGGCGCCGACAGCCCGGCAATTGCCAGCACTGCAGCGGCCAACACCGCAGCGATCGGGCGGGGCAGCACGGAGACAGCCTCGCACAGCCATCCTGGCCGGGTCGTCGTCATGGACTGCCGGTACGGCACAATCTATAGCGTGACTCCCAATACCACCGAGCCCGGCTCCGACCTCGTTGAGGCCGTTGAGCTGGCCCGGCGGGCGGCGCAGATCGACGCCGGCGACAGCTCGGTGGGTCGGCAGGTGGAGACACAGACCGAGGACGGCGGCGCGGTCACGCACCTGTTCGAGGCCGACCTCCCCGGCTACCGCGGCTGGCGCTGGGCGGTCACGGTGGCTTCGGCGGGTCCGGCAGCTCCGGTGACGGTCAGCGAGGTGGTGCTGTTGCCCGGTCCGGACGCGCTGGTCGCGCCGACCTGGGTGCCGTGGACCCAGCGGGTCCGGGCGGGTGACCTCGGGGTCGGGGACCTGCTGCCGACCGACCCGGGCGACCCTCGGTTGGTGCCCGGCTATCTCAGCGACGATGACCCGCCGGTGGAGCAGCTCAGCCCCGAGCTCGGCTTGGGACGACCCCGGGTGCTGGGCCGGGAGGCTCGCCTCGCGCTGCTTCAGCGGTGGCGCGACAGTGATCGCGGCCCGGACTCCGAGATGGCTCGCAGCGCCTCCGACCGGTGCGTGACCTGCGGTTTCTACCTTCCGCTCGGTGGTGCGCTCGGCGCGGCCCTCGGCGTCTGCGGCAATGATCTGGCTCCGGCCGACGGGCAGGTGGTGCACGCCGAGTTCGGCTGCGGGGCGCATTCTGAGGTGCAGGTGGATACCAGCCCGAGCGTGCCGGTGGCCGAGCTGGTCTACGACGACGCCGAGCTGGAGTTGCTGCCCTGGCCACCGGCGGAGTGACGCGAGACCTGCCGGCGGATCCGTTCGGTACCGCAGCGCTGCGGGACGGGGTACTGGCGGCCTGGCGGGGATCTCCGACGCGGTTCCGGGAGGATGCCAACACCGAGTCCGACCTCGCTCTGCTCGGTTATGCGGACCGGTTGCTCGTCGAACTGGCGCAGAACGCCGCCGACGCCGCGCAGCGCATGGGTGAGCCGGGGTATCTCCGGGTCACCATCGGGGAGGGCGAGCTGCGGGCCGCGAACACCGGGGCGCCGCTGGACTCCGCCGGGGTGGTCGCGCTGGCCGCATTGCGCGCTTCGGCCAAGCGGGAGGGCAGCAGCGTCGGCCGGTTCGGAGTGGGCTTCGCGGCGGTCCTCGGGGTCACCGACGAACCGCGGGTGGTCTCCCGTTCCGGCGGGGTGGTGTTCTCCGCGCAGCGCACGGCCGCTGCGGTGGCCGGTGATCCGGCGCTGCGCGCTGAGCTGCAGCGTCGCGGTGGCCGACCCCCGGTGCTGCGGCTGGTGTGGCCGGCCGGAGGTGACCCACCACCGGGGTTCGATACCGAGGTCCGGTTGCCGTTGCGCCCCGGGACCGAGCCGGACGCGCTGCTCGCGGCGTTCGCGGACGAGGCCGGTGATCTGTTGCTGGCGTTGCCGTGGCTGCACCGCATCGACATCGGTGATCGGGCATTGCGCCGCGAGGGACAGGACCCGGTGCTGATACACGACGGTCCGGGGCTGCGCAGGTGGCGGGTGGTGCGCCGGGCTGGGCTGCTGCCCACGGCTGCGCTGGCCGGGCTCGGTGCCGAGGCTAGGCCGGAGTGGAGCTTGTGCTGGGCGCTGCCGGTCGATACCGACGGTGTGCCGGTACCGCTGGCCGGCGAGGTGCTGCACGCGCCCACCCCCACCGCAGAGCGGCTCACCCTGCCCGCCCGGCTGATCGGCACGGTGCCGGTCGACTCGTCGCGGCGGCATGTCCATCCCGGACCGGCCGCCGACCTGTTGTTGCACAGCGCCGCGCAGGCGTACCCGGACCTGGCTGCTGCGCTGGCACCGGATCAGCGCACGGTGCTGGTACCTGTGCCCGGATTCCCGGCCGGGGAGATCGACGCTGCGCTGCGCGACGGGGTGCTCGCCGCGCTGAGCCGAGCCCGGTGGCTACCCGACGCTTCCGGCGGGCAGGCCGTTCCGGCCGATGCCGTGGTGCTGGACGTGCCGTTGCCGAAGCTGGCTGAACTGCTCGCCGACGTCACACCCAATCTGCTCGCCGCCGAGCTGGCCGCACCCCGGCACGCCGCCGCACTCGCCGCGCTCGGGGTGACCCGGTTGCGTCCGGCGGCCATCGCCGAGCTGTTGGCCGGGCTGGACCGGCCGCCGTCGTGGTGGTGGCGCTGTTATTCGGCGCTGGTTCCTCTGCTCGACGCTGACCCGGCGGCCCGGGAGGAGCTCGGTGCGCTGCCGGTCCCGCTGGCTGACGGGCGCACCGTCACCGGCCCGCGTGGGGTGCTGCTGGGTGACGTCGGTGCTGCGGTAACGACAGAGCTGCGGCTGGTGCATCCCGACGCTGTGCACCCGCTGCTGGAGCGGCTCGGGGCCCGCCCGGTGGGCCCCGCGGAACTGCTGGACGCGCTTCGTCCCGCCATCGAACGCAGCGTCGATGACGCCGAGGACGGTGTCGACGTCACCGGACTCGCCCGGGTGGCGCTGTCGCTGGCCGGCCGGCTGGCCGAACCGGCCGGCGCCCGACCCTGGCTGGGTGCCTTGGCGC
>JBOHGH010000084.1:0-20104 GCA_050699975.1 Pseudonocardiaceae bacterium | reverse complement strand
AAGTTGCCGTGTGCGGCACGTCTTCAGAACCCGACCTTGCACTTCTGGCCCTGGGCTGGTGCGTCGTGAACTCGACGTTACCGACATCCCCGCTCACTGCAACGTCAGCGGTGTCGAGTTCACGACGTGTGCAATCGCTGCTTATGCGGAGCACGTGATCCGGCGGGGTCGAGGTCGAAGGGCAGGTGTGGCTCGGCCTGATACCAGTAAGCCACTGAGGAGTAGTCGTCGCTGCGTTTGTTCGCATGGCCGTGTTCGATGCTGACCCGGATGGATCGCTCGAATGGCATGGGATCTTCGACGTGGAAGCGGTACATGCTGATCTGCCCGCTCCAGTTGTCGCCACCGGGCAGTGTGATGCCGTGATACGGCGCGTGGTAGCTCTGCGCCGGGCACCACGCGGTGTTGAAATAGTCCTCGGTGCCGGTGCCGTGGAGGGTAGGTGGCCACTGGTCACCGTCGATGAAAATCATGTCGTCGCCCTCGCCGTACCAGTTCCACTCGTCGGTGTCGCGGAGGCTGTGGATGTTGAGTATGCAACCGACGTAGTGACCGCGCCCGGTGGCGTCCAGGATGGTGTAGTTGGCTTTCCCGTCGAGGTTCTTTCCCGTGAGCAGGAAGTCAGCGTTGCTCTCCGATCCTTGCGCCTTCCCCGGGCAGGGATTGCTGCGGCGCCACTGGGCGTGAAAACGTCCGATGCCGTCTTCGAGCTCGTCAAGCTCCTCGTAGTCGATGTAGTAGTAGAAGAACATCCGCTCGTGGGCCAGTTCGCTGGTGATCTCCAGCCGGGCACCGGCGCCGAACGGCATGTGGAAAAAGCAGTTGAACCCCTTACCGTCCTCCGGGCTCATCTGGAGGGGAGCGGAGACGAAGTTGGTGGTGCGGCCGTGGCCGACCCCGAAGAAATCACCGAGGGGTACGGCGACACTGGGGTGTGCTTCGCCGTCCCAGTAGGCGCGGAGCACGAGCCGGCGCAGGTAGTCAGGGTCTCGCATCCACGGATCGCGGACCATCCGTTCGTTGGCGACGGTCACCCAGATGTGGTTGATGGTGCCGGCTCCCTCGATGTCCGCGAGGGTGGCGGTCTGCCCCGGCTCGAGGGTGAGGCGGTCGTCGTTACCGCCCGTACGGTCCCAGCTGGACGCGCGGCGCCGGCGGGTACTGCGCAGCCGCGGCAGGTCTCGCAGGCTTGAACCGTACGAGCCGTAGTTGACGGTCATGCGGTACCTCCTGCATCGGCAGCAGTGCGCTCAGCCGGTCGGATCCGGCTGCCGTTGCGAAACGCGGCTTCCAGCGTTTCCAGGCTGCGTTCCTTGGTCTCCGGCACCATCCGCCACACGATCGGAAAGATCACCACGCAGATGGCGGCGTAGGCGATGAAGACGGCGCCCATGCCGGCGAATGCGGTGAAGCTGGGGAAGGTCAGCGACACGACGAACGCGGCCAGCCAGTTGAACAGGGTGGCGATGGCCATCGCCGTTCCCCGGATGGCGAGCGGGAAGATCTCAGCCAGCAGCACCCACAGCACCGGGCCCCAGGTGGCGGAGAAGGTGTTGGTGAATACCACGAATGCCGCCACCGCGATGACGAACAGCGCGGTCGAGCCGACCGGGAAGATCAGCGCCGCTACCCCGACGGCGAACAAGCTGGCCGACATCCCCACCAGACCGGCCAGCAGGACGGGCTTGCGGCCGCGCCGGTCAACGATCTTCGCCCGGACGACAGCAGCGATGGTCAGGATGTTCAGCAGTCCGTTGAGAAAGCCGAACAGCAAAGCGGTTTGGGTGGACACTCCAAAGCTGGTGAGCACGGTCGGTGCGTAGTACACGATCGCGTTGATCCCGGTGATCTGCTGGAAGACGGCCAGCATGGCGCCCAACACCAGCAGCCGGCGCACCCAGGGGGCGGACAGCCGGGCGCCGGTGCGGGTGTCGCGCTGCTCGCGTTCGAGTGCGGTGATCTCGGTGAGCTCACGCTCGGCGAGGTCGGGATCGCCGCGCAAGCCGACCAGGACCGCGCGTGCCTGTTCGGGCCGTCCACGCCGTACCAGCGATCGGGGGGTGTCGGGCATGGCGAACATGCCGACCATCAGCACGATCGCGGGAAACACGCCGATGAGCAACATCCACCGCCACGAGCCGGTGAAGGCCAGTGCGTAGCCGATGGCCGCGGACAGCGCCGTCCCCACGATGATCATGTACTGGTTCAGGGAGGTGACCGCACCACGGTCGGCGGCAGGTGCCATCTCGGCCAGATAGAGCGGCACCATCACCGACGCGATACCGATGGCCAATCCCAGGATGAAACGGAACAGCACCAGCCCGTTGACGGTCGGAGCGAGGCCGGCACCCAGGGCTCCGACGGTGAACACCACCCCAGCAACGAGCAGGATCCGCTGCCGTCCTTGACGATCAGCCGCAGGACCGCTGCACAGTGCGCCCACCATTGCCCCGAACACCGTGGAGCTGACCACAGCACCTGCTTGCAGAGGAGTGAGAGGCAGCTCCTGCGGGATGAACAAGAGCGCAGCGCCGATGATGCCGTTGTCGTATCCGAACAGCACCGCCGCCAACGCGCCCAGGGCATACACGCGTCGCGTGGTCACCCGGGTCCGTAATGAGGACGCGACCATCAGCTACCTCCGATGTGATTTCGAGACCACGCGCTGTTCTCGGGCCAGCGCGTGGGCGATCTCTCTGGTGTTCGGGTACAGCTCCCGGTAGAGGGCGTAGAAGCGCTCGTAGGCCGCAGCGTGCTCCGGGTGCGGCTCGATCGTGGTCGAGATGGGGTTCCACTGGTCCATGTCCGGTGACTGCCCGATCCCGATGGCGGCGAGCAGCGCGTCGCCCAGGCATGCGCCCATCGTCTGGCGGGGCAGCTGCTGCGGGGCGTCCAGGACATCGGTGACGATCTGCGTCCACAACCCCCCCTTGGTGCCGCCGCCCACCGCGACCAGCCGGCGGACCTGTCCGCCGGCGTCGCGCATCGCGTGCAGGTTGTGCCGTACCCCGTAGGCCGTCGCCTCCAATGCGGCCCGGTAGATGTCCCCCCGGTTGTGCCGCAGGGTCAGCCCGGCCAGCACGCCGCGGGCGTCCGGGTCGAACAGCGGCGTCCGCTCACCGGCGAAATAGGGCAACATCAGCAAGCCGTGTGCACCGGGCGGCGACTGCTGGGCTTCCGCGACGAGCGGGTCGAACGAGGATTCCCCGGTCAGCTTGCGGATCCAGTCGGTGATCGCACCCGACGTCGCCATCCCGGCCGCGAAGTTGTGGGTGCCGGGAAAGGTGCCCACGGTGCCCCACAGGTCTGGGCTGCGGCGCGGACGGTCGAGTACCTCGACCAGGAACATCGTCGTGCCGTACATCAGCATGACGTCGCCGGGCGCCGTGACACCGACGCTGGTGGCCTCCGCCCAGGCGTCGATCGTGCCCGCTACCACCGGCGTACCGGCCGGAATGCCGGTCTGCTCGGCGACGTCGGCCTGCACCTCCCCGACCACATCCGAGGGCCAGCACAGCTGCGGCAGCTCGAGCCCCGGGGCGATCAGCTCAGTCCAGTCCTCGATCCAGCGGTGTTCGACCGGGTCGTACATCGGGGTGCACTGGCTCGCGGAATGATGGTCGAGGACGTAGCTACCGGACAGGCGGCGCACGACGAAGCTGCTGGCCATCAGGAAGCGACGGGTCGCCGCCCAGGTTTCGGGTTCGTTCGCGCGCAGCCACGCCAGCTTGGGTCCGACCGCTTGCGAGGTGAGTATCGACCCGCAGCGGTCCAGGATGGTCTGGTTGCCCAGCGCCTGGGTCAGCTCATCGATCTCGGCCCGGGCGCGGGTGTCGACGCCGTACAGGATCGCCGGCCGAAGGGGCCGATCCTCGCTGTCCACCGGGAGCAGGCAGGGACCAATACCACTGACGCCGACCGCGGCGACCGGTTCGCCCGCCGTCGCCGTCAGCTCCTTGCTGATCTCCGCGAAGTCCGCCCACCACACCGCCTGCGCGTCGTGTTCCACCCAGCCGGGGCGTGGCATGGATACCTCATGGGCACGAGTCGCGGTCGCGACGACGGTGCCGTCGGTACGCACCAGCACGCCTTTGGAGCTGGCGGTGCCGATGTCGACACCGAGCAGCACGCTCACTGTGTCTTCACTGGGCCCCGCCCAGCCCGGCCCACTCGATGTCGAGCATGCGGCACACCGCGCGCAGCTCGGCCACGTGCTCGCCGGGCACCGCATGGATGTGGTTGGCCCCGAAGGTGGACAGGAACTCGTCGGCCTCGACCTCCAGCCGAGCGAACGCATGTGGCCACTCGAACGTCGACTGCCGAGCCAACGCCTCGTTCGTCTCGTCGTCGTAGGACTCGAAGGCGCCGCGGGCAACGTGCATCCGGTAGCTGCCCCCGATCCGGGTCAGCCGGGCGAAGGTGGCCTGCCCGGGTTTGGCGAAGAACGACACCGAGGCGCCGCCGGCGGGGAAGTAGAAGATCTCGGGGTAGAAGTTCACCGAACGCAGGTTCTCCGCCGGGTCGTCGCTGCGCGCGGCGAACCAGGTGGCGTGCTGCCCGGAGTTGCAGAGGTCCCAGATGTCGCGGTCGGCGTGGTAGTGGCGCACGTCGGCGAACAGCACCGGCGTGCCGGTGAGTCCCTTGAGCAGCTGCATGGTGAGCGCACCGTCCATGTCGGACTCGGTTGCGCACACGTGGGTGGGTTTCGGGCCCTCCCAGTCGTAGGGGTCGTTGAGGAACGCCTCGGTCACGTCCATCGTGGTGAAGTGCGTGGTCAGCTCGGGCTGACCCTTGATCCCGCTGAAGTCGAGGTTCCACTCGTCGATCAGCTCCCGCACCGCGTGGTAGGAGCGGATCTGACGTTCGAGCAGCTCCTGGGTCAGTTGCTTGCCGTCGTAGTGCACTCCGGCCGCGTGCCGTTCCAGCCATTCCCGGCCGGCGGTCACCCGCGACTGCTCGACGGCGGCGCTGCGCCGCACGATCTCCCACTGGTCGATCTCCTCGACGTCCACCCCGAACGTGCTCATCCACTGATCGGTATCGGCGACCGCGGTGTACATCCCCATCGGACGGCCGCCGATCCGGCCGAAGGTGCTGCCCGACAGGGCGGACACAGCGGCGGCGGCCCGGACCGTCTCGCCGACGCGCTCCCGCACGGCCGCGTCGCTCACATCGCCCCACACCCGGGCGTGGGGCCGGCCGATCTGGTCCAATCCCCCACCGGCCGCCAGCATGCCGACCATTCCGGGGAACTGTGGGTCGATGTTGGAGAACAGCAGCAGCGGACCCGGGGTCGCTGCCGCGGCGAGCATCGAGAAGTGCGGGAATGCCCACACCGCGTAGTTGAAGATGGTGAGGTCGCACCGCGCGTCAGCGACCCGGCGCGCCTCGGTGGTCGCCATCGTGTTGGTCCAGATCGGCTCCGCCGCGCGGATGACCTCATGCCCAGCCTGCTCGAGCGCCTGAGCGATCCGGCGTTCGACGTCCAGCGAGAACGCCTTGATGTCGGCGTGGACGAAGTCGCGTCCGTCGGAGAACGACAACAGTCCGACCCGTGCCATTTTTGCTCCTGCCTGCTTGTCTTGAGAATCGCCTGCACTCTGGGATCGATGGCGTTGCGCTGGGTGACGAAGGTATCACCCAGTGGCTTGGTTGCCAGGCCATTGCGCAACCGCGTCGTGGCGCCGGCTCTCCCAACGACGCCGCAGATCAAGCTCGGCTCGACACCTGCCGTTAGTCAGAGCTGGGGTGCACAGCGGCGACCCACTCCCCCGTGCCGGCGAGGTGCTGGCCTTGGTGCCCCCGTTCCCGAGTGCAGGACCACGACAGGCTCAGGGTTGGCGATGTCTCGTCAACCCACTCGAACTGGCAAGTCCGATACCCGGTGGCGGTGCCGGGGTCCGCGGTGGGATCGGGGTCGTCGACAGTGACGTGCGATAGCTCGTCCTGGCCGAGGCTCCCGCTTCTGTTGTGCCCGTTCTCGTCCGGGATGTCCACAGCGGCATACCTGGCGACGACCCGTTGGCAGCGCAGTGCGATCTCCTGGCAGGTCCGCACCACTGCCTCCCGAGCAGCACCAGAACCCCAGGGTGGCAGCTGATCACTCATAAGCCGGGTCCTGACAGCCGCTCTTGACTCTCCTGAGAGGTTTACCCAGTGCAGAGGCATCCGAAACGTCCGTTTTGTCGGTCCAGGTTCTGCTGCGATGCCTCATGCGACGTGGTACCCGATCCTCCTCCGGCAAGGTTTCGCGTGGGTTAGCAGGGGACGTACTACGCGTGGCCAGAAGTTCGGAGCGCAAGCCGGAGACCTACTGGTCGATGCCGTAGACGACCTCGACCATGACGGTGAGCTCCTTTGTGCCGGGCTCGATGGGGACCGTCGCAGCCTCCGCCGGTGCGGAATCCCGGGAGAACGGGCTCGGCGGGTTGACCGGCACTTCGGTGACCGAATGGATCCGGCCCAGCCTCACTCCGGCCGCGTCGGCCATCTGCTTGGCCTGGGCCTGCGCCCGCCGAACCGCGTCCGCCCGGGCCTGGGCACGCACCGCACTGTCGTCATCGATCGAGAAGCCGAGTTGCTGTACCCGGACCGCGTCACCGGCGGCCGCACCGGCGGCGTCGATGAGGCCACCGGCGGCGCCGATGTCATGCAGCTTGGCCGTGACCTGGTTGGTCACCTCGTAACCGGTGATCCGCCCGGACGCTGAGTCGTACGTCGGGTTGACCGACAGCTGGCTGGTCTGCAGGTCCGCTGCTGCAACTCCGTTGCTCTTCAGCACGTCAATCAGCGTGGTCGCCTGTGCGTTGTTGGCATCAAGGGCGCCCTTCGCGCTCTGACCCCGCGTCTGCACTCCGATGACGACGGTCACGGTGTCCGGGGTCCCGGCACCCGTCCCGACGCCCCTTCTCGCAGCCGGCCATCCCGCTAAGTAGCTCACGGAAAACTTACGTACGGCTACCCATTGCCACTGACGCTGCGGCTTGTGCACGGTAGGTGATGCTGCGCCGGTACTTCAGCCGATGAAGTGTTTCCCACGCCTAAACCGCTGGGCACCATGCGAGGAGGATTTGATGTCTGACACGCACAGCTTTGCCGACGGGCAGCACGTGGAGCTGCTGCCGCCCCGTACCGTGATGTCGTTGTTCAGCGCTAGCGGCGACGCTGGCACCCCGGGCGCCGGCGGCCAGGGGGACCCCGGCACCGGCCACAATGAGCACAACTTCAGCACGGGCGGCCAGGTCAACATCGAAGATCAAGGCATCTCCGGGCAAGACGGCAGCGCTAATCCCGGGTGATTAATTCCCTTCCACCACACCCGAGCGGTGACGGCCGATAACCGTCTCACCTCACGCGGTGCTGGCCCGCCGGCGGACGCGCCGGATGATGAGGTGGTCGAGCCCCAGCCGGCCGGAGCCCGACACGGCGAGTACCAGGCTCAGCAGTCCGAGTGTGATGACCAGCTCGGGACCGGTGTGGTCGAGCGCAAGGAGGCCACCGGTGTGCACGAAGATCCAGGCGCCCACCATGTTCAGCGCCATCAGGACGCCGACCGGAAGGACCGCCAGGCCGAGGATCATCGCGGCGCCGCCGACGAACTCGAACAACACGTTCGCCGGCCCCGTGATCGCCGCCAGCGGGACGCCGGCCTCCTCGAACAGCGCCCCGACCCCCGCGATGCTGCCGCCTGCGAAGTCGTACTCGAGCTTGGCGTGCGCCACCATCAGCACCCCGAGGCCGATTCGCGCCAGGAGCAGCACGAGATCACGAGCGACGGAGACGGGCGCGGTCCGGTTGCCGACGTCAGGTGTGTGCGTGGTCGTCATGGCGATGGTGCCCTTCCCTCGATGAGCCGATAGCGCACGACGACGCCGAGATGCCGCCACCGCTGTACCAAGATGACACCGGTGGCGCTGCGCAAGCTAGTCGTCAGCTGACCGGGTCCAGTCCCAGGGCGACGCGGCCGGTGAAGAGGTGCTGGCGCTTTTCTTGGAGTGGGTGGAACTGGGCGCCGTGCACGTCGCGCAGCAGGCGCTCCAGGCCGACGCTGCGGAAGAAGGCGCCTCCGCCTACCACCTCGAACGCCTTCTCCACGGCCTGGATACAGGCGTTGGCAGTGATGGTCTTGCGAATCAGCACAGCGTCGGCGGTCTGGACGGTCGGCTCAAACGAATAGTCGTCGCACAGATCCACCATGCCCTGCATCGCGAGCTGCGCCGTCACCAGCGTGTTGCCCATCTCGCCAAGTAGGTAGGGCAGATTGGGATCGAGCCCGCTTTCACGCTTCTTGCGCGCGATACCGAGCGCCAAGTCCGAGGCCGCCTCCGCGACGCCGACGTAAACGGACATGACCAGCGGCAAGGCGATCGTGGCAACGACGTTGAAGAAGACGTGCCACTGACCCTTTGGCCGGCGCAACGAGACCGCGCCCTCCGGCACGAAGACGTTCTCGAGCAACACGTCGTTGGAGCCGGTGGCGCGCATGCCCATCGTCCGCCAGTTGTCCATTGCGGTCACGCCTTCGGCGGCGAGGGGCACTGGGAAGTGCAGCACGGTCGGCCCGTCGGCGGGATCGTGGTATACCGCGCTGGTGACGAGCAGGGTGCCGGCCGGAGAGCCGCTGCCGAAGATCTTGCGGCCGGTGATGCGGTAGCCGCCCTCCACTTTGTCAGCCGTGCCGGAGGAGTCGAGCCAGTCCGAAGCCCCGGTGCTGATCAAGACGATCTGTTCCTGGGCGACGCGCCGCAGCAGCGGCTCCACCGGCTGTCCTTGGCGCCAGCGCCACACCGTAGCGGCGAGGAGGTGGGTGTGCATGGACAGCGCGAGCGCGGTAGAGCCGCAGTGGCGGGCCAGCTCACGCAGCATGTCGGCCAGCTCGCGGTGTGAGGCACCGCCGCCACCCAGCTCCGCCGGAACACCGGCGGAGAAGAAACGGTGTGCCGTCAGCTCGGCGTAGTTCTCGGCGACGAATGCATCTCGCTCGTCCTGGTCAGCCGCCCGCGCTGCGAACCCTGGACCGACGTCGCGCGCCAGGGCCACCCAATCCGTGCGCTCCGTCACGAGCTGCGCTTCAGCGATAACACTCATAGCATTTCCTCTCGCCCGTCAGGGTCGATAGCGAATGATGGGACTCGCTGAGGACGCTTCCCTGGTCTCACTAAAGAAGAGCTGCCGGGACGGGCCGATGATACGGCAGGCAGGCAACCCGCTCCCGAAGTCGCATCTCGTCCGATGCGATGTGCTCGACGATGTGCGCGGCGTAGGCGCCAACTCCGGCCTGGCCCACGGCACGCAACTCCGGGACCTCCAGGATCCAGCATCGCCAGATACCGGGGACGCCGATCTCACGACGCAACGCGGTCGCGGCGCCTGTCTAGGATCCCGGGCCGGGGCGCATCTCCACGTCGGCGAATCCGACGGACAGCCCACATCGGTCGCAGGTCAGCTGGTCGTCGAGCCGTCCCCCGCAGTCTCCGCCGTGTACCGCCACCCGCGGCGGTCCGGCCGGGTTGGGGTAGTACCGATCCCCCCACTTCATGATCATCAGCAGGGCGGGAGCAAGGTCGCGTCCCTTGTCGGTGAGCAGGTACTCGTGGCGTTCGGGGCGGGTCTGGTAGGCCTGCCGTTCCAGCAGGCCCTCGGTGCACAACCGATCCAGCCGAGCAGCGAGCACGTTGCTGGCGATCCCGAGACTGGCTCGGAACTCGTCGAACCGGCGCAGCCCGAACAGCGCGTCGCGCAGCACCAACAGAGTCCAGCGCTCGCCCACCACCTCGAGGGTGCGGGCGATCGAGCAGGTCTGGTTCGGGTAGGTGCGCTGCAGCATCGACCCGAGCCTACGGGCTCTTAGTTGCATGACGCAAGTGACGATGCTACGGTGTCGTATAACTTGCTTCATGCAACTGACTGACATCGCGCCGGAGGTCCCACGATGAGCCTGCAACCGATCACGTTCACGCTCGGCTAAAAACAAGCCACAGCCGCTATCGATACCGGAAACCGTCGAGGAAACGGCGAAACAGGCCGCCTTCGCGCGGCAGCGCCGGTCCGGGTGGCGGTGCGGTGCGGTGCTGGCGCGCGATCGGCTGCTCGTAGTCGGTTCTGGCGATAGCGTCAACCACCTGATCCTCATCGAAGTCTTCAGAGCCTTCGATGACGGGGACGAAGCCGACGAGGACACCGTCGCGCATCACTTGCGCTTCGAGGCTTGCCGTGCCGTCGTTGTCCCACATCGCCTCTCGCCCTTCGGGAAGAGACACACGCACCCCGCACTGGTACACACCGGCCTTGGCCAGATGCGCGTCGACACCGCGCTCGCGCAGCGCGTCGGCGACCCGTCGGGCCCTGTTCTCATCCATCCAGGAAACCTACCTCCGCCGCCTCGAGGGCCTCGTGAAGCCGGGGAGCTCCTCAGGGTCCTGTCCTTGCGCACACCTGTGAACGTTTCGCTGCCCGAAAGGCCGCTCCACAGGACATCGAGAAGTTGGCATGATCGGGATGTGCGCGCGCAGCCCCGGATCCAGGACGCTCAGCGTGAAAACCCGAGACCGCCAGCGCCTGGGGTCTCACTGCCGCCGCCGCGGCCCCTCGTCAGCCCCGATGAGAAGGCGTTCGACGACGCCGTCAAGTCGGGCGACTGGGCCACGGCGGCGACGTCGCTCGCGAAGCTGGCCATGCCGACGGCGAAGCTTCCGCCGCTCACGATCGACCAACTGCGCCTGCTCCAGGATGCCGTGACCCGCGTTCGTTGCGTGCTCGGCGGCGTCGACAACCTGCTCCAGCTCGCGATCGCCGTCGAACTGCAGGGCAAGGGCGTCCCGGCGACCAAGGTCGCGGCTGGCGCCGCGTTCGGCACGCTCGAGACCAGGGTCGACGAGACGATCAACGGTGACAAGGCCACGGGCACCCCGTACGCCTACCAGATCAACATCACCTTCACGCCCGACACCGCCGTCATCGACGCCGACGAGATCGCGTTTATCCAGACGACCCGGCTAGTCGAGACCGCGAGCGGCTCCAACCAGGACCACAAGGAGACGAGCAAGAAGCGCCAGACACCGTCGGCCACCAGCGTGGACCGGCTCCGCGGCAAGAAGCAAGGCTGGTACGGGATGATGATGGACAACGGGACGGGCAGCGGCACGCTGACCGTCTGGAAGAAGTCCGCCCCGGCCACGCCAGCCAACATGCGGGACCGCGCGAGCTGGAACCAGCCCAACACCACGTGGCAGTTCGAGACCATGGTGGTCTGCCGCTCCGGCGCGGACGCCGGCACGGTGTACGCGGTCGTCACGTGGGGTTTCACCGTCGACGCCGACCTCAAGCTCACCGGGCAGGCACGGATGGTGACGAACAAGCAGAGCGCGGAGGCCACCACAGCGGTGGGCAAGTGGAACAACCAGGCCGCCGGCTCCGCGGTCGGCCGCAACGCCCCGGGCCAGGTGCCGCTGCCGGCACTGAAGTGAGCGCCCTTCGTGCCTGACCCCCGCTGTATTGGCGAGGTCTGTAGATCCCGCTCGGCCAACACGGCACAGCTTGCGTCGGCACCCGCTCGCCCCCCTGTGGGGGTAGGCAGGGAGATGCGGCCTAGCTGTCTGTTGCGACCTGAGCCTGGGTTGCTGAGGTAACGGCCGGTTGCACCCGTAATTCAAGGCGATCGCAAGATCGGGAGCGCACGCCACGTTAGGATCCCGCCGTGACCGGCACTGCGCACGACCAGCGGGTCGCCGTCCCTGCGCCGGGGCAGCTCGTCACGGTGCGTCACCGTCAGTGGGTGGTAGCGGATGTATCGCGGGGTGAGGTGGCCAGCAGCGACCCGCACGTGCTCACTGGCCGGGCGCCGCACCTGGTGAGCCTGGCCAGCATCGAGGACGACGCCCGGGACGACGAGCTGAGTGTCGTCTGGGAGCTGGAACTCGGCACCATGGTGCACGACGTCGCCGTACTCCCAAGTCCCGAACGCGGCTTCGACGAACCGTCCGAGCTGGCCGCATTCCTGCACGCGGTGCGCTGGGGCGCGATCGCCTCGGCTGACACCACCGCGCTGCAGGCACCGTTCCGTTCCGGGATCCAGATCGAGGACTACCAGCTGGACCCGGTGGTGCGAGCACTGTCCATGCCTCGCACCAACCTGTTGATCGCCGATGACGTCGGCCTGGGCAAGACCATCGAGGCCGGCCTGGTGATGCAGGAGCTGATGCTGCGGCACCGGGCGCGCACGATGCTGATCGTCTGCCCAGCCGGCCTGACCGTGCAGTGGCGCGATGAGATGCGCGACAAGTTCGGGCTGGACTTCCGGATCGTGGACGCCGAGCTGATGGCGCAGCTGCGCCGCCGGCGCGGTCTTTACGTCAACCCGTGGACGCACTACCCGAGGCTGATCGTCAGCGTGGACTGGCTCAAGCGCGAGCGTCCGATGCGGCTGTTGCGGGAGGTGCTGCCGGCGGTGCCGCACTACCCGAGGGCGTTCGACCTGCTGGTGGTGGACGAGGTGCACAGCTGCGCGCCGTCGGGTCGCGGTCGGTATGCGGTGGATTCCTTGCGCACCAAGGCGATCCGGGCGCTGGCCCCGCACTGCGAGCACCGGCTGTTCCTGTCCGCCACCCCGCACAACGGCTACCTGGAGTCGTTCACCGCGCTGCTGGAGCTGCTGGACGATCAGCGCTTCGCCCGCGGTGTCCGGCCCGCCGAGGACCAGTTGGCTCGGGTCATGGTGCGCCGGCTGAAGAGTGAGCTGCCACCGCGCTGGGACGGCACGCCCCGGTTCCCCCGGCGCAACCTCGACTACCTGGAGGTCAGCTACTCCGAGCCGGAGCGCCACGCGCACGAGCTGCTGAACCGGTATGCGGCCAGCCGCCGCGGCGGCGCCGCGGACCAGCCCGCCAAAGCCGCCGCCGACTTCGTCACGACGTTGCTCAAGCGCCGGATGTTCTCCTGCCCCAAGGCGTTCGCCAAGACGCTCGAGGTGCACCGCAAGACGATGACCGATCGGGAGCTGCCCCGCGCCGCGCCGGCCGGCGAGCGGGTGCTGCGTCCGCTGGTCGAGCGGCTCGACGAGGCCATCGACGACCTGACCGACGGTGGCGCCTACGACCAGGCCGAACTGGACGCGCTGACCGTGGCCCGGCGCTGCGCGCCGGCGCTGTCCAGCGCGGAACACGCGATGCTGGACGAGCTGGGCAGGCAGCGTGCAGGATCGGCCGGATGCCAAGTTCACCGCATTGCGCAGCTGGCTGGATCCGATCGTCCCACCTACCGGTGACTCGACCGAACGTGTGATCATCTTCACCGAGTACCGGGACACCCAGCGCTGGCTTTACGAGCGGCTGCTCGCCGCGGGCTACCCGGCGCGGCGGCTGGCGCTGCTGTTCGGCGGTCAGGACGAGCAGGTCCGGGAGCACGTGAAGAACGTGTTCACCGCCGACCCGGAGCTCGACGAGGTCCGGGTGCTGATCGCCACCGACGCCGCCAGCGAGGGCATCAACCTGCAGTGGCACTGCCACCGGGTGCTGCACTGGGAGATCCCGTGGAACCCCAACCGGCTGGAACAGCGCAACGGCCGGGTGGACCGGCACGGCCAGCGCGCCCCCGAGGTACAGGTGCGGCATTTCGTCCCGGCCGGCTGGCAGGCAGCGTCGTTCGACCCAGGTGGGTTCACTACCGGTTCGCTGGAGGATGAGCTGGATTTCCTGCGGATCGCGGTGGAGAAGGTGGATCGCATCCGCGAAGACCTCGGCAGCGCGGGCGAGGTGATCTCCGCGCAGGTCGAGCGCAAGATGCTGGGCCGCCAAGCCGAGTGGCTCACCGCCGACGCGGAAATCGACCGGCGGGCCAAGCGGGCCAGACTGAAAGTCGAACGTGACCTGGCCCGCGACCTGTAGAGGCTGACCGAGACCCTGGCCGCCAGCCGGGCCAACCTGGATCTCACGCCGTCCACAGTGGAGCGGGTGGTGCGGACCGCGCTGCGGCTGGCGCACCGCAGGGAGCTGACCCGCGTCGAGCCGCCGGAAGGGCTCGACGCGCCGGTGTTCCGGCTGCCCGAGCTGCCCGGCGCGTGGGCCAACGCCGGCCTCTACCACCCCGTGACCGGCACGGAGCGCTCCGTCACCTTCGACCACACCGCGGTGGCCGGTCGAAGCGACGTCGTGCTGCTGCACCTCGGGCACCAGCTGGTGCAGATGTGCTTACGGCTGCTGCGCGCGGAGCTGTGGGCACAGGCCCGCAACGCCGGAGGTGCGGCGAAGCTGAGCCGGGTGACCGCCCGGGTGGTGCCCGGTGAGCTGCTGCGGGTGCCCGCAGTGGTGGCGCATGGCCGGGTGGTGGTCACCGGCGCCGAGGGCACCCGGCTGCACGAGGAGGTGATGACCGCGGGCGGGCTGATCGAGCAGGGCCAGCTGACCCGCGCCACCACCGACGAGGTCACCGCGTGGTTGGCCGCGGCGTCTGATCAGCCGGTTCCCGCGGACGTTCGGGATCGGCTCAGCAGGCTGTGGCCGGAGCTGTCCGAACCGCTCGGGCGGCTGCTCGCCCGCCGCGCCGCCGACCGCACCCGCAGCATGCAGGCCCTGCTGCGCAACCGCTGCGAGGAAGAGGTCACCGCGGTCGCCACGATCCTGGACGAGCTGGAACGGTCGATCCGCGGTGCCCTGGGCGATACCGCGCACTGGGAGCAGCTCAGCCTCTTCAAAGTCGACGAGGAACGCGACCAACTACACGCCGATCATGAGGCTCTGCTGGCCCGGCTCGACGCCCTGCCCGACCAGCGGCTGGACGAGACCGCCGCATTGCGCCGCCGCTACGCCGACCCCATCGCGCGCTGGTTTCCGGCCGCGGTCGAGTTCCTGGTCCCGGTCGCGATCGCGCGGGCGGGGCGCTGATGCCAGCGACGCGCCGGACGGCTGCGGTGCCCTCCATGGCGGAGCAGCACGCCGAGTGGCTGGGCCTGCTGCGCCCCGAGGGTCCGTTCCCGGCCCTACCGGTGCTCACCGCGGTGCTTCCGCAGGGTCTCGACGTCGTGCCGAGCGAGACCCGGGCCCGGATCCGGCAGGCCTGGGCGGAGGTATCGGAGGCACCGGACCTGCTCAGCCCGGCGTGGCAGGAGCTGATCATCGGTGAGCTGCTGCGCTACCCGGCGTCGGCGTTGCGCGACAGCGCCGCGCTGGCCGGCGAGTTCCGCGGCTTGCGGCCGGATGCGGTGGCCGCTGGACCCGAGGGTCGGCGCGGCTGCACGTCTACCGCCGGGGCTTCGACGAGCCGCTGACCGGCTCGGTGCATGGGACGCCGGCGCTGGCCGAGCGGGCCGCTCAGCTGTGCCGGGACACCCGGGTGCCGCTCGCGCTGCTGACCAACGGCCGGTTTCTGGGTGCTCGTGCACGCCCGGCCAGGTGAGGCCACCAGCACGGCGGCGTTCGACGCCGACCTGTGGCTGGAGGAGCCCGCGCTGCTGCGCGCGTTCGCCTCGTTGTGGCTGCGCCTCCCGGGTGCTGCCCCCGCCGACCTCCGCCGACGGTGCAGCGTCCACCAGCCTGGCCGGGCTGTTCGCGCGCAGCACCGAGGAGCACGCGCACGTCACCACAACCCTGGGCTATCAGGTGCGCCGGGCGGTGGAGCTGTTCGTCGCCGAGCTGGCCCGGCTGGACCGCGAAGCGGGCGGCGCGCTGCTGGCTGACGTATCCGAACGCGAGCTCTACCGGGGCGCGCTGACCGCGCTGCTGCGCCTGGTGTTCCTGTTGTTCGCCGAGGAGCAACGGCTGCTGCCGGTGACCGACCCGATTTACGCCGACGGCTATGCGGTGTCCACCCTGTTCGAGCAGCTCGACGCCGACCGCACCCTGCACGGCGACGAGGTAGCTGACCGGCGGGCTGCGGCCTGGCCCCGGCTGCTCGCCCTGTTCGGCGCCATCCATGGCGGCTGCGAGCACCCGGACCTGCGGCTGCCAGCCCACGGGGGCTCGCTGTTCGACCCGGCCGGCTACCCGTGGCTGGTGCATGCCGCGGTGACCGACCGGGTGGTCCGGGAGATGCTGGACGCGCTGCTGGTGCTGCGGCACAAGGGCAAAGCCGCCGAGCGGCTGAGCTACGCCCGGCTCGGAGTGGAGCAGATCGGGCACGTGTACGAGGGCCTGCTGGAGTTCTCCTGCCGCAAGGTGCGCGCGCCCTTCGTGGGCTTGGCCGGCAAGTCCGAGCCCGAGGTGGCACTGGCCGAGCTGGAATCCATTGCCGCCCAAGGCGAACTCCGCCAATGGTTGCGATCTAGCTGCGACGCGACCGAGAAGCAGGTGGACAAGTGGCTGGCGGCCCGGCTGACATCGCCGCAGCTGGCCCTGCTGCACGCCGCCTGCGACAACGATGCCGCGCTGGCTCAGCGAGTGATCCCGTTCTGGGGTCTGCTGCGCACCGACCTGCGCGGCCTGCCGACGGTGTTCCCCGCCGGATCGGTGCTGTTCACCCAGGTCGGTGACCGCCGAGCGACTGGAACCCATTACACGCCACGGGAACTGGCCGAGGAGGTGGTGGAACACACCCTGGCCCCGTTGTGCTTCGCGCCCGGCCCGGCCCAGGGCGCGGCCCGCGGCGTCTGGCGGGCCAAGTCGGCCGGTGAGCTACTGGCCTTGAAGGTCGTGGACCCGGCGATGGGGTCCGGCGCGTTCCTGGTGTCGGCCTGCCGTTACCTGGCTGACCGGGTGGTGGACGCCTGGAACCGCGACGGCGTGCCCGACGACGTCGCCCGAGCTGGTCGGCGCCGACGGCAACCAGGAGGAGGAGCTGCTGCTGGCCGCGCGCCGCCTGGTCGCCGCCCGCTGCCTGTACGGGGTGGACCGCGACGACATGGCCGTCGAGCTGGCCACGCTGTCGCTGTGGCTGGTCACCCTGGCCAAGAACAAACCGTTCGGGTTCCTCGATCATGCGCTGCGCTGCGGTGACTCGCTGGTAGGTCTGGTATCCGAGCGCCAGGTCGCCGCCTTCCACCTCGACGTCGACCGCGGCTGGTCGGTCGGCACCGACCTGTTCCGCACCCTGAACCAGCGGATCGACACTGTGCTCACCGATGTCGCGGACCTGCGGGAAGAGATCGAGTCGACCGTCGTGCGGGACGCCCGGCATGCCGCCGAAAAGGCAGAACTGCTGCATGACGCCGAGTGGCGGACCCGCAAGCTCCGGCTCGCTGCCGACGCCGTGGTCGGCGCCGCCCTGAGCACCGCGGTCCGGCACGTGCCGTGGTACGACCGGGACGACGAGGGAGAGAGTCTCGACGACCGGTTGAGCGCGATCGCCGACGACGTCGACCTGCTCATGCGCGACGCCGCCGACCCCTCCCTGGAGGACCGGGTGCGGGAGACGGTCGACGGCTGGCTGCGCGGTGGACGCGATCACCCAATCCGGCCGCTGCACTGGCCACTGGAGTTCCCCGAGGTCATGCGCCGAGGCGGCTTCGACGCCGTAGTCGGCAACCCACCCTTCATACAAGGCAAGCGGGTCAGCGGCGCGGTCGGCAAGGACGTCCGCGAGTACCTGGTTGAACACCTGAGCCGAGGCAAGCGCGGCAGCGCGGACCTGTGCTCCTATTTCCTGCTGCGCAATTTCGACATCTCCTGGCGAGGCCGGGTCGGCATCATCGCCACCAACACCATTGCCCAGGGTGATACCCGCGAAATCGGCCTCGACCAGGTGGTTCGCAATGGATGGTCGATATATCGTGCGGAGAAATCCCAGAAGTGGCGCGGTACGGCTTCCCTGGAAGTCTCGTTACTCTGGATCGGCCATACGAACGACGAGGAACCCCGAGTCCTCGATGGTATTCAGGTTCGCTCCATCACCCCATCGCTCGACCCCGAGTCCCGCGTCCTCGGCAATCCACACCGACTGGCGGCCAACGCTGACCAGTCGTTCATCGGTATGTACATCCTCGGCCTCGGCTTTACCATGACATGCGATGCGGCGCGAAAACTTATCGAGAAAGACCGACGCAACAAGGACCTGCTCTTCCCGTACCTCAATGGCGAGGACCTCAACTCGCGGCCAGACTGCTCGGCAAGCCGGTGGGTGATCGACTTCAATGACTGGGCGATCGAGCAGGCAATGAATTATCCTGACGTCTTCGGGATCGTATATGAGAAAGTTCGCCCGGAGCGCCAGCGAGTAAAGCCCGACGGATCGTACGTGTTGCGCAAGCCGCTTCCTGACCGCTGGTGGCAGTATGCCGACAAGCGACCCGCGCTGCGGAAGGCCATCGCCAATCTTGACCGGGTGCTGGTCATCGCGCTGGTCAGCAAGACTGGGCTGCCGTTGTGGGTGCCGACTGGGCAGGTGTTCTCACACATGCTTGGCGTCTTCGCGGTGGATCGGGATGCGTATCTGACGTTGCTGTCGAGCAATCTGCACTTCGCGTGGTGGACGACCAAGGGTGAGTCGACGCTGCGGACCGATGCGCGATACACACCATCGGATGGGTTCGAGACCTTCCCGCAGCCCGAACTGACCGAACGGATGGATCGGGTGGGGGAAGAGCTGCACTCGTTCCGGCGGTCGGTGATGCTGGGACGGCAGTTGGGGCTGACCAGGCTGTACAACCTGGTGCACGAGCCGGCCGTCACCGACGAGGAGATCCAGCGGTTGCGGGAGATCCACACCGAGATCGACCAGGCCACCGCGCAGGCGTACGGCTGGCCCGATCTGGACTTCGGGCACGGGTTCCACGACACCCGTCAGGGCCGCCGGTTCACCATCGCCCCGGACGTGCAGGTCGAGGTGCTGGACCGGCTACTGCAACTCAACCACGAGCGCTACGCCGAGGAAATCCGCCAGGGCCTGCACGCCAAGAAGAAGCCCAGACCCAAGCGCACCGGCAACATCGCCCAGCGCCCCCGAATCGACGGGCCTGTCGAGCCTGACGGTTCCCTTTTCTGACGCGCCGCCACCCAAGCTACGTCATTCCGCTCAGCCGCGGGCGGATCACCGGTTGCGATAACCAGGCCGAGGAGCTTGGCTGTAGATTCATCGCTGATCGCTCTTAGCAGCGAAGTGGGTTGCGGAGTGGCGTGCGGGCCGGATCGATGACTGCTGGCGGGATGAACTCGACCCAGCCAGGGCGGATGAGGATCTCCCAGCCGGTGCAATGCACGTGGCGGTGATGCGTCTCGCATAAGAGAACACAATTCCCCACACTGGTGTCGCCATCGTCGATCCAGTGCCGACAGTGGTGAGCCTGGCACATTCTCGGGGGCCGGTCGCAGCCGGGGAAGGCGCATCCACGGTCCCGTGCGACCAGCGCCCGGCGGATGGACAGCGGCACAGTCCGCATGGCTCGCCCGACGTCGAGGGGTTCGGATCCGCCGCCCAGCACGACGGGGATGATCTTCGCGTCGCAGGCCCACCGCCGGGCCTCGGCGGCGCTGAGGTGTGTCCCGTAGTCCAGGGTCGCGGTGCCGAGGCCGGTGCGCAGGGCGTCCCAGTCGATGGTGACGGTCAGGTGCGGGGGCTCCCCCGCAGTGGTGGGGCAGTCCTGCGCTGCGCGGGCCAGCCCGCAGATCTCCAGCAAAGCGTCGGCGTTGCGTTGTGCAGTGGTGCGCGGATCGGGGATGCCCTCGGCGGCCGGTCGGGGTGCGGCGAACTGGTCGATCAAGGCGCGGAACGCGGCGCCGTGCTCTGGCTCCAGGAAGCCGTCGAGCCCCAGCCGGCCGTCGCGGCGTTCCCGGAACCGGAGCTCTCCAGCGGCCGGGGTGGGTTCGGGCTCGTCGCGAGGTTCTGAACCGTCTTGATCGAGGTGCGCCAGAATGTGCCGCCCGATCTTGTGCAGCGAGGCCGGGTCGAACGAGCGGGCATAGCGGGCCAGGTCAGCTTCGGCGGTCTCGTGGTCGATGCTGCTGACCGAGGCGGGGATCGCGTTCATCGTCTCGGCGATCACCCGGACCTGCGCCGGCCCGATCTCCCCAGCGGCCAGCGCCGCGGCCGTGTTCGGTAGCGCCGGCGGCAGTATCTCCCCCTATGAGCAGCGCTGGGTTATGCGCAGCGCCTGGCGGTTGGCGCTGGCGGGGGCGGTGGTAGCGGCCGGAGGCTGCGCATAACCTGGGCGCGGTCAGAGGTTGGTGAGCCAGTTGAGCAGCTC
>JBOHGH010000083.1:0-20907 GCA_050699975.1 Pseudonocardiaceae bacterium | reverse complement strand
ACCCACTACGCACCGCAGCACGCAACTACCAGCGCGCTCTCGACCAGCTCACCCAGGAGGCCGGATTCGCCGCATAACACCAAACTTGACTCGATCAAGCCGACTTCGTCGGCCCTAGCAACCTAGCTCGTTGATCTCGGCGACTGACGGGTCGGCGGCGAGCGCGGATCGGACCCGGCGGCGGAGGGTGACGAAGTTGCCGGAGTCACCGAGGTCGAGACCCGCAACGAGCTCGGCACACTGCCCGCCGAGGTCCGACAGACGGCGGTGCGTGGGGTTCCTGTCATCGAACAGTGGAATCGGCAGTTTCCACACGTACTTGTCGATGTGTCGCTCGTCCTTGCCGTAGGACATGAGCGGGCGCACAATGTCCGTTAGTGATGGAGTGTTGAGTATAGCGCAGAGAAAGTATCCCTCGGTGCGACTTGTTACGGAGCCCCAGTATAGGCCGTGCTCACATATCGCCGCCGGGTCCTCCACTAGTGACGCGACAACATGCATCCCTGATGCCCCGTAGACGACCCGGAGTAGTGGTGTCGGTAGCTGGTCGGTAAGTCCTCGCCTGAAATCCAACCGCTCGCAGAGGGTCAGACGGTCACTGCTCCGATGGTACAACCAGATCTGCTCCGCCCTACGCCACCAGTCTGCGAGGCCAGGGTAGAAATCCATGCGAGGATGCTCCCCGTCGAGGAGCTTAGTTCCCTCCAGCGGAAGCACTCCCCGTTTGGCGGAGAGCACGCGGAACGGCAGGATGCTCTCGCCGAGCAGGATAGGCCGGATGAACTCGGTCTCGACGACGCCCTCGAGTGAGCGCAGTTCCTTCCACGGCACTTTTTCGGTACTACTGCGTGCAGAGCGAACGCGTTGGCTGCCCGCGGCAAGTCCGAGCGGACCAGACTGTTGGGTCTCGACCATGAATAGCACGCGAGGCACGATGGTCGCACCCTGAGCGAACCGCGGCTCGTAGGGAGATTCCTTTGCATCTTCGTCATCTACGGTGAGGTCAGCATCATGCCGAGTAACGTGCTCTGAGACGACGTCCCATGCGTCGCTCCCACGAGGAAGCTGACCTGTCCAGCGGGTCGTTCGCAATGGTAACGGCGTCCCGAACTGGGTGATACTGCGTCGGCCGAAGACCACAGCGGCTCCACGGGGGAAGAAGTGGGGCCGCAGTCGACGGAGATCCCAGGAGCCGGTGAACTCGACTGCGATCGGGTCTTTCGAGTCGGGGTAGTTGCCTGCTCGGAACCCGGCGTAGTAACCGCGGTCGAGGACGGCGTTCGGCATGACGAACGCGAAGGAACCGCCCTCGGTCAGGTACTGCTGGGCGGTTCGTGCGACGAATAGCGCCGATAGATCCTGGTGCGTTGCTACGTCGC
Source organism: Pseudonocardiaceae bacterium (assembly GCA_050699975.1). GTDB lineage: Bacteria > Actinomycetota > Actinomycetes > Mycobacteriales > Pseudonocardiaceae. The sequence continues at coordinate 19,528 of JBOHGH010000083.1, read as the reverse complement.
GGCCGTGCCAGAGTTGTCGTGTCTCGGACATCTCGCGGAAGGCGATCTGCATATCTTCGGGCATGTAGCGGTAGGACAGCCAGGGTGGATTACCGATGAGGACGTCGACACGGTTCTCCGGCCGGGCGAGCCAGGCGGGCCGTGCGAGGTTCCGGATCTAGTAGCTCCAGATAGGATCGTTCAACTGGCACATCAGCCGGAAGTTCTCCTCGATCACTGGACGGTCTGCGTCCGAGACCGCGAGGCGGTGGAGCAGCCCGGCCGGGAGTGTCGTCTGCCCAGGCGCACGAGGTTTGGCAGCCTGATCGGCCAGACTGCTGACCAGCCGATCGAAGTGAGCGGCGTCAGCAAGGAATCGGTCGGGGAAACGGAACTCGGCATCGAAGAGCTGATCACCTCTGCCGGTGGGGACGACGAGATGGTCTTCGGTGAACAGGTCGCGACGCTGGTTCCACTGGACGCTGTCACCCAGGTAGACAGGTACCGTGATGGCCCCTCGATCGGGTGCGAGCAATCGTTCCCGGCCAATGGCGAGCAGGTAGGTGACGCGGGCCAGCGTGACGGCTACCGGGTGGAGATCGACCCCGAGGACGTGGTCGGTAAGCCCGGAGAGGCCGCGCTCCAGGGAGATGCCAGCCGCGGCCGCAGCATCGAGATAGCGGCGCACGGCGTGGAACAGGAACGTGCCCGAGCCACAGGCCGGGTCGAGCACCCGTTGGTTGAGCGGGGCGGTGACCGCGGTGCTGACCACCTGCTCGGCCAACCAGTCGGGTGTGTAGTACTCCCCGAGCTGCTTGCGGGTCTCAGACCCGATCACCGACTCGTAGAGGACCTTCAGCACGTCGTGCTCGACATTCGTCCAGTCGAACCGGGACAGCCGTCGGGCGAGGGTGCGGACGAAGTCGCCGCCGTGCGGAACCTCCAATACCCAGTCGAAGAAATCGTGTTCGACGACACCGTAGATGGCCGCGAGGTCGAACCGCTGCCCGCCGAGCAAGGACGCGGGCTGCATGTCGGTGACGTCAAGTCCGACGACCAGATGAGCGATGATCTCAGCACTATTCACCAGCAGCGTGTGCTCCAGGAACAGCTCGTCGTCATCGGTGAACTGGGTTCCCAGGGCGCTGCGCAGCAACCGGCTCCACAGTTGCCGTTTGAGTCGGACGGTCTCGCTTGAACCGTGGTCGGCATAGAGCGCGGCCAGCGTTGCGCGATCGAGAGCATAAGAAGCACTGGTAGCGCCGAGTCGAGCTTTGATCTCATTCGGCGTCGAAGGAACGCCCTGACGGCTGGCCAGGACACGTTCGAGCCAGAACAGCAACGCAATGCCGTCCGGCCTCGTGGGGTTGATCACGTGCTGAGTGACGTCGACTAGCTCGCCGTCCCGTTCGTGATACGCGCGCCACTCCCGTCCGTCGGTGAGGACACCGACGTAACGCTGACCGGTCTGCGCGGCGCGCGCCGCCACGTAACCCGCGAGCTGCTCCTCCGCCGCCCGGACAATGCTTTGATTGCGCAGATCCTTCTTGACCTCGATGACGGTGAAGCCGACTTCGACATCAATGCGTCGACGATCTCCTACCTGGGTCTCAAGCTGGACGTCCAGGTCGTGGTCTCCGAGACCGAGACCGCCGGTGAGCAGCAACTGGCGGACGTCAGCCTGCACGGTCGCCTCGCTGCGCACCCGCTCGCGATCAGCAAGACGGCGCAGCAGTTGGCTGAGCTCGTCCGTCGAGGCGATCAAGTCGGTGGCCACGGTGATGGTCTACCACGCTCCTGCGACAGCAGGTCTGAGTGCGCTGGTTCAGTCCTCGGGTGGGCACGCGGCCGGGTCCCAGGTCAGGCCGGGCACGCCCCAGCCCTGCGCCCGCACCATCTTCTTCGCCTCGCGGGCATACCGGCCGACCAGCCGGTTGAGGTAGAGGATCCCATCGAGGTGGTCGGTCTCGTGCTGCAGGCATCGCGCCAGGTAGCCGGAGCTCTCGACGGTGAGCGGTGCGCCGTCCGGATCGAACCCGGTGACCTGTGCCCAGTTGGCCCGCCCGGTCGGGAAGGACTCACCGGGTACCGAGAGGCAGCCCTCCCAGTCGTCATCGGGATCGGGCATGCCCTCCGGCTGCTCGCCGGTCTCCAGCACCGGGTTGACCACCACCCCGCGCTGCCGTACCCCTTCCCCGTCCGGGCAGTCGTAGACGAACACCCGCAGGTCCACGCCGATCTGGTTGGCGGCGAGCCCGACACCCTGGGCTGCGGCCATCGTGTCGAACATGTCGTCGAGCAGCGGGTACAGCGTGGCGCCGAACTCCGTCACGGGCCTGGTCGGGGTGTGCAGTACCGGATCGCCGATGATCCGGATCGGGCGGACAGCCATGATGAGGCACAGTAATCGGGGTCTGCTCCGGGCCCATCCTGGGGACGTGTCATGGGTGCGCCGCCAGCTCTGCCGGCCCCCCGCGTGGTTCAATGGCCGTTCGAATCACAGCACTGTGATTCGGACTGTCCCCCGCCGGACGCAGCCGCGGGATCGTGAACCGAGGAGCGCGATGGACGCCGCAGCGGCGCTGCCCCCGATCGACGACCACTCCGGGGGTCTGAGCAGCCGGGAACGCGAGATCTTGGCCTTCGAGCGTCAGTGGTGGAAGTACGCCGGCGCCAAGGAACAGGCGATTCGTGAGCTGTTCGACATGTCCGCCACGCGTTACTACCAGGTCCTCAACGGCTTGATCGACCGGCAAGAGGCGCTCGCCGCCGACCCGATGCTGATCAAGCGGCTGCGTCGGCTGCGGTCTGGCCGGCAGCGAGCCAGGGCTGCTCGCCGGCTCGGTGTCGACCCACGCCGCCAGAACCGGATGTAGCGCCATGGGCACCCCGAACGGGATCGGAGCTGGCAGGCGTTTGCGGGTCATCGGGTTGGCCCTGCTCGGTCTAGCGGTGGTCGCCGCCCTGATCGGAGTGGTGGTGGCGACCACTCGTGGTGAGCAGACCTCGGCCGCTGCACCGCCGGCAGTCGCCTCTAATCCCGACAGCAGACCGGCGATCCCCTCCACTATTCCGTATCCGCCGACGTCGAGCCCGGCTGCAGCGCCCATAGTCCCCCCGCTCAGCCCACCGGACGCCGCGCAGGGCACGCCGGTCCGCGACCAGGGGCCCAGCGACCAGGGTTACGGTCGCGGCGAGGTGCGGGTCTACAACAACAGCACGATCCGGGGCCTGGCCGCGCGGGCCGCGGAAGATCTCAGCGCCGCGGGCTGGACGGTGATCGAGGTCGGCAACTACGCACAGGGGACGATCCCGACGACTACCGCGTACTACCAGGAGGACACCGGCCAGCGCGACGACGCTGCTGCCCTCGGTTCCGAATTCGGGATGCGCGTCGCGCCCCGGTTCCCCGGTATTGCGAATGCTGGTCCTGGCCTCATCGTGATCGTCACGAACGACTACGTGTCCCCGTGAGCGCCCGACCTACGCGGCAAACCTGACCAGCCCCGACGCGATCTGCTGAAGTTCCAGCTTGCCGGTGACGACATCGACAACGAAATGCTCAGCCGCGTCCTCATCCAGTGGCTCACCGAGCGGATGACCATTGAGCCCGAGGAAGAACCAGGTGGCGTTCCACGCCAGCCGCTTGTTCCCGTCGACCAGCGCATGGTTGCGGCCCAGCGACTCCATCAATGCCGCAGCCTTCTCCCATACACCTGGATACGCAGCCTGCCCGAACACCGAGGACTGCGGACGGGATACGGCCGACGCGAGCAAACCGGCGTCACGCACCAATACCTCGCCATCGATGACCCGCCGCGCAACCTCCACCAGGTCTTCGACCGCTTCTGCTAGCAAGTGATGGCAGTGTTGTTCATGAAGAGAGCCCTGGGCCATGCCCCGCGGCGTAGCTGGCCAGTGCGGCGAGTTGTGCCGGGTCAAGTGAGGGGCGGACGGCTTTGCGGGCAGCGGCGAGCTGCGCCGCGGTGACCTCGGTGGCTTCCAGGGATTCCCGCATGGCGGTGAGCGCGGCCTCGCGGATCAGGGCCGCGCAATCTGCCGCGGAGTAACCCTCCAGCTCAGCGGCCAGCGCGTCGAGGTCGATGTCGGCTGCCAGCGGGGTGTTGCGTGCCGTGGACCTCAGGATGGCCGCGCGCGCGTCAGTGTCCGGCGGCGGCACGTACACCATCCGCTCCAGCCGGCCGGGCCGCAGCAGTGCCGGGTCGATGAGCTCAGGTCGATTGGTGGCGCCGAGCACCACGACATCGCGTAGCGGCTCCACGCCGTCGAGCTCGGTGAGCAGCGCGGCCACCACCCGGTCGGCGACGCCGACGTCAGATGACCCGCCTCGCCGCGGAGCCAGCGCGTCGACCTCGTCGAGGAAGATCAGCGCGGGTGCGGCGTCGGAAGCGCGGCGGAACAGTTCGCGCACTGCCCGCTCCGACTCGCCGACCCACTTGTCCAGCAGCTCGGCGCCCTTGACGGAGATCATGTTGAGCGCCCCGGATCCGGCCAACGCCCGGACCAGAAAGGTCTTGCCGCAACCGGGTGGGCCGTAGAGCAGGACGCCGCGCGGCGGGTCGACGCCCAGCCGGGTGAACGAATCGGGATAGCGCAGCGGCCACAGCACCGCCTCGGTGAGCGCCTGCTTGGTCTCGGCCATGTCGCCGACTTCGTCCAGTGTCAACCCACCGGTGGTGATGGTGTCCGAGGTGGACATCGAGATGGGGCGGACCGTGTCCAGCGCGCCGATCAGGTCCTGTTGCGTGATCAGTAGCTGGGATTGCCCCGCGGACGAGTGGCGCAACGCGGCGCGCACCGCTGCTTCCCGGCGTAGTGCGACGAGATCAGCGGCGACGAACCCGGGGGTGCGTTCTGCGACGGCATCGACGTCGATGTCGGTGGCCATCGGCACCTCACGAAGCAGCACCCGGAGCAGTTCGGCGCGTCCCCGCGCATCGGGCAGCGGTAGTGACAGCTCGCGATCGATCAGATCCGGTGCGCGCAGCCGCGGGTCCACCGACTCGGGGTGCGCGGTGGTGACCACCAGCGCGACGCCGCTGTCCAGCGCGGGCGCCAGCGCGTCGAGCACCACGGTGGACAGCGGCGGCGGGCCGGTGGCCGGCAACAGCGCCTCGACGTCGGTGACCAGCAGCACGCTGGGCTGGTGCCCGCGAGCAGCCGTCACCGCGTCGTGCACCCGCTGGGCGGCCGCACCGGGCTCCAGCGCCGCCACACTCGGCGCGGCCAGCTCGATGACCTGCGCCCCGGCGTCCCGGGCCACTGCGTGCACCATCGTCGCCTTGCCTACGCCCTCGGGGCCGTGCGCTGCCACCCCGAGGCGGGTACTGGCGCCGAGCCGGCGCAGCAGCTCGGGACGGCGGAAGGTGAGTTCGAACCATTCGGCCAGCCGCCGGGCGGCGTCCTGGGCTCCCACCAGGTCGGCCACCGCAGGCGCGGTCGGCGCCGGGTCCTGATTTCGTGCTGTGCCCCGGGATTGACTGGGCGCGGGGAGGTCCCCGGTGCGCGCGCCGTCACGCCAGCCGACCACAGTGGACGGGTGCGGGGCCACCGGTCCGGCGGGATCGGTGGTTGTCACGGTGAGCAGCTCGTTGGTCCACGTCATCCCGATCGCCGCGGCCAGCCGGCCGCGCACCGTCGTCACGTCCGACCCGGGCGCCACGTCCTGCGGGAGAAGCGACACCGCGTCTCCGGCGGTGAGTACCTTGCCCGCCAGCGCCTGGCGCAGCGTCTCGGGGCTCACCGAATGACGGACCAGCGCGGAACCGCTGACGATGATCGATCGGGCCGCGGGTACCTGCACCGGGGAGAGCACCACTTCGGAACCCTCGGTCAGCCCGAGGTTGGACAGCGTGAGGTCGTCCAGGAGCGCGATCCCCGGCGCGGTCTGCCCAGCTGCCGCCAGCGCGGCGCTGACCCGAGCTCCGGTGAGCCGCACGGCGTCCCACGGTCGTAGCCCCAGGGCGTCGAGGACCTCGGGATGCAGCCGGACCACCCCGCGCCGGGCGTCCAGTGCCGACGTGGTGAGCCTGGCGGTCAGGGTGATCTGCGGCGCGCTCACGGCGCCTGAGCCTACGAGGTTCAGGTGCCGTTCCGGCGCGCCAGTTCCTCCGCCCGGTGAGACATCGCACGACGGTACTGTCGTGACCGCCCTCATCATGATGCGTGAGCATCTTTCGGCACACTGCGAGCAAGGAGATGCCATGCTCTTCCAGACCTTTGACCACACGGCTTTTCGTCTGGAGGTACGGGATCGCTACGACGCGCCACGGCAGGCTGAGTCGTTCAAGGAATTTCTGGCTGGCGAGCCGGATGACCTCGCCTGCTTCGAGATACCAGTGACCGCGACCGCTCTGCTGTTGCCGAACTCGACAGCAGTGCTGTCCGAAGCCGTGCGGGCAGCACTGCTGTCGAGTTCGGCGCACGTAGGGTTGTCACGGGGCCCGATCTGGCCGCTGGGACAGGCTCATGACTTTCTTCGCTGCCTCGAAGGAATGAGTACATCCCACCTGGGCTAGTCGGAACAGCGACGCGCGGACGCCTGAACAGCCAAGAACCCGTCGCCGGTTCAGGTGACGTCACGCCGGGTCAGCAACAGCCCGGCGACCAGAATGAAGCCGATCGCGTAGCAGGTGAGCACCACCACGGCCTGAGTGCCGCCCACCACTGCCTCTACCCCGGGTGTCCCTCCGGACTCTTCGCCCTGGCCGGCGGCGCCGAGCGCGGCCACCAATGAGCCGGCGTTGACCCCGGGCAGCGCCCGCTGCACGGTGTCGAAGAGGTCCAGCAGCCCTGCGAAGCCCCGGATCAGGTTCTCGATCACCAAGGCCCACACCAGGCTGAGCCCGACGGCCAGCGCGGTACTCCGGAAGGCAATCCCGGCCAGCGCCCCGAGCAGTCCCCACATACCCAGGATCAGCCAGCCCGAGGCAAGCCCACGGGCCAGGTCAGCAGCCGGCGGGAACGCCCACGACGCCGACTCGACCGCCGCGATGACGATGCTGGCGCCGGCGCTGAGGACGAAGCTCGCCACGACGAGCGCGAGCACCACCACGGCCAGCGCGGTCAGCGCGCCGCCGAGCACCTCGAGGCGCCGGGGGCGCTGGGTGAGCAGGGTCTTCAGGGTGCCGAAGCCGTACTCCCCGCCGATCATCAGCGCACCGAGGATCAGCACGAGCGCCCCGCCGAACAGGGGGTAGCCGCTGAGCACGTTGGTCACCAGGCCGGCTGGGAGCACCGCGGCCAGCAACTGCCCGGAAGCCGCGGCGCCCTCCGGCCCGGGAAACGGACCGGAACGGTAGATCAGGTAGGGGATCAGGTAGCCGAAGGCCAGGTTCATCGCCAGCCAGACGCCGACGATGAGCCAGGTGGCTGGGCGCTTGCGCAGCTTGAGCAGCTCAGCCGACAGGACGTGGTTCATTGCGGGTCCTCCTGGGTCATGGTCAGGAACACCTCTTCAAGGCTGCGCTCCACCGGACGCAACTCGCTGACCTGCACACCGGCCAGTACCAGCGCTCGGTTCACCCGCGCCGCGTCGGCCACCCCGGCGTCCAGGCGCAGCTGACCGTCGTGATGTTGGACTCGATGCGGGCCGAGCATCTCGCCTGCCAGCCGGGCCGCCTCGTCCAGCGGCTGGGCGGCCAGCAGCAGCGACGCCGCGCCGCGCAGCTCGTCCACCGTGTTCTCGGCGATCAGCCTGCCGCGGGCGATGACCCCGACCCGGTCGCAGATCTGCTGCACTTCGCCGAGCTGGTGACTCGACAGCAGCACGCTGCGCCGGCCGCTACCCAGCCGGCGGATCAGCGCCCGCATGTCTGCCATCCCGGCGGGGTCCAGGCCGTTGGTCGGCTCGTCGAGGATGAGCAGCTCGGGATCCTTGAGCAGGGCGGCGGCGACACCGAGCCGCTGCTTCATACCCAGCGAATAGGTAGCGAACTTGTCGCCGCCGCGTGCGGTGAGGTCCATGGTGTCCAGCGCGCTGTCCACCTGCGGTTCGGCCACCTGGCAGTAACGGGCCAGCACCCGCAGGTTGTCCCGTCCGGACAGGTACGGGTAGAACGCGGGCGTCTCGACCATCGCGCCGATCCGGGCCAGCCCGCGCGGGTCGCCCGGTGGGTAGCCGAATACGGTGGCTGTTCCCCCGGTTGGGCCGATCAGCCCGAGCAGCATCCTCAGCGTGGTGGTCTTGCCCGCACCGTTGGGGCCCAGAAAGCCATACACCTCGCCGCGACGCACGGTCAGGTTCACCCGGTCCACCGCGACGATGCCGCCGCGGTAGTGCTTGGTCAGCTCTCGGGTGTGCGCGAGCGCGTCCTCGGGCATGCCGGTGTCCCCGGGTTCGCGCTCAGCGCCGGAGTTGCGAGTCCCGGCTGCGTGTTTGGCCGCGCCCATCGGTGACCTTTCGATCGTCTGCTGGTGCCGCCCATGCTGCTGCGCCGGTGGCTCCGCGTCGTCGGGTCCGCGGAGGCTTCCCGCCTACCCCCAGGGGAGCACCCGGAGCGGATGCACTACCGAGCTCGGCGGATGGCTCCGGTCGACGGTGACCGTGCACGGGAGACAGACATATCGTACATGGGGGACGGACACACCAGGCCCAGGCGGCGGGCAGGGGATGCACCGAGCGAGCCAGCTACAGGTCTCGGGCTATCGGGAACCAGTTGTGAAAGGCACCGGTTCCCGGCCACGGGTGGTTTGTCAGACTGAACCTTCCTACGGAGCCGAACACCCCCGATGCAATGTGGTGCGGCTGGATCAGAGCGGCGGCTTCTGGAGGAACACCCGCACGACGGCGGTGACGTAGCGCCCGCCGGCGATGTCGCCGGGCACGACCAGCCGCGGCCCTTCGGCTGCCAGCGAGCGGCCGTCCTCGCTGGTGGCAAGCAGCACGTCCTTGTTCTCGAAGTTCGGATCGATCTCGCCCCAGGCGACCAGTGCCCGGTAGTTATCGGAGGCGTTGAAGCTGATGAAGTGGCGCAGCTTGTCGTTCTTGATCGCCGGGTCGAACCGTGGGCCTGCCTTGGTGAGCACGTCGAACAGGAGGGGACCGGTGTAGGTGTGCGTCTCGGCGCCGCTGCCGGACCGGAACGTAACCTCAATCGTCCGTGACGGCATCGCCTCCAGGTCGTCCACGGAAAGGATCTGGGGCCGCGCGACGGTGCCGATCAAGAGGAATTTGCCCGCCGGCAGCCCTAGGCTGTGCGGCTGGTTGAGCGAGGAGGTGCTAGCGACGGCGCTGGCGCCGGTGAACGCCGTGAGAACGAGCACAGCGCCAGCGGCAAGCAACCGCACGAGGCGTATACGAATCACGATGGGATCCCTTCTTTACCCCCTCGGTGTGTGTCGAAACTCCCCGACGAGGTATGGGCTACGGCGTTATGGCGAGGGACCGAAGGCGCCGCAGTGGGCGAAGGTGTGGGTCACCGTGTTGGGAGTGGGTTGCCCGCCGGCGTGGACGATTCCGGTCCAGGTGGTGGGGTCGACAGCCCCGTTGCCCACGGGCTTGCCCGCGGGGTCGCCGGGATAGCTACCCCGCAGTTGCACGCCCTGCTGCGGCGGGCGGGTCGAGTTGTCGGCGTTCACGCCGCCGCCCAGCAGCCGGTCCCCGTCGGACAGGTCGCCGGCACCGTGGTGACCGTGCTGCCTGCGGTGGGACCCGGGGCGGCCACTCGGACCACCATGGTCTGCACGAACGGGGAATGGAGCAGACGGCGAACGCGGTGGTGACGTTCGTGGAATCGGCAGCCCCGCCGCCGACCAGCGCGGTGCCCTCGGAGCAGGCGGCCACGGCGTTCGTCCGGGAGCAAACTTCCGGTTCCCGTTCGATTTGGCGTCAACCCTCTTGACACGCGACGTCGTCCCGCGGGGCCGAGCAGGAGCGTGACCGAGGAGGACGCCGCCAGTGCGTCGCAGATGAGGAGTATCACGAGCAGAACTCCCGCACACACGGATCTCACGGGAAGACGCTGCGTCCTGGAGGTGAACAGGAGAAGTGCAAGGGACGACTAGAAGATTACGACAAACCTCACAAGAGATGATTAAACGGTCGACGCCGGAAGGACGAACACACCGGGGCACAGACGGCGGACACACCGTGCGGGCGCCTCGAAGCTACGAACTTCTTGTCCCGTCCCGGCGTGCCAGCAGTTTCCCGTTGACCACAACGAAGCCGACGGTGTGGCAGGTGAGCGCCGCGACGGCCTGGGTGCCGCCGACCACCGTCGCCACACCAGGCGTTCCCCGGCCTGCGCCGAGGACGGCTACCAGGCAGCCGGGTTTGATCCCGGGCAGCGCCCGCTGCCGGTGTCAAAGGGCGTCCAGCGTGGTGGTCTTGCCGCGCCGTTCAGACCGGGGGAACCGTACATCTCGCCGTGGCGCGCCGTCAGATTCATTGGCCTCGGCATGCTCCTCCCCAGCCAGTTCGTGTCGCTTACCAATGCGCCGATCGGCCGCTAGCGCCGGCCGGGTGCGTAGGTATACGCAAACGTGTGGCTAGGTATATGTAGGTCCTTCCCTCCTTTGAGTGGCACCCCTTGGCAATGGGTACGTTGCTGATTAGATGCATAGCACCAGGCAGACCTATTAAACCGGCTAGGAGAGATCACCATGACATCTCATATCCGTCGCCGCGTCGCCACACTGGCTGTTATACCCGCGACTGTGACAATGCTCGGCTTCGGCCTGGCCAGTCCCGCCATGGCGGCCGTCGGATCGGGGGCCGGCCCGGACGGTTCCGCGAACTCGGGGCGAGAAGGAGTGAAGATCGTTGATGCGGGTAATGCTGGCAGGGCGCTGGCCGACGCTGCGACGATCGTTCCCGGCACGGAACCCGTGACGGGAACGGTGGCAAACGTATTTTAGGACGTCGCTGGCGAGTTTGACGACGTGGACGGCAGGATCGGCGTATCCCGCGTGGCAGGGTGGTGCCCATGCCGGACACCTCGCTGCGCCCGATACCCACGGACTGGCAACGCGGGCTGGCGATCGCGGCTCATCCGGACGACCTCGAGTACGGAGCGGCCGGCGCGATAGCGGCATGGACCTCGGAGGGTCGGGAGATCGCCTACGTGCTTGTCACGCGTGGCGAGGCGGGGATCGAGGGGATACCACCGGATCGGGCCGGGCCGCTGCGGGAGGCCGAGCAGCGTGCCGGTGCCGCCGAGGTGGGGGTACACACCGTCGAGTTCCTCGACCACCGCGACGGGGTGATCGAGTACGGCGTGCCGCTACGCCGCGACCTCGCACGGGCGATCCGCAGGCACCGCCCAGAGCTGATCGTCACGCTGAACCACCATGACAGCTGGGGCCCCGGTAGCTGGAACACCTCGGACCACCGCGCGGTGGGACGGGCCGTGCTCGATGCCACTGCTGACGCCGGCAACCGGTGGATCTTCCCTGACCTGGCGGTCCCGAGCCGTGGAGCGGGATGCTAGGACGTTCCTAGAGCAGCTCGCCACGAGCGCGGCCGAGCGCTTCGGTGGTCGTCCCGCCGTGACCTTCGAACTGATCTCCCACTGACGCCCCCCGCACGCCTCTCCCCGCAGTCTGGATGCAGACTGCGCCAAACGGCCCCTGAATTAGTGCAGTCTGCATCCAGACCGCCGAAACCGGGGCGGGAGTACTCACGAGTACGCCCTGGGTAGCAGGAGCGACTGGCGTCGCCCTCCCGGTGAAGTGCGTGAGCGGCCTCTCTGAGCCGGACGCGTGGGAGGCCGCCGTGGCGAACCATCTACGTCATGACCCGATTTGTTGCCACTGCACCCACCGAGGACACCGCCGTGCCCACCCTCGACCGCACTACCCGCCCCGGCTCGCTGCGCGTCTCCGACGCCGAACGTGAACAGGTCGCCGCCCGCGTCCGCGATGCCGCCGCGGTCGGGATGCTCACCCTCGCCGAGGCCGATGAACGCCAAGCCGCCGCCTACGCGGCCCGGATCCGTGCCGACCTCGCCGAACTCACCGACGACCTGCCGGCCGCGCAGCCCCCAGGACCGGCTGAACCCGACCTCTCCGCGCCGCTGGAGCCCCAGGTCCGGCGTCGGCTCGCCGCGCACGCAGTGCTCGCCGTGGTGCTCGCTACCGCGCTGATCGTGCGGTGGGCGCTGGGACCCGAGCCCTGGTTCTGGCCGGCGGGACCGATGTTCTGGCTCGCGCTCAGCGTGGTGTTGCACTATCGGTGGGTCCGCCATCGCCGAGTGCCGAGCCCGATCAACCGCTACTCCGGCTGACGGCCGATCTCGTCGCAGGCATGGCCGTCGCGCGGCGACGTCCGCACCCGACCATTCGAGCAAGGACACCTCATGACAGCGCCACCCCGAGCTCGCAGGGCTACTGTCCCGCAGCTGTCCGGTCGACCCCGCAAGTTGGTCCGCGCGACGCACATCGCCGTATCGGCCGGATGGCTGGGCCTCGTCGTCGCGATGCTCACCTTAGGAGTCAGCGCGGCAACTGCTCCTGACTCACCGTTCGCCCTCGCTTGCTACGCGATGATGGAACTGATCGGCGGCGCGGTCATTCCCGTCTTCACGGTGGCGACGCTCGTGACCGGGATCGTCCTGTCGGTCGCGACCCCGTGGCGGCTGCTTCACCATTGGTGGGTCATCGTCAAGCTGGTCCTCGCCGTGGCGGTCATCGTCACCGGGGTGGCACTGACTGGCGATTGGGTCCAGCAGGCCGTCGCCCACGCCGCGAGCGCACCGGGTGCCGGGGGCGGCTCGACCGGCAGGTCAGCGGCGTGGCTGGTGATCGCCGGATCGGTAGCGCATCTGCTGTTCCTGTGGGCCGCCACAACGATCTCTGTGGACAAGCCGTGGGGGAAGACCAGGCGAGGTCGCGCAACGGCGGCCGACCGTGTCGGGCCAGCTCGAACGGCCAGTCGACGCGTGGTGCCGGAGCTGGCCGAACCGTAATCTGCGCCGATGAATGACACCGTGCGCTACCAGCTCGACGGCCATGTCGCGACGATCACCTACCACCGCCCGGAGCGGCTCAACGCAATCAATGGCGCGATGCGGCGCGGGCTGAACGAGGCGTTCAGCCGGTTTCGCGACGACGAGGACGCCTGGGTGGCCATCGTCACCGGGGCCGGCCGGGCCTTCTGCGCAGGTGCGGACCTGCGCGGCGAGGGCGACCCGACCGGCGAGTTCCGGGGCACCTTCTGGGAGCGCCCGACGGTGAACTCGTTCGAGAGCGGCTGGGAGATCTTCAAGCCGGTCATCGCGGCGGTCAACGGGTACTGCCTCGGTTACGGGTTGACGCTGGTCACCTGGTGCGACTTCGTGATCGCCAGCGACAGGGCGGAGTTCGGCTTCCCCGAGGTCCGGATCGGGGTGCCGACGATCGTCGGCGCGATCCGGCTACCCCGGAAGATCAACTGGCAGTACGCGATGGAGTTGCTGCTCACCGGGGAGCGAATCGACGCCTCGCGCGCCCACGAGATCGGTCTGGCCGGCTGGGTGGTGCCGCACGACGAACTGATGGCTGCCGCGCGATCGATGGCCGACCGGCTGGTGCGCGGCGCCCCGCTGGCCGCGCGGGCGATCAAGGAGGTCGCGGTACGCACCGCCGACCTGCCGATGACCGACGCCATCCGGTTCGGCGAGACCATGCGCCGGGTGGTCGGCGCGACCGAGGATGCCGCCGAGGGCCGGGCCGCCGCGCTGGAGCGTCGGGATCCGATATGGCGAGGCCGATAGCCTGTCCGCCGTGCAGGAGAGCCCGACACACCGGGCAGGAGAGCCTGACACACCGGGCAGGAGAGCCCGACACACCGGGCAGGAGCGCCCGACACGCGGGGAGGTTAGGGGAGCCAGCCGGGGCGGACCAGGCCTGCTTCGTAGGCGATCACCACGAGCTGGGCGCGGTCTCGGGCGCCGAGCTTGACCATCGCTCGGCTGACGTGCGTCTTGGCTGTTGCCGGGCTGACAAACAGCTTCGCGGCGATGTCCTCATTGGACAGGCCCTGGGCGACCAGCGCCATCACCTCGCGTTCCCGATCGGTGAGCGCGCGCAGCGCCGCGGTGTCTGCTGGCTGCTTGGCGCGGCTGGCGAACTCCGCGATCAGGCGCCGGGTGACGCCCGGGGACAGCAGGGCATCCCCGCCGGCCACCGCGCGCACCCCGCTGATCAGATCGGCCGGTTCGGTGTCCTTGACCAGGAAGCCGCTGGCGCCGTTGCGCAGCGCCTCGAAGACGTACTCGTCGATCTCGAAGGTGGTGAGGATGACCACGTGCACGCCCGCCAACCGCGGATCGGCGGCGATCTTCTTGGTCGCCGTGAGCCCGTCGGTGCCCGGCATCCGGATGTCCATCAGCACCACGTCGGGGCGCAGCTCGACGGCCAGCTTGACGGCGGCAGCGCCGTCGCTCGCCTCCGCCACGACCTCGATATCGGGCTGGGCGTCGAGCAGCGCGCGGAACCCGGCACGGACCAGCGCCTGGTCGTCGGCGAGTAGCACGCTGATCACGTCCGATCCTCCATCGGGCCATCCTCCATCGAGCCATCCTCCATCGGGCCATCCTTCATCGGGAGAGTGTCCAGCGGGAAGCTGGCCCGCACCCGGAACTCCCGGCGCCCGGGTAACGGGCCTGCGCTGAACTGGCCACCCAGCGCGGTGACCCGCTCCCGCATCCCGGCGATCCCGTTTCCGGTCCCTTCGGCGTCCGGCGGTGGCGTATCCGGCATCTGGTTGTCCACCTGGAGGGTGAGGTCGTTGGGGCGGTAGGTGATCAGAGCGGTGGCCCGGGCCGCGGCACCGTGCCGGGCAGCGTTGGTCAACGCCTCTTGCAGGATCCGGTAGGCCGCGACGTCCACGCTCGCCGGCAGCGGCGCTGGATCGCCCCGCACCTCCGTGCGCAGGTCCAGCCCGGCGTCGCCGCTGCTGGCCACCAGTTCGTCGAGCCGGGCCAGGCTGGGAGCCGGGACACGTGGCGCGGTCTCGTCCACGGCGCGCAGTACGCCCAGTACCGAACGCATCTCGGTGAGTACGTCCTTGCTCGCCTGCTTGATGGTGGTCAGGGCACCACGCGCGGCGGCTGGCTGTTCGTCGAGCAGGTGCAGCGCCACCGACGCCTGGACGTTGATCAGCGAGATGTTGTGTGCGAGCACGTCGTGCAGGTCGCGGGCGATCTGCAGGCGCTGCTCGGTGGCCCGGCGGCGTTCTTGTTCATCCCGGGACCGGGCGGCCTCGGCGCCGCGTTCGGCGCGGATCCGAAGCCCCTCGCTGGCCAGCAGCACGACGAGCACCCAGGCCGCGATGCCGGCCGCTTGGGCCACACCGGGTGTGGGCGCCCCCCCAGGCAGCGCCTGCACCAGCAGCAGTGTGAGGTATGCCGAGCCCGCGCCGACCCACGCGAGGCGCCGGTGCCCCCGCAGCACAGCGCTGGCCAGAGCCAGCGCGACACTGAGGAAGGCCGGGCCGTAGGGGTAGTCCAGCGCGTAGTAGGCCACCGTCACGGTGAGCACCACACCGAGCGCGACCACCGGGTAGCGCCGGCGGCTGAGCAGCGCGACGGGGCCGGCGACGAGCAGCGCGAAAGCCAGCGGGTCCAGCGGGGTGTGCTCGGGCTGGTTGAAAGCAGCGAAGCGGGTGCCCTGGATCTGCGCCAGCGCGATCACCAGTGGCAGCACGAACACGGGCAGGCGCCCGAACAGGCCGACACGGGCTGGGCTCGGCAGGGGCGCTTGCGCCATGCGACCAACGGTAGTCAGCACGCCCTGCCGGGGCATCGATCAGCGGACGGACGAGCCGCTACACCGCCGGGAGTACCCGGTCGTTGCGCCCTGCCCCGCCGGGCGCAGCGCGGGAGCCGTCTGCTGCCTGACGACGGCCGGGGTATCCGCCGGTCACGCTGGGATCTACCGAGGAATGGGATCTGCCGAGGAAGGAGCCACGGATGAGCACCACCACGGTTACCGTTCCGCAGTTGCGTATCGCATCCCGTACCCGTAAAGCGGTCCTGGTTCTGCACGTGATCTCATCGGTGGCAATCCTGGGGCAGGTATGGGTGAACGCGGTGCTCGCCATGATCGCGATACGCACGCCGGATATGGCCCGCGCCGCGTACTCGTTCATGCAGGGCCTGGTGTTCGCCTCTGCCGCGCCGCTGAGCGTCTTGTCACTGGTCAGCGGTGTCGCACTGGGTCTGGGCACCAAGTGGGGCGTGCTCCGGTTCCGGTGGGTGACGGCGAAACTGGTGCTGCTGCTGGTCACCGTGCTCAGCGGCATCACCATCCAGGGCCCGCTGCTCGAGCAGTTGCTCGCCGCACCGTCGTCCACCGCACAGTGGGCGAATCTCGCCGCTACGGCGATGCAGTTCGTGCTGCTCGCGGCGGCTACCTGGCTGTCGGTGTTCAAGCCCGGAGGCCGGATCGGGTCAGCCGGGCACGGGGGCCGGACACACCGGACACGGGAGCCGGACACGCCGGGTGGGGGTGGGTCAGGGGTGGCGGCGCAGGCCGATCCGGCGGGTGCGGCTGTCACCGGGTACCTGGCCGTTCTTCTGCCCGTTGCGCCTGCGGCGTACCGCGGCACCGGCGCGGGCTGCCGCACCGGCCACCCGGCGTCGCAGCGGTGGGCGCAGCCCGAGACGGCGCATGCTGCGCGCGGTGCGGCGGATCGCCCGGCGCTGGCCGGGTGGGACCTCCCACGCCGAGGGGTGCTGCGCCAGCCAGCGGTAGCGGTAACTCGCGTAGGGCACGTGGGCCACGTACAGCAGTATCGCCACGCCCAGCAACGCGAACGGGAACGTGATCACCGCGGCGGCCAGGCCGGCGATCAGCACCAGCAGCGGCGCCACCGCCCGTGCCGGCACCCGGATCGTCTTCGCGGACAGGGTGGGTAGCCGGCTGACCATCGCCACGGCCACCGTGATCGTCCACACTGCCACGGTCAGCGGCGAGGACCACCAGCCCGCGCCGAATTGCAGGAAGACGGTCAGCGGGAGCAGCGCCAGCAGCGCGCCTGCCGGGGACGGGACGCCGACGAAGAACTCCTTGGCAAATGGCAGCGCGTCGGTGTCGTCGAGCAGGGTGTTGAACCGGGCCAGCCGTAACACCGCGCACACCGTGAACACCAGGGCCACCGGCCACCCGACGCGGATGTCGTCCAGCGCCCAGACAAACAGCACGACCGCGGGTGCCACGCCGAAGGAGATGGCGTCGGCCAGCGAGTCCAGCTCGGCGCCGATCCGTGAGGTGGCATCGAGCAGCCGAGCCAGCCGGCCGTCAACCCCGTCCAGCAGCGCAGCCAGCGCGATCGCGGCGAGCGCACCCGCGTTGTTGCCGTCCAGGGCGAACTTCAGCGCCGACAGACCCGAGCACAGGGCCAGCACGGTGATCACGTTGGGCAGCAGGCGGACCCCTGCGCCGGGCACGACTCAGGACTCCCCGGCTGCGGGAAGCCGGGCCAGCGGGGTCTCCCCACCCACGGTGCGCTGCCCGGGGCGAACCAGCACCGCACTGCCCGGCGGCAGGTAGAGGTCCACCCGGGATCCGAAGCGGATCAGGCCGTAGGTGGATCCGGCCGCCACCACATCGCCGGGGCGCACTGAGCAGACGATCCGGCGGGCCACCAGCCCGGCGATCTGCACCACGGCCAGGTCGTGCCCGGTCGTCGAACGCAGCAGCACACTGGCCCGCTCGTTGGCCTCGCTGGCCTTGTCGAGGTCGGCCGGCAGGAACATCCCCGGGTGGTAGGCGACGTGGCGGACCTCGCCGTCCATCGGGATGCGCTGCACGTGCACGTCGAACACGGAGAGGAACACGCTGACCCGGGGGCGCACCTGATCGCCGAGGCCCAGCTCGGCGGGTGCCCGGGCGTGCGCCACGCTGCTCACCGTGCCATCAGCGGGGGCCACCGCGAGGGTCGGATCCTGTGGCGGGACCCGATGCGGTTCGCGGAAGAACGCCGCGCAGCATGCGGTCGCGAGGGCGCCGAGGGTCGCTGCGGTCGGGGACAGCCGGCGCAGCAGCAGCGTCGCGGCGGCGCCCCCTGCCACGAACGGCCTACCTGCGGGGTGCATCGGCGGGAGGGTCTCGCGGGTGAGGTCCACCAGGTGCCGCAGCATCGCGGGCAAGCGAGGGCTGGCCATGCGTTCGGAGATCCTCGGGGTCGTTGACAGGCGGGCCAGTGCACGCCATGCGGTTGTTCACCGTACGCGGGTGGCGGGTAGTGAAAGACGCCGGGGATCCACCGTCCCCCGACGGCGGATCCCCGGCGCCCATAAACCGTTCGACCGCTCCCCAGCTTCCCGAACGGTTATTTCCCAGCGCCCCTGCGCCCCCCGACGACGCAGGAACACTGCGCCTCTGGGATGCAACAGCTCGCCGAGCAATTGCTTACGGTTAGTGTGCTTCGACTTACCCCGCGATCACAAGGTCCGTTCGGGCAGTCGTGGGTTTCTCACATCCACAAGGTGCATATCCCCGGGTTCAGCTGATCAGGTACCGCTGGTGCGCAATACGATGACCTCGTCGCCTGGCTCGAGGTGTGTCACGGCCTCCGGGATGTCGATCAGGCAGTCCGACCTGGCCAGCGCGCCGAGCAGGTGCGAGCCGGGGCCACCGACCGGGACGACGGCGCCCGAAGCAGTGTCCAGCGAGCCGCGCCGAAACTGGCGAAGGCCCGCTGGTGAGTCCAATTCCTCGGCCAGCCATGCCGTGACCCGAGGCCGCTGCGCGGGCAGACCCATCGCGGCGCGTAGCGCCGGGCGAACGAACATCTCGAATGACACTGAGGAACTCACCGGATTGCCGGGCAAGGTGGCCACCGGCACCCCAAGATAACGGCCCGCACCTTGCGGGCCGCCGGGCTGCATGGCCACCTTGCCGAACTCCACACCATGGCCGGTCATCGCGATCTTGACCACCTCGTAGGCCCCGGCGCTGACCCCGCCGGAGGTCACCAGCAGGTCGATCCCGTCCAGCCGGGCGGCCAGCGCGGCCTCCAGCGCGGCGACATCGTCGGGCACGAAGTGCATCAGCTGCGCCTCGCCGCCGGCCTCCCGGACCGCGGCGGCCAGCATCGTGCTGTTCGACTCGTAGATCTGGCCGTGCTGCAGCGGCGTGCCCGGCGCCACCAGCTCCGAGCCGGTCGCCAGCACCAGCACGCGGGCCCGGCGATGGACCGGCAGTTCGGCCCGGCCGACCGCCGCCGCGACGCCGAGCTGACCACGGCGGGCTGGCGGGTGGTCCGGATCACCTGGAGGCGCCTAACGCAGGAACCGAAGGCGCTGGCGAAGCAGCTCTCCTCACTGCTCGTCGTTCGAACCTGAGCGGCGTCTCAGCGCGACGGGTCCAGCAGCAGCTTGCCGCTCGTCCGGCGGCCCTGGAGGTCCTCGTGGGCGCGGCGCGCCTCCGACAGCGGGTACGTGGCTCCCACCTGCGGCTTCAGGTCGCCCCGGGCCGCGCGCGCGAACAGGTCGGCCAGCGGCTCCTCGATCATGTCGCCGCGCCCGAGGCAGTGCATGAGCCAGAAGCCGACCACGCTCCGACTCTTCCGCATCAGCCGGCCGGTCTCGACGGTGTTCTGCTC
>JBOHGH010000082.1:0-21297 GCA_050699975.1 Pseudonocardiaceae bacterium | reverse complement strand
CGGGTCGCCACGGCCCACCCCCAGGTCGGAAACAGCCCAACCCAGCAACCCTGGCCTCACCCCACCGCCACGTCATCCACCAACCCAGCCACCAGCCTCGGCGGTCAGAGGCGCAGCCTCGCTAGGTTGTCGGGCGTGACCACGCCACCACCTCTCGCGATCGACGACCTGCCCGAGCAGATGCGAGTGCGCCGACGCAAGCGGGAGCGGATGCTGTCCACCGGGCCGCACCCGTATCCAGTCGGTGTGCCGCGCACTCGGACCCTGCGCGAGATCCGCGACGCCTACGACGGGCTGGCGCCCGACGTGGGCACCGGTGAACAGGTTGCGGTCACCGGTCGCGTCATTTACCTGCGAAACACCGGCAAGCTTTGCTTTGCAACGCTACGTGAGGGCGACGGGACCGAACTGCAGGCCATGCTCAGCCTCGCCGATGTAGGCGCCGAAGGGCTCGCTGCATGGAAGGCCGATGTCGACCTCGGAGATCACGTGTCCGTGGTTGGAGAGGTGATCAGTTCGCGGCGCGGGGAGCTGTCTGTACAAGCTAGGGAATGGCGGATAGCGGCCAAGGCACTACGACCCCTGCCGGTCGTGCACAAGGAACTGGCCGAGGAAACCCGGGTCCGTCAGCGCTACCTCGATCTCATCGTCCGTGATGCGGCCCGGCGGACCGTGCGGGTGCGCGCCGACGCGGTCCGATCGATCCGTGACGCGCTGCATTCCCGCGACTTCATCGAGGTCGAGACGCCAATGTTGCAGATGGTGCATGGGGGCGCCACGGCGCGACCGTTCGTGACGCACTCCAACGCCTTCGACACCGACCTTTACCTGCGGATCGCCCCGGAGTTGTACCTGAAGCGCTGCGTGGTGGGCGGCATCGAGCGCGTCTTCGAGCTCAACCGAGTGTTCCGCAACGAGGGCACGGACTCCACCCACTCACCCGAGTTCACCATGCTCGAGGTGTACCAGGCCTACACCGACTACGACGGGATGGCGGAGCTGACTCGCACGTTGTACCAGACGGTGGCCCGCGATGTGTTCGGCTCCACAACACTTCAACTCGCCGACGGCAGCGAGTACGAGATCGGCGGGGAATGGGTGCAGATCAGCCTGTTCGACGCTGTCTCCGAGGCGCTTGGCGAGGAGATCGGTCCAACGATGCGCAGCGCAGAGCTGCTCCGCCACGCCGAGCGAGTGGGACTCGAGGTGCATCCGGGCTGGCTACCCGGAAAACTGGTTGAGGAGTTGTTCGAGCATCTCGTGACGCCACACCTGCACGCTCCGACCTTCGTGAAGGACTTTCCGGTGGACACCTCACCGCTGACCCGGGAGCATCGCAGCGCTGCGGGTCTGGTAGAGAAATGGGATCTCTACATCCGCTCGGTCGAGTCGGCCACAGCCTACTCGGAGCTGGTCGACCCGGTCGTGCAACGGGAGCGTTTCGAGGCCCAGGCCGCGCTCGCTGCGGCTGGTGATGACGAGGCGATGCCGCTCGACGAGGACTTCCTGGGCGCGATGGAGTACGGAATGCCGCCGAGTGGCGGCATGGGAATGGGGATCGACCGGCTGCTCATGGCGCTCACGGGTTCGGGTATCCGTGAGACCATCCTGTTTCCGCTGGTACGGCCACAATGAGCGGACTGGACGGCGGGGCATTTCGCAATCCGACGGTAAATGCGCTAACCTGCTCGTTGTCGTTGGAGTCGTCGTGCGATGGCTCCGTCCACCACGTGTCCCAAGGAGGACGACGCGCATGGCGCAGAAGGTCACCGTGACCTTGGTCGATGACCTCGACGGAGGTACGGCCGAAGAGACCGTTGAGTTTGGTATCGACGGTGTGGCTTACGAGATTGATCTGTCGGCGGGTAACGCAGGGAAGCTGCGTGGCTCACTGGCTGACTACGTCACCAACGCCCGCAAGGCCGGTGGGCGCCGTAAGGCGGCCGGTCCAGCTCGCCGGGCTAGTAGTGGTGGCCGGGCCTCGGTGGACCGCGAGCAGAACGCTGCGATCCGCGAGTGGGCCCGCAAGAACGGTTTCAACGTCTCAGACCGTGGCCGCATCCCGGCTGAGGTGCTGGACGCTTACCACAAGGGCAACTGACGTATCCACCGGTGCCGCCCGGATAGGGCGGCACCGGTGTGTTGGTCAGCCAGTTTTCGTGGTCAGCTCAGTCGGACCCGGCTTCCTTGGCTCGACCGGGAATGAGAGCATCGCCCATCGTTGCCTGGGGTTTTTTGAGCACGCGGACTCCGTACACGAAGGTGAGCGCGCCGCCCAGGTAACCACCGGCGACGAGTAGCACCCAGGAGATGATACCTAGGGTCAAAGCTAGCGGGATGATCTCGCCGCTGGAGTATCCGGCCAACTGCACCCGGAACGTCCCGGCAAACATCCCGGTGGCGCTGGCCATCACGGTCAGGTGCCACCAGCCAAGTGTGCGCGCTGGCGAGGTGGCGGGAATGCCGAACAGGTCCACCAGGCCGGTGATGATGGTGGGCACGGCAGCGATGAGGCCGACTGCGATTGCGAGCACCGAAGCGGTGGCCATAGCGCGTTCCTCGAACCCGGCCGCGCCGGCCACGAGCATCGCAACGCCGGCGGTGTAGGCCCCGATACCGATGTCGGTCAGCGGTGCGTGCGGTGGCTTACCTGCGAAACCCTTCATGAGCGACGCCATCCGACGGCTCCCCTCCGTTGTGCATGCAGAACTTGCGGGCAGGGTTGCTCGCATCACAATAAACGTCCAGGCCGCAACCGCGGTTCATGCGTTTGCTCGACCGTGCCCGATTGAGCGTTGGGTCCCGATCGACTGACGCCCGATCGACTCAACTCCCAGCCCGGACGCGGACCAGCAGGGCACCCGGGTCGACGCGGATCCGCAACATCCGCACTTCGCCCACCGGATCGCCGTCGAGCTGGGCCTGTTCTGGCGTGTCCGCGGCGATGATGACGGCGCCGCCCTGCCAATGCTGCACGATCCGGTGGCCACTACGACGGCGGCTCAGCACCCGCGCCGTCACGGCCAGCCATCCCCGGATGCTCCTCGGCGCGATGGCCACCACGTCCAGCAACCCGTCGTCCACTTTGGCCGCAGGCATCAGCACCAGCCCGGCGAGCAGCTTGCCGCAGTTTCCCACCACCACCGTCCGGACCTGACGGCGCAGCTCGGGCTGACCGTCCACGGTGAGGACGATCCTGATTCGCTGGCTGCGCAGCGCGCGCATTCCGGCGATGAAGTACGCCAGCGAGCCCAGCCGGGCCTTCGACTCGTGATGCGCGCCGGCCATGATCGCCGCGTCGAAGCCCATCCCGGCCATCACCACGAAGACCTCCTCCTCGGTGCGGTTGTCGACGGTTACCCGGCCGATATCGATGGGGCGGTTGTCCCCGGACAACGCAATCCGGATGGCGCGCGCCGTGTCGTCCAGCGGCACGCCGAGGTTACGGGCCAGTAGGTTGGCGGTGCCCGTGGGCAGCACGCCCAATGCGGTGCCCGATCCGGCGAGGACCTGTGCCACGTAACGGACCGTGCCGTCCCCGCCGCAGGCGAGCACGACATCGGCACCAGCGGCCAGTGCGGCCTTTGCTTGACCCCCACCTGGGTCCTCGACGCTGGTCTCCAGCCACAGCGGTTCGGTCCATCCCAGCTCGTGGCACACCCTGGCGATCTGAATGCGTAACTGCGTCAGATCGTTCAGGTTGCTCGGGTTGACCACCACGGCCGGCAGCCGGCAGCCTGGCCATGGTCTCGGCGCTGGCTCGGGTTCCACAGGTCCTGAAGATAAGGCCTTTACGACTCAGCTCGGGTCGAGCGTGCCCAGGATCCGGACTCGTTCGGCGTCACTCACCCGCGGGCAGCTGGCGCACGGATGCTCGACCCCAGGCAGCGCGTAGGTGAAACAGCACCAGCCCCGCCGGCGGATCCAGTGTGTGCGGCCGTGTTCATCGGCCAACTCGCAAATCGTCGACGCCGAGGTGAGCGGTTCCTCACGCTCGGCGAGCACTAGCCGCGCATCGGTCGCCCCGGCCTGCGCTGACCCGAACGAGCGCCCCGCTATCAGCAGGGTGACATCCAGCATGTCGGTCACCGCGGCCCACAGCGTGCGGCGTCCGAAGCGCACCAGCGGTCCGTAGACCTTCAGGAAGCGGGCGGCGTGCGTCACGATCTGGCGGCGTAGTACGGCGGCCAGCGCTATCTCGTCGGGAACCTGCGTCGCGTCGGGATGTCCGGCGTCGGGATCATCCGGTAGGCACCAGAAGGGGCCGGGACGCAGCGCCACCTCCTGCACCCACGCTAGGTCGAGTCGGAAGGCGAGGTCCTGTGGTTGCAGCGATGGGACCCGCCGGGCGGAGTGGAACAGCATCGCGCCGAGATAGGTCGGGATGCCCAGGTACCACTGCAGCACGTGAGCGGCGGTGGTCTGCTCGGGCACCTGGGTGTACTGCTGCCCCAGCCGTTGCGTGAGTACCGCGCGCCACTGCGTGAAGCATGCAGGATCAGACAGCGCCTGTTCACAAGCGGTCCACTGGCCACCAGGGGTCGATGGGGTGCCGAAGGTGTCCAGGAGCCGGAACGACATCCAGTCCACCGCACGATCCACCGCCGCCATCGACGCGGCCAGCGGGTGCACAGCGCAGGGTCCGCTCACTGCCGCCCTCGGATCGGCAGGCACAACGGCTTGCGGCACGGCCTCTTCCCTGTCTTACTTGAGGTTGCCTTCGATGCCCCAGTTTCAGGCGCTCCCGGTTCAGGATTGCCTAACCTAACACCGTGCAACATACCGCAGCGTTGGCTTCGAAGCACGGTGGGTGGCGCGGGACCACCCGAGAGTGGTGGCGTGTCTCGTTCACTCTGAGCGGACGGCGTGCCGCTCCGGAATCTTGACCAGCGCCGCCACGTTGGACCGGGTGTCAAACAGAAGTTCGAAACAGAAGTTCGAAACGCCGTGTTCATCGCCCGGCAGCTACAGTGGCCATACGGCCTGTCTCGTGCCGAGGATCGATGACCAGTGTGGCCGTGCGACGGCGCAGCAGTCAGGAGTGCACATGTTTGAGAGGTTCACCGACCGCGCGAGGCGGGTGGTTGTGCTGGCCCAGGAAGAGGCCAGGATGCTCAACCACAACTACATCGGCACTGAGCACATCCTGCTGGGTCTGATCCACGAGGGTGAGGGCGTCGCGGCCAAGGCCCTCGAATCGCTGGGGATCGCCCTGGAGGGCGTGCGCCAGCAGGTCGAGGAGATCATCGGCCAGGGTCAGCAGGCGCCATCGGGTCACATCCCGTTCACTCCACGAGCCAAGAAGGTGCTGGAGCTGTCGCTGCGTGAGGCGCTGCAGCTCGGGCACAACTACATCGGTACCGAGCACATCCTGCTCGGGCTGATCCGGGAAGGCGAGGGCGTGGCCGCGCAGGTGCTGGTCAAGCTCGGCGCCGACCTCAACCGGGTGCGCCAGCAGGTGCTGCAGTTGCTGTCGGGCTACCAGGGCAAGGAGCCGACCGAGTCCGGCTCAGGTCGTGGTGAGGGCACGCCGTCCTCGTCGCTGGTGCTCGACCAGTTCGGTCGCAACCTCACCGCGAGTGCCCGCGAGGGCAAGCTGGACCCGGTGATCGGGCGCGGCAAGGAGATCGAGCGGGTCATGCAGGTGCTGTCCCGGCGGACCAAGAACAACCCGGTCCTGATCGGCGAGCCCGGCGTGGGCAAGACCGCCGTCGTGGAGGGTCTCGCGCAGAACATCGTCAAGGGCGAGGTGCCCGAGACGCTCAAGGACAAGCAGCTCTACACCCTGGACCTGGGTTCGCTGGTGGCGGGTTCCCGGTACCGCGGTGACTTCGAGGAGCGCCTCAAGAAGGTGCTCAAGGAGATCCGCACCCGCGGGGACATCATCCTGTTCATCGACGAGATCCACACCCTGGTCGGTGCCGGTGCGGCGGAAGGCGCGATCGACGCCGCATCGATCCTCAAGCCGATGCTGGCCCGTGGTGAGCTGCAGACCATCGGTGCGACCACGCTGGACGAGTACCGCAAGCACGTCGAGAAGGACCCCGCGCTGGAGCGCAGGTTCCAGCCGATCCAGGTCGGCGAGCCGGGGATCGACCACACCATCGAGATCCTCAAGGGCCTACGGGACCGTTACGAGGCACACCACCGGGTGTCCATCACCGATAGCGCGCTGGTGGCGGCCGCCTCGCTGGCGGATCGCTACATCAACGACCGGTTCCTCCCGGACAAGGCGATCGACCTGATCGACGAGGCCGGCGCCCGGATGCGGATCCGCCGGATGACTGCTCCGCCGGACCTGCGCGAATTCGACGAGAAGATCGCCGCGGTGCGCCGGGACAAGGAGTCGGCCATCGACGCCCAGGACTTCGAGAAGGCCGCGAAGCTGCGGGACTCGGAGAAGCAGCTGCTGGTGAAGAAGTCCGAGCGGGAGAAGCAGTGGAAGGCCGGTGACCTCGACGTCGTCGCCGAGGTCGATGACGAGCAGATTGCCGAGGTATTGGCGAACTGGACCGGTATCCCGGTGTTCAAGCTCACCGAGGAGGAGACCACTCGGCTGCTGCGCATGGAAGACGAGCTGCACAAGCGGATCATCGGTCAGCATGAGGCGGTCAAGGCTGTCTCGAAGGCGATGCGCCGGACTCGCGCGGGCCTGAAGGACCCCAAGCGGCCGTCGGGTTCGTTCATCTTCGCCGGCCCGTCCGGGGTCGGTAAGACCGAGCTGTCCAAGGCGCTGGCGCAGTTCCTGTTCGGCGATGACAACTCACTCATCCAGATCGATATGGGTGAGTTCCACGACCGCTACACTGCATCCCGGCTCTTCGGTGCCCCTCCCGGGTACGTGGGTTACGAGGAGGGCGGCCAGCTCACTGAGAAGGTGCGCCGCAAGCCCTTCTCGGTGGTGCTGTTCGACGAGATCGAGAAGGCGCACCAGGAGGTGTACAACACCCTGTTGCAGGTGCTCGAGGACGGCCGCCTGACCGACGGCCAGGGCCGCACGGTGGACTTCAAGAACACTGTGATCATTTTCACCACGAACCTCGGCACCTCGGACATCTCCAAGGCCGTGGGCCTGGGCTTCTCGACGGGCAATGACGACGGCTCGAACTACGAGCGGATGAAGAACAAGGTCAACGACGAGGTCAAGAAGCACTTCCGGCCGGAGTTCCTCAACCGGATCGACGACACCATCGTCTTCCACCAGCTCACCGAGGAAGAGATCATCAGAATGGTGGACCTGATGATCTCGCGGGTGGAAGTGCAGCTGCGCAACAAGGACATGGAGCTGGAGCTCACTACCATGGCCAAGAAGCTGCTGGCCAAGCGCGGGTTCGACCCTGTGCTAGGTGCCCGGCCGCTGCGCCGGACCATTCAGCGCGAGATCGAGGACCAGTTGTCGGAGAAGATCCTGTTCGGCGAGATCGAGGCCGGGCAGATCGTCATCGTCGACACCGAGGACTGGGATGGCGAGGGCCCGACCGAGAACGCCAAGTTCGCGTTCCGCGGCGCGGCCAAACCTTTGCGGGTACCCGACGCACTTCCAGTCGACCTGGACAGCGCCGCAAGCCCGGACTGAGCTCGACCTGGACTCTTGTGGCCGCCATTCGGATCCGAATGGCGGCCACAGAGTTTTTCAGGACCGCGATTCGGCTCCGGATGGCGGTCAGGGGGTACTGGGGGACGGCTCGGCTGACTGGACTACCTCGAACTCCAGCAGGGACGAGCCGGAGGCTACCGGTTTTGCGCGGGAGCCGGAGTGTGCTTCCATCGCTGGACCGTTGCGCCAGGCCTGGAAGTGCTCCTCGGTCTCCCACTTGGTGTAGACGAAGTACCGGTCCTCTCCGGCCACGGGGCGTAGCAGCTCGAAGCCCAGGAAGCCCGGGGCGGATTCCACCGACCCGTGACGGGCGGCGAACCGGCGCTCCAGCTCGGGACCCGCACCTTCCGGCACCTCGATAGCGTTGATCTTCACGACGGCCATGCAGCCAGCCTACGGGCGTACCGGCCGCTCAGCGCTCCCCGGGCAGGACGAAGTGGCCGTCGAAGGTCTGCTCCATGAGACCGTCGACCAGGAGTGAGTCCAGGCACCGATCGCGCTGCTGGGCGTCGACCCATACCGCGTCCAGCCGGGCCCGGGGTACGGGGTCGGCTGTTGCCCGCAGTACGTCGAGTAGCAACCCCCGCACCTGGCGGTCGGTGCCGGCAAACCGCTGCCCGGGTCGACCCGGGACGGTTCCGGCGGGCTTGCCGGCGCGCACCCAGGCGCACTGGCCGGCTACCGGACAGTCGACGCAGCGCGGGCTGCGAGCGGTGCACACCACGGCGCCGAGCTCCATCAGCGCGGCAGAGAATCGGGCGGCCTGCGCCTCGGGCAGCACACCCTCCACATCAGACAGATCACGGGAGACCGACGGCGCAGCTGGGTCGGCCATGCCGCGCACCGCACGAGCAACCACCCGCCGGACGTTGGTGTCCACTACCGGCACGCGGTGTCCGTACCCGAAGGCCGCCACCGCCCGGGCGGTGTAGGCGCCGATCCCCGGCAGCGTGAGCAGCACGTCCACCTCCGCGGGGACGACGTCGTCGTGCCGGGAGGCGATGGCTACGGCAGCCTCGTGCAGCCGCAGTGCCCGCCGCGGGTATCCCAGCTTTCCCCAGGCGCGGACGGCAGCGCCGGGCGTTTCGGCGGCCAGCGTCGAGGGTGTGGGCCAGCGGGCGATCCACTCGGTCCACACGTCGGCGACGCGGTGCACCGGTGTTTGCTGCAGCATGACCTCGCTGACCAGCACACCCCACGGCGTGGTGCCAGGCTCGCGCCAGGGCAGCTCACGCGCGTGAGCGTTGAACCAGGCAATCAGTTTCGCAGCGTTCACGGGTGCGACGGCAGTACCTCGGCAAGATCGCCGGTCTCGACATCCACCACAAAGCCACGTACCGCCGTGGTGTTCGCCAGGAACGGGCTACGCCGAACTTGCTCCACCGACTGCTGCACGTCGGATTCCATGTTGCGGAATGTCCCGACCGCCCAGGTGGGCCGCAGTCCGGTGGCCTCCTGCAGCTCGGACCAGAAGTCCTCGTCGGTGAACGTCGCCATGCCACATTTGGTGTGGTGCAGCAGCATCACCTCGGTGGTACCCAGCTTTCGCTGGCTGACCGCCAGGGAGCGAATGACGTCATCAGTGACGATGCCACCCGCGTTGCGGATCACGTGCGCCTCGCCCGGTCGCAGGCCGAGCAGCTGGACCGGGTCGATCCGGGCGTCCATGCAGGACACCACCGCAATGCGCAGGCTAGGCGGGGACGGCAGCACACCGGGGCCGGTACCCGAGCGCAATGCGTTGCGGTCCACCAGGTCCTCAATCGCCGTCACGGGCGTCTCCTTCACTGTGATCTGCGAGTCTGCGATGGAGGTCGTAGGGCGCGAATCCTAGGCCAACAGCAGTCGTGTCCAGGCGTCGACGAGCCGATCGGCACACCGTGCCGGGCTCCAGCCGGGTTCGGCGAACGGATCCACCTCACGGTGGACGCGGCCTTCGGTGGGCCGCTGGCCCGCCACGTTCAGCGGGTGCAGCGGGGTTATCGGCCCGATTAACCCCGTCGCGCCCGCTGAATGCGGGTGCTTGATCAGATTTTTGGTCGCAACTTGCTGTGAGCAACGACAATCGGGTTGTAACCGCCGGGTTCACTACCTACTCTGGGCAACGGGGCGAGGCGCGGTGATGATGCCTGCCGATCCGTCGGCGGGTAGACGTTGCTGGTCGCATCGAGACGAGGTGGTGAGTGTGGTCGGTTCTCGCTCCGCCGACGAGTTTGTACACCCGGCGTTCTTCTACCGCGGTACCGCGGAGTACCTCAAAGGCACGGTGTCGTTCATCCGCGATGGGCTGGCGGCCGGCGAACCCGTAGCCATCGCAGTGCCGGGGCCCAACCTGCGGCTCATTCTTACCGAACTGGGCTCTGATGCCGGGCGGGTGCGCCTGCTGGATATGACCCGCGCCGGCCGCCACCCGGGGCGGATCATCCCGAGCGTGCTGCGCGCCTTCGCCGACGCCCACCCCTCCGGGCGGGTGCGGATCATCGGCGAACACAGGTGGGCTGGCCGCGCCGCCATGGAGTACCCGGCCTGCGCCCAGCACGAGTCCTTGATTAACATCGCGTTCGCCGGCCGACGCGTCACCATCCTGTGTCCCTATGACGCCGACCGGTTGGGCCCGCAGACTCTCGCCGATGCGCAGGCCTGCCACCCGCTGCTGATCGATGCCAGCGGAGAGCGGGTCAGCACCGCCTATGCGCCGGAACGAATCGTCGCCGACTATGACCAACTCTTTCCGGTGGCGGCCGCTGCCAGCCTCACCTTTGATGCCACCAATCAGGCGCACGCCCGACAGTTCGCCAGCGACCAGGCCACTCGCCTCGGCCTGGACGGCGATCACGCGGAGCTCAAGCTGATCGTTGGTGAGCTGACGGCGAACAGCCTCGTTCATGGCGGGCCGACCGGCACGCTGTGCATCTGGGTCGACCGGGGCTACCTCGTATGCGAAGTTCGGGACGCCGAAGTTCGGGACGCCGAAGTGCGGGACTCCGAAGTTGGGGACTCAAGGCACATCGTCGATCCCCTCGTCGGCTGCCAACCGGCTGACTCCAGCCGACCACACACCCGTGGCCTCCTGCTGGTCAGCTACCTGTCCGACCTGGTCCAGCAGCACACCAGCCCGCAGGGAATCACCACCCGGGTGTACCTGAAGCTCCCGTCTCAGGGTGAGCTGTCCAACGACCCGGGTGAAACGATTCCTGCCCCGCGCACCCGACGTGCGCCCCCTCGCTCGACGCCGTTGCCGTGGCAGACCTACGAGGCGCTGCACGCGGCGGAGCGCTTCGGGCGATACCTTCCGCAGGACGCTCTCGCAAGCACTGAACGGCCCGCCCCGGTGAGCACCGAGCAGCCCAAGGACGGGCACTCGGTGGAACCGGTACTCGAGGCCTTGACCGCGGTGGAGACGCTTGCTCGGGTCGTGGACCGGTGGCGGGCCAGGCTGGTACGGCTGGCCCGGACACGTGGCGCGCCATGGACCGAGATCGGTCACTCGCTGGGGGTGAGCAAGCAGGCCGCTCATGAACGCTACGGACAAGCACGGCGGCGGAGGCCCGGTCGGCCGCTTCCTGGTCCCGTCGGCCCGCTGCCACCCGCTCAGGGCATGTAGTCGGCGTTACCGGGCCCAGTTACCAGGACCACTCGGAATGCAGTTCGGCATGCCACGAATGCGGGTACGACTGGTCGATGACGAAGCCCATCCCGACACCGTGGGCGAGTGACACGGTGCGCTCGAGCTTGCGGGTGATCGGGGCACCGGGAGTGTCTTTGTTGTCCCACCACGATTCCCACTGGCGGATGCAGGTACGGGTACCGAGGTAGCTGTTGCGGCAGCTGCTGGGCGGGGACCACACCTGGGTATGGGAGAAGTCCACGGTCTTGCCGGTGAGTTGCTCGGTGATGGTGCCCCACGCCTGAAGGCAGTACGCCCGTCGTGGGATCGTCCACCGAACGTAGTGCTGGCGGCCCCCATCCGATGGCACCGGCTCCAGATTTCGGCAGGATCCGTCGCCGATCAACTCCCGATGCACCCGCTGAACGTAGTAGGTGCCGTGGTCGCGCCATCCGTCGAGGAGTACCCAGTCGGCGGAGTGGATGAACCGTTCCGCGTTGGCCGGTGGCCACTTCGCCGGGTCGCCCCACAACACTTCCGACTCGTTGCCTAGCGGTATCCACGACCACTGCCCCGCGGGGCTCCCGCCGGAGTAGAGCTTTCCCGCATGGCGCTGAGTCATCAGCGAGTATTGGCCGTAGTCTTCTGACTCGGCGGAGGCGACGAGGTCTTCCGCGAACAGCAGCGAGGTCAGCAACATGAAGGCCAGCACGGCACGGAAGGCGGACCCGATCAACGACCGATCGGTGACTCTGCGCATCGCTAGGTCCCCCACCGCACGATAGTGTGGCCAGTCCTGCTGCTCTCATCGCCGGGGAGTAACTAGACGTTACCAGATTGTCTCGATCTGAACGCTAGATCGGTGGGTCTCTCACCTACCGCCGATGCTCATTGCTGTACGCGGCGGGCTAGCTGGGTTCGGGTGTTGATTTCTAGTTTCTGGAAGATGTGGGTGAGGTGAGTCCCTACTGTTCGGCGGGAGATGAACAGCCGGTCTCCGATCTCGCGGTTGGTCAGGCCCTCGGCTGCCAGCCGCGCGACGCCCAGTTCGCTGTCGGTCAAGCCCTCCCATCCCATCGACGGTCTGGGCACGCGCCTCGCCCGCCGTCGCCGGACACCCAGCGCCCGCAGCGCCGCGCTCGGGCAGCAGCGCGACCGCGCTCTGCCCGGTGACCATGGACAGCTCGGGCACCGAGAACTCCCGCCCCCAGCACCGCCGCCACCCTGAGGACCTCCAGCGTCTGCGGCGCCAGGCCGCGCACCCGCCGCAGGATCGTCAGCCGCAGGGTCTGGGGCAGCGAGCGGTCTGCGACATCGGCCCGTCCTTGGCGAAGGGTCAGGCTGCCCTGCTCGCGCAGGGCCTTGATCAGCTCGATCACGAACAGCGGGTTGCCCGCCGTCCCCGCGAGTTGCCCCGACAGCACCGTGCCGGGCGGTGCGCCGGCCACGGCTTCGGCCAGCGCGATGACCGTCGGGTGGTCCAGCGCCTCGAGTGCCAGCGCAGCTGCGCCGTGGCGCACCAGCTCGTCGATCACTTGCGCCAGTTCGGAGCGTTCAGGGAAGGGCCGCAGCGTGACCAGCAGTGCCACCGGCAGGTCGGGCAGGGCCCGACCGATGGCGCAGACGGCGCGCAGGGTCGACGGATCGGCTCAGCGCAGGTCCTCGAAGGCGACCACGACCGGCCGGTCGGTGGCCAGCCGTTCCAGCAGGGCTACCGACTCGTCGATGATCCGAAAACCGACATCCGCAGCGACGACGGGAGTCTGGGGCACCAGCCGGCCGGCTTGCCCGGTGATCAGCCGGCCGATCGCGGCTCGCTCCGGATCAGCCGCATCAGCCTGCAGCCCGAAAGCCTCGATCAGTGCCCCGAGCGGCCGGTCGGAAGCCAGCTCGTCGGTCCTACCCGAGAGGACCTGGAATCCTTCCGCTTCGGCGTGGGCCAAGATCTCGGCCAGCAGCCGCGACTTCCCGATCCCGGCTTCGCCCCGCACGACCGCGGCTTTGCCGCCTCTGTGGCGGGCGCCGCGGAGCAGCCGCCGCAGGGCCGTCAACTCCCGGGATCGACCAAGGAACGGGAAGGGTTCGGGCGGCGGTGTGATGAACGGCGGCGTGACGCGCGGTGGGGCGCCCTCAGTCACTCTGGGCAGGGTACGCCGCCCCGCGACTGGCTAGGGGTTACGCATCAGCGCCCTGAACTGCGGGCGCAGCCACGGCTTGCGACCCCAAGCCATCAGCTTGCCCTTGGCGATCGCCGTCCACTGGCTCTGCCGGCTCCAGAACACCATGAGCATCGCGACGGGGTCAGCCGAGATATGGCAGTCGACCCGGCGGGAGGACGGTTCTTCGACGCGGAGCTCCCCGTCGTCGAAGATGAAATAGAAGCTGTCCCCGCCCCGAATGCGAACGTCGTAGGTGGCCTGGACGCCGGCCGCCTTCGCACCGTTCACAAACGCCCGGGGAGCGAGCGCTTGCGCGATGGGGGCGTTGAACCGTCCCAGCACCATGGCCGCGCGGGCCGGTTCGATCCGCCACTTGCGTCCGGCGGCATGAGCGATGTCGTAACCGTGCATGATCGTCTCGCTCAGCAGGTGGTAGGTCAAGGTCGACTGCCGGACGGTGGCTCCTTGAACCAACCACGCACGGGGGGCATCGGGGTCTGCTCCCACGCACTCGCTGAGGTACTCCTTCGCCCGGGCCTCGATGCGGTCGGCCAGCACAGCGGGATCGCGCTCGGGGTCGGACTTCACCCCGAGCGTGGTCGTGTCGGCCAGTTCCCACATGTCCCGGATCAGCGAGTCGCCGGCCACACCGGCATGGCTGGGAGCCACATCGTGGATGCGGGAGAGGTCGCGTCTTGCCAGGCCGGGCACGGCAACCCAGGCTTGCGAAAGATGCATGGCGACCTCGCCGAGGTTCCATTGACCCACTGCGTGCGGCTGGGGATCGTGGATGGAACGCAGCAGGGCTGTCACCCGCGCAACTTCGTCGCGGAGTGCATCCTGGCCCTGCTGCCACTGGACATTCGGTCCGCTTGCGACCACGTCAGCCCCCTGGTCCGTCGCCCGATTGGGTTGTCTTCATGTGGGGTTCGCGCAGCGGTAACCGTAGGGACGGATTCGGGCCTTCCACATCGGGCAGATGACGTATGCGCGCGCGTCACCCTCACCCGGGACTCCACCGTGAGTGGCTAGGGGTTGCGCAACAAGGCCCTGAACCGGGGTCCCAGCCACGGCTTGCGACCCCAGGCCATCAACTGCCCCTTGGCGATCGCGTTCCACTGACTCTGGCGGGCCCAGAACACTATGAAGAACGCTGCGGGATCGGCCGAGATGTGGCAGTCGACCCGGCGGGAGGACGGGTCTTCGACGCTGAGCGACCCATCGTCGAAAATGAACTGCAGCCGGTCGTGTCCCCGGAGGTGGACGTCGTAGGTGGCCTGGAGGCCGGCCGCCTTCTCATGGTTCACAAACACCCGAGGGTCGGCCGCTTGCAGGACCGGGACGAAGAACTGCCGCACCACCATGGCCGCATGGGCTGGCTCGATCCGCCACTTGCGCCCGGCGGCACGGGCGATGTCGTAACCGTGCATGACCATCTCGTTCAACAGGTGACCGGTCAGTGCCGACAGGGGCACGATGGTGCCTTCGACCGCCCAAGGACGGGGCTCATCGGGAGAGTGCCCGGCCCACTCGCCGAAGTACTCCTCTGCCCGCTGCTCGATGCGATCAGCCAGGACAGCCGGATTACGTTCCGGATCGGACTTCACCCCGAGTTTAGTTATGTCGGCCCAGTCCCACATGTCCCGGGTCAGCGAGTCGCCGGCCACGCCGGCAATGCTGGGAATCACCTCATAGAGGCGCGAAAGGTCCCGTCGCGCCAAGCCGGGAGCCACCAACCAGACCTGCGACAGATGCATGGCGAGCTCACCGAGGTTCCACTGGCCCACTGCGGGAGCCGCTGGATCCTGGATGGATCGCAGCAGGGCCGTCACCCGCGCAACCTCATCGCGAAGTGCGTCCTGACTCTGCTGCCAGTCGACCTTTGATCCGCTTGCGACCATGTCAGCCCCTTGGCTCGGCACTCAACTCGGTTCGCGCAGCGGCGACTGTAGCGGCGAATCTGGGGTCATCAACAGCCGCTAGACGACGGACCCTCCCCACCGGGCGCGAGGCCGGTCCATGACCTTTGCTCGGTGGCGTCCGGGCGTGGAGATCGACGCCCTGGCGCAGGCTCGGAGAGCGCCGGCCAGATCGTCATGCTTGTCGAGGAGCTCGTCCAGTGCAGCGATTTCCGGCGAGTTGATGGTTTCGGAGTTCGAGTCGACCACGACGGCGACGTGACCGTCGATGTCGTAACTGTCGAGAGCTTCGAGGACCGCCTGCAACCCGGCCGAATCCAGCGAAGCGGCGGTGGATAGGTCGATCACGAGATGCGAACGGTCGTCATGGACCGCTTCGGTGAGCGTGTCGGTCAGGACCGGTGCGCTGACCAGGTCTACCCTGCCGGTTACCGTGCAGACGGTGGTGTCCGGTTGGGGACAGCTCAACGTTGCTCTCAGCATGTGCACATCGGGCGGTCGTGGGATGGTCGCAAGTGGGATGATTTCGAGTTCCATGGTGTCGAGTGCCATGGTTTCAGGCTGGCGTGTCACTGGGTGACTCCTCCCCCCGGACGTTACAGTCGCCACCGGACCGTACACGCTCCGCAATGAACGTCAACCAGGTTGTCAGGCTTGCCTGACAACCTCGAACCGTCCCGGGTATGACGGCAACGACATTGCGGCCTATGTCCCAGAAAGTCCTTAATGCCGTTATCTGCGGTGCCCGCTTGCGTCGGGTCGTAAACTCTGTGTGCATGCCTCGGCACGGTCCGTAGGCAAGGGTTGGGGGACTCGATGGATTCCGCGCTTGATATCGCGGTTCATCATCACGGGCAGGTAGTTGTGGTGCACCCGCGGGGGCTGCTCACGGTGCGTACCGCGGCGGAACTGCGCCCGGTGCTGGCGAAGGAGTTTTTCGACCGCGGCCGGGTTGTGGTCGACCTCGATGGGCTTGCAGTGGGTCGAGCGTCGTGTGTGACGATTTTCCCCGCTGTGCTGACTCAGTGTGGTGGCTGGCCGTCGGCGAAGCTCGCACTGTGCCGGCCTGACCCGGCGATGGCACAGGCGCTGGCGGCCCGTCGGGTGTCGGACCTGGTGCCGGTGTATCACTTGCTCCTCGAGGCCGAGGCCGCGATTGACCGGCGACCGCCGGTGGTGCGGGTGCGGATTCAGTTACCCTGCGACACCGGCGCCCCGGCTACCGCTCGGCGGCTGGTCCGCGAGATGTGCCCGCTGTGGCAGGTCGACGAGTTGCTGGAGACCACCCAATTCGTGGTCGGTGAGCTGGTGGCCAACGCGGTCGAACACGCGTGTACTGATGTCGGCTTGACCTTGGAACGTGGTCCGCACGGGCTGCGGGTAGCCGTACGGGATGCCTCCCCGGTCGGGTTTCCCGGACCGGTGCAGCGCTGGACCGACCCGCTGGGCCAGGAGCGTGGGCGGGGACTGGAACTGGTGGAGAGCCTCACCAAGGCATGGGGTATCGACGTTCAGCCCGACGGCAACACTGTGTGGGCTGAGATAACCAGGTAACGCTGACCCCGGGGGGAGGACTGTCACAGCTTAGGGACGTGCCGCCGGCGGCAACTTTGTGCCGGAAGTTGCCCCCGGCGGCATGTCTGCAGCGAATCCACTCCTGCTCGCCTGCAGCCGCCGCATCTCGTCCCGAAACTCCCGGGTGTTGTCTGAATCCGCAGCACTGGCGATCAGCTCACGATCAAGTTCGGCAGCGCAGCTCAGCAGTGAGGGCAGCGACTTCCTCGCGGTGGCGAACGCCTGATGACCGAGGTTCACCGCCTCTTCGGCTTCGCCACGACGAGCAGCCACGACCCCCAGCGTCAGCCTCGCCTCGGCAACCCTCATGGGTGCCCGCTGCACGCCGGCCGGGCGGTTCCGGACGTGGTGGTCGATGACGATCCGGGCATGTTCGGCGGCAAGGTCATCAAGGCCGGCCATGCGGTAGCAGTCCATCGCGTAGAGGTCCCACTTGCCGGGGTCGATGACGAAGTGGTTGTCGGGCCGTCGCGGGCGGGGCAGCTTGTCAAGCACCGCATACCCGCGATCGAGCACGTCGGCCACCTTGCGAACCTCGCCGAAGCGGGCCAACGCCTTGGCCTCCTGCCAGCCCAGTTGAACCGACACCGGATCCGACGGCGCAGCCTCCTGGCCGGCCCGAGCGTGATCCAGCGACTCGCGAAACCTGCCTTGTGTCACCGCGAACCAAGCGCTCATCTCGTGTGACCAGGCGACGATCTGCGCGTGATCGGATTCGCGCCCGAGGCCGGCGGCTGCCCTCCTGGTGGATTCCGCGGCAGCCACCATCCCGAGGTCATACTCGACGCAGCCGACCAGCAAGGCGAGCCAGCCGGCGCTCACCATCAGCTCGCGATGCGCGCGAAGGCCGACCCCGCCCCGCAGCAGTGTGGCGACCGTGCTGAGCCAGCGCTGAGATTCGTGGCGAAGCTCGTCGGCTGGCCGT
Organism: Pseudonocardiaceae bacterium; assembly: GCA_050699975.1. Lineage (GTDB taxonomy): Bacteria > Actinomycetota > Actinomycetes > Mycobacteriales > Pseudonocardiaceae. Next base: position 3,515 of record JBOHGH010000082.1, on the reverse strand, counting down.
TGCGAGTAGTCACAGCAGAGCTGCTCGACGGTGACCTGCAGCCCGTCCAGCGTCGCCGAACCGACGTCGGACAGTTCCAGCCTGCGCAGTAGCTCGGCAGTCTCCCACGGGTGCGGCGCATTGACCGGCCGCAGCTCGTCACCGGCCGACGCTGCCACCACCTCACGGTACAGCGGCGACATGACGCGATCCTGTTCTCGGACCGCTGGCGCCCGCAGGCGCTACGGCGGGAGCCGATCGGTGGTTGCGTTGCGCACATGCCCCGCACGGGGAGTTGGTGATCGAATCCGGCACCGGTCGGGTCTGCTGCCAGCTGTGCGGGCGCTGGTATGTCTCGCTGGGCAGCCACCTCCGGACGCATGGACATACTGCAGGCTCCTACCGGGACGCGATGGGGTTGTGCCGGAGCCGGCCGCTGGTCGCCGATGCCCTCTCCCGGTCGATCGCGACCCGCCAGACCGAGGCTTACCGGCGTTCGCCCGAACTGCGGGCCCGGCTCGCGGTCGGGCAGGAGTTCTCCAGGACCGGCCGCCTTGCCACGCTGGCCCGCGCCGCGCCCACCGCCAGCGCATCGCCGGAGAGCGCCCGAATCCGGCGCGCGGCGCTGGACGCGGGCCGGATGACCAGGGCGGCTCAGCGCGATCGGGCGTTGGCCCGACGGTTGCGCGAGCTCGGTTTCGACGACCTGGCCGGCTACCTGCATCACGCCTACTCGGCTGGCACGAGCCTGCGGAGTCTGGCCAAGGTGACTGGTTTGGGTTGGGCCCGGCTTCGTCGTGAGATCGACGCGGCCCTGGATCAGCTGGCCGAGGCCCGGGAGTCCGACCAACTGGCGACGGTGAACATGCTGGAGAAGAACCTGGCGTTCAACCTCGGTGGCCACGTCAACCACACGGTGTTCTGGCCCAACATGTCGCCCGACGGCGGAGACAAGCCCGACGGCGAACTCGCCGCGGCAATCGACGAGCAGTTCGGGGCCTTCGACGGGTTCCGGAAGCATTTCACCGCCAACGCGCTGGGCGTGCAGGGCTCCGGGTGGTCGATCCTGGCGTGGGAATCGCTGGGGCAGCGTCTGGTGCTCGAGCAGCTCTACGACCACCAGGGCAACCTGACTGCGGGCACAATGCCGCTGCTGCTGCTCGGCATGTGGGAGCACGCCTTCTAACTGCAATATCGCAACGTCAAGGCCGACTACGTCGAGGCCTGGTGGAACGTCGCGAATTGGGCCGACGTCGCCCGCAGGTTCTCCCACGCCCGGTCGGTGGTGCTGCCCTGATCCGCCGGGGCGGAGCGGCGATATGAGCGTCGACAATCCTGATGAGCTGATGCACGCCGTGTTGCCGGCCGCGCTGGAGGTGCTCAACGCGTGGAGCATCGCTGAGACCGAAGCCGACCCCTAGGTCTTTCATCAGGCCATGCACCGCACCATCGGCGACGCCGTCGACGCCCGGGACCCCATGCGCGGGCTGGCCGAGATGATCTTCGGGTTGTCCTCGTTATCCGGCATCCTGCTCGACGAGCTCGCCGGTGTCACGGATCGGTCCCATGGCGAGGTGCTGCACGCCGTCCACCGCCGTTACCTTGACCCCGGGGTCGGACCGCCGGGTTGATCCCGGCTCAGGCTGTGTCCCCGATCCGCGAGCAGCCAGACTGCGCCATCGGGGGTGTCTCGTACCTCGATTCCGGCTGCGGTGAGCCGGTCGCGCAAGGTGTCGGCGAGTGTCCAGGAACCCTGTTCGCGGGCCTGATGCCGGAGTTCGATGAGCGCGTCCACGAATGGCGCCACGGCCTCCCGTGGATCCCGCGCACCCACCGCGGCGAGTTCGCCTATGCGCGTCACCATCCGGCGCAGCATGGCCCGGGGCCCGGCGGCGTCGTCCTCCTCCTCGGTGTCTGCCGACCAGTCGACGATCGCCTGCTCCAGCTCGAGGACCGCCGTGACGGCCGCACCCAGATCACGGGTCCTTAACCCGGTGTCGAAGACCTGCGCCAGCCGGTCGGCCTCCGCGCGCAGCGATGGGGTCAGAGTTACCTCGGCGGCTGACGGCTGGTCGCTCGGCAACCCAAGCGCCGAGCCGCCGCCTGCAGCGATCGCCCGAAGTTCATCGATCGCAATGGTGGCGCCCGACGAGAATACCGTGCTCACTGCTTGTCTACGGACCGTGAGCGCGGCCCGGCCCAGCACCGTGACAGTGTCTGTATCGAGATCGAACAGGACCGCGGTGTGTTCGTCGATGCCGAGCACGACGGTATCGGTGTCCAACATCGACTCCAGCAGTCGCAGCCGCCGCTCGCCGAGATAACAGAACCGGGTGTCGTGAGTTCCGCCCTCAGCGTTGTCGTAGTGCGGGATCACCGCCGCGCGCAGGCCGATCTGCGCCAGCAGATCCAGGCCTGCCGCCCAGTACGGGGTTGTACCGACCTTGTAGATCTCGTACACCGGCACGGCGGCGACCCCGAGGGTCAGCGCTGCTGCGCTGGCGAAGGTCACGCAGCCACCGTTGGCGAGCTTGTCGACCAGGACCTCACGCAGCCGGCTGCTGTCCCAGACTCCGAGCGCGTACGTCGGGCTACCCGGGCCGGCGAAGACATAGTCGGCGTCGTCGATGCGCGCCAACGCCCGCTCACGCGCCAAGACGTCGTCCGCGGTACGCCACGATGCGACGTCGAAGGGAATCTGGAGGTTTCGAAAGTAGCCGACGGTGCGCTGAGAGATTTCGTCAGCGTTCTCCTGGAAGCCGTACGGGCTGTCGAGGAGTACCGCATCCACGGGTGGGGCGCCGAGACGCTCCACGAGCAGGCGGTGCACTCGTGCCATCGTCGGGGCGGTCTCCCCGGAGCCGATGATGGCAAGCATCCTCGGGCGAGGGGTCACCAGGAGGATCACCCCTTTACTCACGTTGAGGCTCAGGTGAGGACGAGCTGACCAGCCACGTCCGGGGTGTGGGCGACCACAGCGTGCCACAGCTTCGGGTGCGCGGCGACCGCGGCGACCACCGCTGGGCTGGTCCGTGCCACCAAGGATAGGTGGCGCAGCGCATGGGCCAGGACGTGCTCGACCGCAACCACCGGCGGGGACGGGGCCGCGGCATCCGCCGAGCAGACGACTCTGGCATCAGCGGGGACGGCAGGCACGGCGCCGTCATCAGGGTCCGGGTCCGGCAGGATCGCGTAGGTGAGGATCAGCCCACCCGGTTGGGTCGCCACGATGTCGAGTGCACGACTGTCGCGGTGGGCACGTCGGTGCCCAGGCCCGCGAGTTCGCGCGCTCTCAGCCGCCATACAATCGCAACTGCGACCCTAGCGCAGGATCCCGTCGACCGCCCGCTGAATGCGGTTCACCGCCGCAGGTTGCGGTAGCGCGCATGCGCCGCTTGTTTGCTGACGCCTAGTACTACAGCGCTAGATCTTTCTTTGGCGGGTCATCGGTAGAGGTGAGCGCGTTCTTGGCGAGTTCGGCCGGCCGGACGCTGCTGACGGGTGCGCGGTGTGCGCCGGTCGGCGAGCCCGGCCTG
>JBOHGH010000081.1:0-21533 GCA_050699975.1 Pseudonocardiaceae bacterium | reverse complement strand
CCGTCGCGGTCGCCTGGCAACGCGCCGCCGCAGGAGACTGGACCACCTACGCCGCCGAGATCAGTCGCCGACCAAGGCCATAAGGCAGGCATTCAGACAGTTCCAATATCCGACGTCGCCAGAGCACCCCGACGCCACATCTATTGCAGCCGCTGGCGAGTCGCTATCCGCATTTCTGAGTACCGTTCACTCTCCGACCAGTCGTCGGCTCCGGGTTGTGCCCAACCTGGCGACGCAGGAAGCACGGATCGAGGAGGATCGTGGCTAAGCGCCAGAGTTACACGTCCTCGAAGAAGTCCTCGTCGACGCGCTTGATCACGTACGTGTTCTTGACCTGGACACCGATATTATGGGTCACCATCATACGAGCGAGCTGTTGACCATCGATGAGAATGACCCGCGCGTGCACCCGCTCCGCATAAGTTTGGGCCTCGGCAGTGAACCGACTCGTTGTGATGAAGACCCCGCGATCTGCCTGCGCGCCGTGCAGCGCTCCCACAAACTCCTGAATTTCGGGCCTGCCAACCGAGTTCTCAGCGGAGTAACGCTTAGCCTGCACGTAGATCCGGTCAAGACCCAGCGCATCCTGTCGGATGACACCGTCGAGGCCCTTGTCACCGGCGCGTCCCAGGTGCTGAGCAGCCCCGTTCGCACCGCCATACCCCAAGGCGGTCAGAACCTTCAGGACCAGTTGCTCAAGGAATATCGGGTCGCGGTCACGAATTTTGACGAGCAACTCATCGGTGAGAGCAGCGTTCGCGAGCTGGAGTGCAGCGCTGATGGCCTCGTCCGGAGGTACCGAGTCCGGTTCGGCATACACAGTTGGAGACGACGCGGCATCTGCGTGCTCTTGCTCACGCGCTCGGCCCTTGAAGTCCAGGAATTCTTGAAAACTGCTCAACACACCGTTGTCGATGTGCTCAGGGTTCTTGGCGAGTACCTCACGCCCGCGATCCGTGATCTGGACAATACCCCGCCGCGGGCGACGCACGAGACCGGCCTGTGCCATGTATGTGATCGCCCAATGGACCCGACTGTCATATCGTCGGGCGCCGCTCGGAATCGTTGCCTGCCGATCGTCGTCGGTCAGCGCGACGGCACGCGCTACCGCATCGCGCACCTGCGGCGCAGTGCGGGCGTTCCCGTCCTGGAGGACCGTCAAGCACGGAGCCATGAGGCTCTGGTAGTCCGGCACTGCCATTCGCGCTCCATCGACTCGCGGGTGCATCGGTGCGTCAGCTTTGTACCAGTGCTACCCGGCGAGCCGCACACCGACGCCATAGCGGCGGGTGTGGTTACGTCACTGAGCGAGATCCCAGGTCGGCAGCAATCCGCTGGCTGTCAAGCGGGAACCCGCCAAACCAAGTGCGTGGTCCCCAAATGGTCCCCAACTGCACATGGTCCCCGATCCAGCGAGATCAACTCCAAACAGGAAGAAGGCCCGCTGACCTGGTGTTTCGCCCAGCGTCAGCGGGCTTCTTGCTGGTCGGGACGACAGGATTCGAACCTGCGACCCCTTGACCCCCAGTCAAGTGCGCTACCAAACTGCGCCACGTCCCGGCCACGCCCTCACAGGCGCCCACCCAGCCTAGCGGAGCTGCATCGGCAGCCGCGAACCACTACCGAACGACGGCCGCACCGTTGAGCAGTCGGTTCAGGCCCTCAGCCGAGGGCATGCCCTCCAACCACTGGCCGTCGAGCAGGAACGTAGGCACGACGGTGATCTGCAGCTGCCGGGCCCGGCGAAGCGCCTGCTGGTGGGTCTCGGCGTAACGACCGGAGTCCAGCCCCGCACGGAAATCGTCGGCGTCCAGCCCGAGTTCCGCGGCAACATCTGCCAGAACCTCGGGCCGCCCGATATCGCGCTGCTCGACGAAGAACGCCCGAAACATCCGCTCGGTGTACCGCTTCCCCACGCCACGTTCGGCGGCGTAAGCGAAACCCTCGAAGGCCAGCCGGCTGTAGGGCTGCGGCGACACCCTGGGCAGCACGATCGGGACGCCCATGCGCTCGGCCATCGGGTAGACCACCCGCTGCCACGTCGACTGCAGGTAGTCGCCCTCGGGTCGCAGCGTAGGGGTGGGTTGAGGTCGCAGCTCGAAGGGTTGCCAGGCGATCTGCACGTCACCACCCTCAACGGCGTCCGCGAGCGGTTGCTCAGCGAGGTAACAGAACGGGCAGACGAAGTCGGAGAACACCTCGATCGTGGAGGACACACCGCCCCTTTCGGTCGTGTCGTGGTCGTATCTCCACCATGCCCGCTGTCGCGCCCTCCAAACCCTAAGGTCGTGACCGACATCTCTGCTATCACGCCTGCCCCGAGCTCGACGTGAGAGTTGCGCCGCGGACCTGGGACAGCTCTCTTGTCGAGCTCGGGGCGCCCAGAGCAGCCAAGGAGCACTGGCAGCGCCGTGGACATACAACAATATGCGATATGGTGGTATGCATGCAGGTGGACCGCTTCTCTGTGCCGATGAAGCCCGGCCTGGGGGCAGCCGGTCAGGACGGGGCGAACCAGTTGTGCAACGGATCGCGGGGACACCCGACGTGAGCCTGGTCCTCGATGCAGGGGCGCTGCTGGCGATCGACCGCCGGGACCGGCGGATGGGTGCCTTGCTACGTGTCGCGCAGCAAGAGCGGATCGCGGTCCGCACCAGTCCTGCCGCGGTGGCACAGGTGCTGCATCACGGTGCCCGTCAGGCCCATTTGGCCCGGGTGCTGGCTGGCGTGGCGGCTCCGCCGCTGGACCTCCGCATCGGGAGGTTGCTGGGCGCTTTGCTCGCCACCAGCCGCACTCGGGACGTCGTCGACGCCCACGTCGCGTCACTTGCCCGCGCTGGCGATCTGGTCCTGACCAGCGACCCCGAGGATCTGCGGCACCTCCTCGAGGCGCTTTCCATCGACGCCGCCGTGGTGCGCGTGTGATCTTCCAGCTCGCGCTATCGGGGCTTGCGTTCCCGGACCCGGACTGAGATCCGTACCGGGCTGCCGGTGAAGCCGAAGGTCTCCCGCAGTCGCCGTTCCAGGAAGCGCCGGTACCCGGCCTCGAGGAAAGCGGTGGTGAACAGCACGAAGGTGGGCGGTCGGGCGCCGGCCTGGGTGGCGAAGAGCACCTTGGGCGCCCGGCCCCCGCGCACCGGCGGTGGCGTGGCCGCGATCACCTCCGACAGCCACGCGTTGAGCCGCCCGGTGGGGACTCGGCGGTCCCATGATTCCAGGGCGGTGCGCAAGAACGGCGTGAGCTTGGCCACCGACCGCCCGGTGCGCGCCGAGATGTTCACCCGCTCCGCCCAGGGCACCCGGGCCAGGTCCCGGTCCAGCTCCCGGGTCAGTTCTTCGCGTCGATCAGCGTCGACCAGGTCCCACTTGTTGAACGCCAGCACCAGCGCTCGCCCGGACTCCGCTACTTCGGTGATCACCCGCTGGTCCTGCTCGGTGATCGGCTCGCTGGCATCGATGAGCACCACTGCCACCTCGGCAGCCTCGATCGCCGCCCGGGTGCGCAGCGAGGCGAAGTACTCGGTGCCGCTTGCGGTCTTGACCCGCTTGCGCAGCCCGGCGGTGTCCACGAACCGCCACACCTCGCCGTCCAGCTCCACCAGCGAGTCCACCGGGTCCACCGTGGTGCCCGGGACGTCGTGCACTACCGAACGCTGCTCACCGACCAAGCGGTTGAGCAGGCTTGACTTGCCCACGTTGGGCTTGCCGACCAGCGCGACCCGGCGCGGTCCTGCGGCCCGACCCGCGACGTCTTGCGGCGAGGAGGGCAAGGCCGCCAGCACCGCGTCGAGCAGGTCGCCGGTGCCGCGACCGTGCAACCCACTCACCGGGTGCGGTTCGCCCAACCCCAACGACCACAGTGCCGCGGTGTCGGCGACCGCCCGCTCGTCGTCCACCTTGGTGGCGGCCAGCACGACCGGGGTCGATGAGCGGAGCAGCACCCGGGCCACCGCTTCCTCCGCCGCGGTGGCTCCCACCGTGGCGTCGACCACCAGCAGCACCGCATCGGCAGTCCGCATCGCGAGCTCGGCCTGCCCGGTCACCGCGGCCTGCAGGCCGCGCGCGTCGGGCTGCCACCCCCCGGTGTCGACGATGGTGAACCGGCGCCCATTCCACAGCGCGTCGTAGGCCACCCGATCCCGGGTCACCCCCGGCACGTCCTGTACTACCGCCTCACGACGTCCCAGGATCCGGTTGACCAGCGTCGACTTGCCGACGTTGGGGCGGCCCACCACCGCGAGCACAGGCTGCTCAAGTGCCACATCCGGCTCAGCGTCACCGCCCTCGACGTCTAATGCCGACCATTCGGCCTCGTCGGACCAGGTCCCATCGCCACGCAGAGAACTACTCATCACGCTCCCTTCGGCCGCAACGCGCGGGCCAGGCCGAGGCCGCGGATCCGATCCAGCTCGGCGACCAGCGCCACCAGCCGGTAGCGCATGTCGTTGGTGGCCGCGACCAATGCCGCTCGCCCCCGGCCCGGGGGCACCGCGAAGGGCTCGCCGATCAGGACGTCAACCTGCGGCCGGAACCGCCGGTTGCTCCGAGGCGGTCGCCGGGTCCCGCGAATCGCCACCGGCAGCAGCCTCGCCCCACCAGCCCGGGCCAGCCACGCCGCGCCCAGCTGCGCGCTGTCCACATCGCCGTCGCCGCGGGTGCCCTCCGGGAACACCACCACCACCCCGCCGTGACGCAGCAGCCGGACTGCGGTGAGCAACGGCGCACGGTCGGCCTCGCCGCGGCGCACGGCCAGCTGACCGATCCGCCGCAATATCCAGCCCAGTGGGCCGCGGAACATCTCCTGCTTGATCAGGAACGAACTGCGCCGTCCCAGCAGCCCGTACAGCATCGGGCCGTCGACCATCGCGCTGTGGTTAGCCACCACCACGACGGCTCCGCTGGTCGGGATCCGATCCCGGTGCCGGACGCGCAGCCGGTAACCGATGAAGAAGCACCAGGTCCCGATCCAGCGTGTAAAGCCCTGCAGCCACAGCCACGTGCCGTGCGGTATCCCGGGGGTACCCTTCGGTAGCTGGGGGGTCACTGTCGCCCCCGAACGACCGTGGCGAGCAGCCCGCGCTCGATCACCAGCTCCTGCAGCCTGCCCACGACGGTGTCGACGTCCAGCACGGTGGTGTCCAGCTCGACGGCGTCCTCGGCGGAGCGCAGCGGCGACGCCACCCGGCTGGAGTCGAAGCGGTCGCGGCGCTCGACGTCGCGATGGACCTCCGTCACGTCCTCGACACCGTCCTGGGCTGCCCGGCGTGCGGCCCGCTGGGCCGCGTCCGCGGTGAGAAAGACCTTCAGCGGGGCGTCGGGGACCACCACGGTCCCGATATCGCGCCCCTCCACCACGATCCCGCCGCTGGCGGTCGCCTCAAGGATGATCCGGCGCTGCTGGGCGACGAGCAGGTGACGTACCTCGGGCATCGCCGAGACCGGGCTGACCGCGCGGGTCACCGCCGGGCCACGGATTTCCGCCGCGACATCCTCACCGTCGAGCAGCACCCGGGGGGTGTCCGGGTCGGTACCCACCTCGATGTGCCGCCGTGCCACCGCCGCGTAAACGGCATCCGGCTCGCCGGGGTCCGCACCGGCTCGCAATGCGCCCAGCGCAGCGGCCCGGTACATCGCACCAGTGTCGAGGTACCGGGCACCCAGGGACGACGCCAGCCGGCGGGACACGGTCGACTTCCCGGTGCCAGCAGGCCCGTCCACCGCTACCACGCCCCGCAATCTGTCGCCTTGCTGCACCCGACTGACCTCCCGGTCCCGCTGACGAGTCCATTCTGCCCGCCGCAGCCGGTAGCGGTACGAGGGCTACCGACCGACCGCGCGGTTGAGGGCACCCACCTCGGGACGGGACAGCACCCGAACCGTTCCGGAACGCTGTTCCCCGAGGCGGACGTCGGCGATCGCGGTACGCACCAGGCGCTGCACCGGGTGCCCGACCTCAGCGAGCAGCCGCCGCACGATGTGCTTTCGCCCCTCGTGCAGCACCACCTCGACCAACGCCTTGCCGGGTAGCGACTGCACGACCCGGAATCCGTCCACCGCCACCTGGCCGTCGTCGAACTCCACTCCGGCCCGCAGGATCCGGCCCACTGCCCGAGATACCGGACCGGGCACCTCAGCCAGGTAGGTCTTGAGTACCCGGTAGGAGGGGTGCATCAGCCGGTGCGCCAGCTCTCCGTCGTTGGTGAGCAGCAGCAGCCCCTCGGTGTCCGCGTCGAGGCGGCCGACGTGGAACAGGCGCTGTGCCCGGTCGGCCACATAGTCACCCACACAGGGCCGGCCTCGGTCGTCGGACATCGTCGAGTGCACACCGCGGGGCTTGTTCAATGCCAGGTGCTCCACGTCGGAGCGCAGTTCCAGTCGCATGCCATCGACATGGATGACAGCCTGCTCGGGATCGACCCGCACCCCCATCTCGCGCACCACGGTCCCGTCCACCTGGACCCGGCCCCGGGCGATCATCTCCTCGGCCGCACGCCGGGAAGCCACCCCGGCCTGGGCCAGCACCTTGTGCAGCCGGGGCAGGGCAGACACTGTTTCAGAGGGGGACATCGTCGATAGTGTCGATGTCGGGCAGCAGCGGGGCGATCGGCGGAAGATCCTCCAACGAGGACAGTCCGAGCCGCTCCAGGAACAGCTCCGTCGTGCAGTACAGCGTGCCGTGGGTCTCCGGGTCGGTCCCGATCTCCGCCACCAGACCGCGGGCCAGCAGGGTGCGCATCACCCCGTCGACGTTCACCCCGCGGATTGCGGCGACCCGGGAGCGGGTGACCGGCTGGCGGTAGGCCACCACGGCCAGGGTTTCCAGGGCGGCCCGGGTGAGCCTGGCCCGCTGCCCGTCCAGCAACAGCCGTTCCACGAATGGTGCGTGCACATCGCGGGTGTGCAACCGCCACCCCTGCCCCACCTGACGCAGGTCGATACCGCGGCCGGCGCCGGCGTAGCCGTCCCGCAGCCGGTGCAATGCTTCGACCACCCGGCCCACCGGCTGATCCAGCGCGCCGGCCAGCGCGTCCTCACCCGCCGGGGAGTCCACCACCAGCAGCAGCGCCTCCAGGGCGGCGTCGAGCTCGCCGTCACTGGACAGCCCTGGCAGTCCCGCAGACCCGGATACAACAGACCCGGCGGATAACACGACGGCTGCAGATTCGCTCACCGGTAGTCCTCGTCCTCATCTGAATCCGACGCTGCCGCAGTGGCCTGCTCGGAGCCACCCGTCCACCGAATGTGCAGATCACCCAGCGGATCGATCTGGTCGAAGACCACCACCGCGGAACGGTACAGATCCAGCAATGCCAGGAAGCGGGCGACCACCTCCCTGGTGTGCCCGCAGTCGGCGACCAAGCTGCGGAAGCTCGCCTGGCCTTCGCGAGCGAGCCGGGTGCGCAGCAGGGCGGCCTGTTCGTGCACCGACACCCGGGGGGTGTGCAGATGCTCCAGCGACACCATGGGCGGCGGCTTCGGTCGAAACACCGCGGCCGCGGTCTCGGCGAAGCGGGCAGCGTCGACGCCGAGCAGCACCTCGGGTAGCAAATCGGCGAACCGTTCCTCGAGTGCCACCGATCGCGGGTAACGGCGCAGCGCTCCGGACTCCAGCTCGGCGAACAGCGCCGCGACCTGCTTGTACGCCTGGTACTGCAGCAGCCGCGCGAACAGCAGGTCCCGCGCCTCCAGCAGTGCGAGGTCCTCCTCGTCCTCGACCTGGGCCGACGGCAGCAACCTCACTGCCTTGAGGTCCAGCAGGGTCGCCGCGACAACCAGGAACTCGGTGGTCTCGTCCAGGTCGAAGGCTTCGCCCAGCATGCGGAGGTGCGCGATGAACTCGTCGGTCACCCGGTGCAAGGCCACCTCGGTGAGGTCCATCTGCTGCTGAGAAATAAGCTGCAGCAGCAGGTCGAACGGGCCCTCGAAGTTGTCCAGCCGCACGGTGAAGCGGCCCGACGCTGCCGGCCCCGCATCCTGCACCGCAGTCTGAGCAGATGATTCGACCCCGCAAACAGGTCTCATCGCGCGATCACCTCACGGGCCAGCATGCGATAGGCCTTCGCCCCGGCGGATTTCGGTGCCCACCGAGTGATCGGCTCGCCGGCAACGCTGGTCTCGGGGAACTTCACGGTCCGGTTGATCACGGCGTCAAACACGGTGTCGCCGAAAGCCTCCACCACCCGGGCCATCACCTCACGGGCGTGCAACGTGCGCGGGTCGTACATGGTGGCGAGGATCCCGGTGATCGCCAGCCTGGGGTTGAGCCGCTCGCGCACCTTGTCGATGGTGTCGATAAGCAGCGCCACCCCCCGCAGGCTGAAGAACTCGCACTCCAGCGGGATCACCACGCCGTCCGCGCAAGCCAGCGCATTGATGGTGAGCAGGCCCAGGGACGGCTGGCAGTCGACCAGGATGAAGTCATAGAGCGGCAGCAGCGGCCGCAAGGTTCGGCCCAGCGTCTGCTCCCGGCCCACCTCGGTGACCAGTTGCACTTCTGCGGCTGACAGGTCGATGTTGCTGGGCAGCAGGTCCATGCCCGGCACCGAGGTCGTCTGCACGACCTCCTCCACCGGTACTCCCTGCCCCATGATCACGTTGTAGATGGTGCGGTCCAGTTGGTGTGAGGCCACCCCGAGCCCGACCGACAGCGCCCCCTGCGGGTCGAAGTCGACCAGCAGCACCCGGCGGTTGTACTCGGTGAGCGCGGCTCCCAGGTTGATCGTCGAGGTGGTCTTGCCGACCCCGCCCTTCTGGTTGCAGATCGCCACCACCCGGGCCGGCCCGTGCCGGTCGAGTGGAGGCGGCTGCGGCACCGCACGACGCCGGCGCCCGGCCGGATCGATCCCGTTGTCGACGACCTCGTCGCCATACGAGATCGGCGGGGTCGGCACAGCCAGCGGCTGCTGCGCGGACGCCCAGGTCGACATGGAACCCCTTCCCAGCGCGGTGCGATCCCGGGGAGCCTATCCCCCGTGAGTGGCGATGCGGGTTCTGACTCGCATTGCCACTCACAAGGCCCTCAGCCCCGCGCCCGCGGGTGGGCGGTCGCATAGACCTCACGCAGGGTGTCCACCGTCACGAGGGTGTAGACCTGCGTCGTGGTCACCGAGGCGTGCCCGAGCAGTTCCTGCACCACCCGCACGTCCGCGCCGCCCTCCAGCAGGTGGGTGGCAAAGGAGTGCCGCAGGGTGTGCGGTGACACCGCTGCGGTGATCCCGGTCCGGGCCGCGGCGTCCTGAAGCACCGCCCAGGCACTCTGCCGGGACAGCCGGGTGCCACGGGCGTTGAGGAAGACCGCAGCCATGCCCGTCCCCCGGGCGGCGAACGCTGGGCGGCCGCGAACCAGGTAGGCGTCCAGCGCGGCCAGCGCCGGCCGCCCCACCGGCACCAGCCGCTGCTTGCCCCCCTTGCCGCGCAGCAACACGGTGCGGGCGGGGGGGTCTACGTCGTCGCGATCCAGCCCGACTGCTTCGGAGATCCGCGCACCGGTGGAATACAGCAACTCCAGCAGCGCCCGGTCGCGCAGCGCGCGGGGTCCCCCTTCGGCGGAGAAAACCTCCAGCAGCCGCAGCACATCGTGCACGCCGAGCGCCTTCGGCAGCCGTTTCGGTGGGCTCGGGGGGTGCACCTCAGCCGCGACATCCGCCGGCACCAGGCCTTCCCGCAGAGCGAACCGGTGCAGCCCGCGAGTCGCGACCAGCGCCCTGGCGGCGGAGGACGGGGCTAGCGGCCGGTGCCCACCGGCGCCGTCGCGCAGCGCAGCCACGAACCCGGTCACCTGCTCCTCGCGCACCTCGGCGAGCCCAGCGACCCCAGCCGACGCCAGGTAGGTGCCGTAACGGCGCAGGTCGCGGGCATAGGAGTCCAGCGTGTTGGCCGACGTGCCGCGCTCCACCGCGAGGTGGTCGAGATACCCGGAGATCACCGCTGCCAGCGCCGGCGGCAGACCTGAGCTCACCCGAGTGCCTCGGCCAGCGGCAGGTACTGGCGATCGTGCGCTCTGGCGACCTCAGCGAGGACGACGGAGCCCGCCAGCACGTTGACTCCCCGGGCCAGCGACGGGTCGTCGCGCGCCGCCTGCCGAAGTCCCTTGTCGGCCAGCGCGCAGACGTAGGGCAGCGTGACGTTGGTCAGCGCATAGGTGGACGTGTGCGGTACCGCACCGGGCATGTTCGTCACGCAGTAGAAGACCGAATCGTGCACGGTGAAGGTGGGGTCGGCGTGCGTGGTGGGGCGGGAATCAGCGAAGCAACCGCCCTGGTCTATGGCGATGTCCACCAGCACGGATCCCGGCCGCATCCGGCCGATCAGGTCATGGCTGACCAGGGTGGGCGCCTTGGCGCCGGGCACCAGCACCGCCCCGATCACCAGGTCCGCCCACAGGCACGCCTTCTCCACCTCGTAGGCGTTCGACGCGATGGTCTGCAGGTGGCCCCGGTACACAAAGTCGATCTCCCGCAGCCGGTTGACGTTGGTATCCAGCACTACCACTTCAGCCTGCATGCCCAGCGCGATGGTGGCGGCGTTCATCCCCACCACCCCGGCCCCGAGCACCGCCACCTTGCCGGCCGGCACCCCGGAGACCCCGCCGAGCAGCACCCCGCGCCCGCCCTGCATGCGTTCCAAGCAGTGCGCCCCCACCTGGGGGGCCATCCGCCCGGCGACCTCGCTCATCGGGGCCAGTAACGGCAGCGAGCCGTCGGGCAGTTGCACCGTCTCGTAGGCGATGGCATCGACCCCGGCGTCGATCAGCGCGGACGTGCACTCCGCCGACGCGGCCAGGTGCAGGTAGGTGAACAGGGTCTGGCCCTTGCGCATCCGGTGGTACTCCTCGGGCACCGGTTCTTTCACCTTGAGCACCGTCTGCGCCTGGCTCCACACGTCGTCGGCCAGCGGCACGATCCGGGCGCCCGCGGCCACGTAGGCCTCGTCAGGGAATGCGCAGCCAGCGCCGGCACCGTGCTCCACCAGCACCTCATGCCCGCGGCGGGTCAGCTCGAGTACCCCGGCCGGCGTCATCGCGACCCGGTACTCGTGGATCTTCAGCTCCCGCGGGACACCGATCTTCACCCCGTCGTGCCTCCTCGGCGGTGCGCGAAGCGGGTCGGGCGGTCTGTCCAGGGCGCTCCGACCGGCCGCGGTTGGGCTGTGCCGAGTGCTGGGCCGGCGAGCACGGCGTGCGCGGCGAGCAGTCCCGCGACAGCCGGCGCATTGACTATCTCACCGGCCAGTACCTGGCGCACCGCCTCGGCCAGCGGAAGTCGGACCACCTCCAGATCGGCCTCCTCGTCGTCGCCACCGGCGGGCCGGCCGACCTCGGTGAGCCCGCGGGCCAGAAACACCCGCTGCGCTTCGTCGCTGAACCCAGGCGAGGGCACCAAGTCGACGAGTACCGACCAGCCCCGCGCGGTGTATCCGACCTCCTCCAGCAGTTCGCGGCGGGCAGTCGTGACTGGATCCTCCCCCGGTGCGTCGAGCAGCCCGGCGGGCAGCTCCCGGATCCGGCGGCCCAGCGGGTGCCGGTACTGGTCGATCATCACCACCGAGCCGTCGTCGTGCAGCGGCAGGACTACTACCGAACCGGGGTGCTCGACAACCTCTCGCCCGGCGGTCCGGCCACCGGGCATCACCACCTGGTCCAGCCGCAGCGCGAGGACCCGGCCGACGTGCAGGGTGTCGCTGCCCGACACCGCGAACGGCCGCGGCGGGCTCACCGCGGCCCAACCGGCAGCTCGGCCGGCAGCACGACCGGCAACCGGTCCGCGGTCTGATAGTTCAGCGCCGCCTCGATGAACGAGACGAACAGTGGATGCGGGCGGGTGGGCCGGCTGGTGAGTTCAGGGTGGGCCTGGGTGCCGACGAAGAACGGGTGGGTGCCGGCGTTCAGCTCGACGAATTCGACCAGATGGCCGTCGGGGGACGTTCCGCTGATCACCAGACCCGCACTGGCGAGCTTGTCCCGGTAGGCGTTGTTCACTTCATAGCGGTGCCGGTGCCGCTCGGCGACCTCCGTGACGCCATAAGCCGTCGCCACCACCGAGCCCGGCACCAGCGACGCCGGGTAACTACCCAGCCGCATCGTCCCCCCCATGTCACGCTGACCAGCCACGACGTCGGTCTGATCGGGCATGGTGGTAATCACCGCATGAGGGCTGGTCTCGTCGAACTCGGTCGAGCCGGCGCCGTCGAGACCGGCCAGGTTGCGGGCGGCCTCGATCACCATGCACTGCAGGCCCAGGCACAAGCCCAGGGTGGGAACCCCGCGGACCCGGGCATGGTGGATGGCCCCGATCTTGCCCTCGATCCCGCGTATCCCGAACCCACCGGGCACCAGCACTCCGTCCACTCCGGCCAGCGCGGCCTGCGCACCGGCGGGGGTCTCGCAGGTATCTGAGGGCACCCAGCTGACCTCGACCTTGGCCCGGTGCGCGAACCCGCCGGCCCGCAGCGCCTCGGTCACCGACAGGTAGGCGTCGGGCAGGTCGACGTACTTGCCCACCAGAGCGATCCGCACCACCTCCTTCGGGGTGTGTACCCGGTCCAGCAGGTCCCCCCACTCGGTCCAGTCCACGTCCCGGAACGGCAACCCGAGCCGGCGCACCACATAGGCATCGAGGCCCTCGGAGTGCAGAACCTTGGGGATGTCGTAGATCGACGGTGCATCCGGCGCCGCGACCACCCCGTCGATGTCCACATCGGACATCAGAGCGATCTTGCGCTTCAGCCCGGCCGGGACTTCGCGGTCGGCGCGGCAGACCAGCGCATCGGGCTGGATACCGATGTTGCGCAAGGTGGCCACCGAGTGCTGGGTCGGCTTGGTCTTCAGCTCGCCGGACGGGGCCAGGTAGGGCACCAGGGAGACATGCAGGAAGAAACAGTTGTCCCGGCCGACGTCGTGACGCACCTGGCGGGCCGCCTCGAGGAACGGTAGCGACTCGATGTCCCCGACCGTCCCACCGATCTCGGTGATCACCACATCCGGTGGGCGACCGTCGTCCCCAGGCGCGGACATGGCCAGGATCCGGGACTTGATCTCATCGGTGATGTGCGGGATCACCTGCACGGTGTCGCCGAGGTACTCCCCCCGCCGCTCCTTGGCGATCACCGCCGAATAGATCTGGCCGGTCGTGACGTTCGCGTTGCCGCTGAGGTTGCGGTCCAGGAAGCGCTCGTAGTGTCCGATGTCCAGGTCGGTCTCGGCGCCGTCCTCGGTGACGAACACCTCACCGTGCTGGAACGGGTTCATCGTCCCAGGGTCGACGTTGAGATAGGGATCGAGCTTCTGCATGGTCACCCGCAGCCTGCGGGATGTCAGCAGCTGTCCGAGGCTGGACGCGGTCAGGCCCTTACCCAGCGAGGAGGCGACGCCTCCGGTGACGAACAGGTGCCTGGTTGGGCGGACGTGCTTCACCAAGACCGTCTCCCGTGGTCCGGACCGGCCCTCTGATCGGTAACCGGTTGCGCTGTAGCTGGCGGCACACCGCCGACCCACGGAACCTCACGGTAACACTATCCCTCAAGGTAACCCTGGCAGCGGTGACTCCCGGGAGCCACCGCACCGATCAGCCCTGGATCGCGGGTACCACGGCCTGCGCGTTGCCGCCGGTACCGTACCGCCCGGCTCGACCCTCCGCCTGCTCGGCCAGTGCGAGGACCGTCACCACCCGCCCGGCAGCCGTGCTGACGTCGTCGACCGTGGACAGCACCGAGGTAGCCGCGGTGTCCGCTCGCACCACGCCGATCGGACCGTTGCCATCGGCCGATCCAGGCCTGCCGGCGAGCACCGCGCCCGCGCCGGAGCGGTCCAGCTGGGTGGCGAAGCGGGCCACGATGCCAGCCCGGTCGCCACTGCCGTCGCCGCGACTCGCACCGCCGGTGAGCACCACCACCAGCTGAGCCGGCCGAACCTCCGGGCCGACCCGGACGAAACCACCGTCACCGAGCCCGGCGATGACCGCAGTGGTCTCCGCCGCAGTGGCCTGTGCTTTCCCGTTCTGCGGGTTGGTCAGCAACACCGAGCCGAGCAGGCCGCCGGCCAGCGTCCCAGCGTCCGGCGCGGTGGGCAGCCTTAGCCCGGCCGGCAGCAGGCGGGTGGTGAGTTCGCTGAGTTGATCGGAGCGGGACGGGTCGATGAACGCCTCGGTCAGCTGCAGCTCACCGGTGACGGTGGCACCGGCGCTTCCCAGCAGCACGGTCACGGCGTCCCGGTCGGTCGGATCGGCGTCGGCAGTGGTGACCAGCACCACGGTGCGGCCACGCAAGGTGCCGGCAACCACTCGGGGGGCGACCGCCGCGCCGAAGACATCCGCATCGGCCAACCGGGCGCGCAGCCCGTTGCTCTGGGCCTCCAGGTCGCTCACCTGGCGGCCCAGCTCGTCGCGGTTGGAGCTAAGACCGGACAGCAACCGGTCGCTGATCGCGGTCGACCCGAGCACTACTCCGAGGGCCAGGGCGAGGAAGACGGCGGCTATGGAGATCACGTGGTACCGCAGTGAGATCACGGTCTATCCCAACCCCTTGACCCAGGAGACGACGTCGTTCCAGGTATCGCTGACGAGCACGCCGTAGGCGCCACCGATGTTGGACACCAGCAGCGCCGCCGCCACTGCGAGAAAGGCTGCGAGCACGATGAGCAGCACCGCCCCGGCCGACACCCGGCTGCGATACAGGGCGGCGACGGCATGACCATCGACGAGCTTGCTGCCCAACCTCAGCCGGGTGAGAAACGTGGACGGGTTGGACCCCGACCGACCCCGATCGAGGAACTCGTGCAGGGTGGCCTGGAACCCAACGGTGATCACGAGCGCGGCGCCGTGCGCCTCGGCCAGCAGCAGCGCAAGATCCTCCGAGTTGCTCATTGCGGGAAAGGTCACCGCACCGATCCCGAGGTCCTGGATCCGCTCGAGCCCCGGGGCGAAGCCATCGGGGTGAGCAGGCACCACGACCTCGTTGGCCGATTTGAGCGTGCCGGTCTTGACCTGGCGCGGGTCACCGACGATGAGGTGCGGCCGATACCCGGCGGCGTGTAGCGCGTCGGCACCCGCCTCGACGCCGATCAACACCGGGTGGTACTCGTGAATGAAGTGCTTGAGCTCGGCCAGGTCTGCGGTGTGGTTGTAGCCCGAGGCCACCACCAGCACCTCCCGGCCATGGATCGGGACCGCAACGTCGGGTACGCCGACCCGGTCGATGATCAGGGCCCGCTCGTGCCGGAGGAACTCGATGGTGTTCGCGGAGAACGCCTCGAGCTGAGCGGACAGCCCAGACCTGGCCTCGATCATCAGGTCGGCGATCGAGTTGGCAGTCTGCTCGATGCCGCGGGCAAGTTCGGTGTCCCCGACGTACAACAGGCCCTCGTGCAGCCGCAGCCGGGTGCCGTCCTTGATCCGCATCACGTCCGGCCCGACCCCGTCAAGCAGGACGATGCCTGCTGTCACCAGGATCTCGGGACCAAGGTTCGGGAACCGGCCGGAGATCGACGGTGCGGCATTGACCACGGCGACGACGCCGGCGACCACCAGCGCATCGGCGGTTCTCCGGTCGAGATCGACCTGGTCGAGGACCGCGATGTCACCGGGGCCGACGCGCCGCACCAGCGCGTCGGCGCGGCGGTCCACCCTGGCCAACCCGGTCACACCGGGCAGCTCATGGCCGGGTCGGTTGAGCAGACCGGGGATTCTCATGCCGGTGATGGTGGCAAAATCCGCGTCGCTGGCCGGGGAGGCGCGCCGGAGCTAGCGCTCGTGAGTAGCTCTGCTGGTCGCTGCGTGGCGGAACACTGTTATGCACTCACGAGCTTGTCCGCTTCAGCGGCGGCCAGCAGTTCTTCGGCGTGTGCGCGCCCGGTGTCGGTGTCGTCCAGTCCGGCCAGCATCCTGGCCAGCTCGCTGACCCGGGGCACCCCGTCGAGCTCCCGGATCCCGCTGCGGGTCAGGCCGGTGGCGTAAGTCGCCTTATCCACCACAAGGTGCCGGTCGGCGTAGGCGGCGACCTGTGGCAGGTGGGTGACGACCACGACCTGGTGGCTGCGGGCCAGCCGAGCCAGGCGTCGCCCGATCTCGACTGCGGCGCGTCCGCCGACCCCGGCGTCGACCTCGTCGAAGACCATCGTCGGTACTGGATCCGCATCGGCGAGCACCACCTCCAGTGCCAGCATCACCCGGGACAGCTCTCCGCCGGAGGCGCCCTTGTGCACCGGCAGCGGTCCCGCGCCGGGGTGCGGCGCCAGGCGTAGCTCCACCTCGTCGGCGCCATCCGGCCCGGCCCGCAGCCGAGCCCCGGCGACGGTGAGCCCGGCCGCGTCGCCGTCCGGCGCCAGAGCCGGGCTGACCGCCACTGACAGCTGCGCCTGGCCCATCGCCAGCGCCGCGAGCTCGGTGGTGACGGCGTCGGAGAGGTCGCGGGCCGCGGCCGTCCTCGCCGTGGTGAGGGCACGGGCGTGGCGGGCCAGCTCGTGGGCCAGCTCGTCGCGCCGGGCCGCCAGCGTCGCAATGGCCGCTTCGGAGGTGTCCAGACCGGCCAGGCGCTGGCGGGCGTCGCGCGCCCAGACCAGCACACCGTCGACGTCGGCGGCGTACTTGCGGGTGAGTCGCTTGAGCTCGGCCTGCCGGACCAGCACCTGCTCCAGCCGGGTCGGGTCGGCGTCCAGCGCCTCGAGGTAGCCGCCGAGTTCGGCGCCGACGTCGCTGAGCAGCGCCGAAGCCTCCCCCAGGTGGGCTGCCAGCGCCTGCAGCGCAGGGTCCTCCACCGTCTGCAACCGGCGGCGAGCCTCACCGACCAGACCGATCGCGCCCGGCTGGTCAGGGTCGGGGTCCGGCGCGCCGCTGATCGCGGACTGCGCGCCGGCGGCGGTCTCCCGCAGCTGATCGGCGTCGGCGAGCCGCCGAGCCTCGGCCACCAGGGCAGCGTCCTCCCCGGGCTGCGGGTCGATGGCGGTGATCTCGGCGAGGCCGTGGCCCAGCAGGTCGGCTTCCCTGGCCAGCTCGCGAGAATGATCCCGCCGCGTGGTGAGCTCGGCGCAGCAGCGCAGCCACTCCTGCCGAACGCGGCGGTAGGAGTCCAGCGGCCCGGACACCAGGTCGCCGGCGAAGCGATCCAGCACGGCGCGCTGCTCGCCGGCGCGCAGCAGCCGCAGCTGGTCGTTCTGACCGTGTACTGCGAGCATGCTGTCGGCTAGGTCGGCGAGTACCCCCGCCGGGACCGAGCGACCACCCAGGTGGGCCCGGGATCGGCCGTCCGCGGTCAGGGTGCGGCCGGCGATCAGGCTGCCGTCCTCGTCGGTCCGGGCGCCCACTTCGCTCGCCAGGTCCGCTGCCGCGCTGCCCTGAGGTGGCCGGAAGCGGCCCTCCACGATGGCACGGTCGGCGCCGCGGCGGACCCGGGAGGCGTCGGCCCGCCCGCCGGCGAGCAGGTGCAGGCCGGTGACCACCATCGTCTTGCCTGCTCCGGTCTCACCGGTCACTACGGTCAGGCCAGGGTGCAGGTCCAGGGTGGCCTCGTCGATCACACCGAGGCCCTCGATGCGCATCTCGGTGAGCACCGCCGCACCCTAGCGCGCTGCGCCGGGTAACCGGCCAGCTCGGCCGGGGCCACGCCAACCTCGCACCGGCAGCTCGAACTTGCGCACCAACCGGTCGGTGAACGGACAATCGTGCAGCCGCACCAACCGGATCGGTGTGCCGCCACGGATCACCTCGACCCGAGCGCCCGCCGGCAGCTCGAAGGTCCGCCGCCCGTCGCAGCACAGCACGGCAGCATGCCCGTGCGGATCAGTCTCGACGGCCACCACCGAGTCCGGCGACACCACCAGCGGGCGGGCGAACAGCGCATGCGCGTTGCTGGGGACCACGACGAGCGCGTCCACGTCCGGCCACACCACCGGCCCCCCAGCTGAGAAGGCGTAAGCAGTCGACCCGGTGGGGGTAGCGCACAGCACCCCATCGCAGCCGAACCCGGAGACCGGCCTGCGGTCCACCTCAAGCACCACCTCGAGGATCCGTTCCCGGCGGCTCTTCTCGACGCTGGCCTCGTTGAGCGCCCAGGTCCGCGCCAGCGTGGAGCCGTTGAGGGTGGCGGTGACGTCGACGGTCATCCGCTCGTCGACGAGGTAGTCGCCGGCGACGACGGCGCGCATTGCCTCGTCGAGGGAGTCCAGATCGGCCTCGGCGAGGAAACCCACACTGCCGAGGTTCACCCCGAGTAGCGGGACGCCGGAGGGCCGGGCCAGTTCAGCGGCCCGCAGTAGGGTGCCGTCGCCGCCGAGTACCACGACGAGATCCGCGCCCGCGGCGGCGTCCGGACTGGTGGGCGCCTGGTGGGTGCGCAGCGCAGGATCGAGATGTGTGGCCTCCTCGGCGAGCACTCGCAGCCCGATCTCCGCCGTGGCCAGCGACTGCGCAACCTTTTCAGCGGTGCGCAAGTTCTCCGGATGCCCGGTGTGCAGCACGAGCAGGACCTCACGTCCGACACTCATTGCGGGCCCTCCTGCACAGCGGCGCGCACCAATTCCTCGGCCGAGCGCCGCGGATCGGCTGGATCGCGGCGCAACCACAGGAAGTATTCGACGTTCCCAGCCGGTCCTGGCAGCGGGCTCGCGGTGGCGTCGACCAGCCAGAGCCCGAGGTCGGCCGCGACGGCCACCACGTCCAGCATGGCCTGCGCCCGCAGCGCCGGGTCACGGACCACACCGCCGGCGCCGAGGCGTTCTCGGCCGACCTCGAACTGGGGTTTGACCATCGGCAGCAGGTCGCCATCCGGCCTGGTACATCCGACCAGGGCGGGCAGCACCAGGCGCAGCGAGATGAACGACAGATCGGCCACGGTCAGATCCACGGTGCCACCGATGTCCTCGGGCTGCAGTGTCCGCACATTCGTCCGGTCATGCACGCAGACCCGCTGGTCGGTGCGCAACGACCAGGCGAGCTGCCCGTAGCCGACGTCGACCGCAACCACCTCGCGCGCCCCGCGATGCAGCAACACCTCGGTGAAGCCGCCGGTGGACGCCCCGGCGTCCAGGCAGCGCCGACCCGCCACCACCGGGTCCGGGATCATCAGGTTGTCCAGTGCGCCAAGAAGCTTTCGAGCGCCTCGCGACACCCACTCGGGTTCGGTCTCCTTCGCCCGGACCAGCAGTGGGGTATCCGCGTCGACGCCGGTGGCCGGCTTGGTAGCGGTCACTCCGCGGACCTGGACCCGACACTGCGCGACGAGTTCGGCAGCGTGGTCGCGAGATCGGGCCAGACCGCGCCGTACCAGCTCAGCGTCGAGCCGGGCCCTGCGAGCCACCTAGAACTCGTCGATGCTGGACAGAGCTGCGGTGAGCGAGTCGTGTACGGCATTGAACCGGGCCACGTGGTCGGCAGTCGGAAGCTCGTCGAGGTCCTGCAGGCCGGTGAGTGCATCGGTGATGCCGGTATCAGAGGTGGATGGCTGGGTCGTCATGTAGCTGGTCTCCTCGGCCGCTCGGCTCCCCGCTACGCTACCGAGCGGCATCGCTCAAGCCCAGGGCGACCAGTGCTGCCGCGGCGGCCGCGTCGCAGGCACGCACTCCCACCGGCCCGACGTGCTCAGCCCACCAGGCGGCGCACAACGTCCGCAGCGCGTCGAGCGGGTCGCCGGCATTACCGTCAGCAGTACCGCCGCGGTGCAGCAGCAGGGTGCCGTCGGCCGAATCGACGCGCCAGCCGGGCCGCGCCTGGATCCGGGTCCGGTCGAGGGATCCGCGCAACACCGTGAGGTCGGCGCCGAGGTGAACTGGCCGCTGCTGCGGTGGCGCGGCGAGCAGCGCCACCGCGTCGGCGACCCCGGACAGGACCAGCAGTGAATCCAGCCCGGCGGCACGAGCTCCGGCGATGTCGGTGTCCAGACGGTCACCGATTACCAGGGGCCGCTGCGCACCGGTGCGTTCTACGGCCGTGTCGAGCAGCGAACGTGCCGGCTTGCCGGCCACCGTGGGCTCCCGATCGGTCGCGACTTGCAACGCGGCCACCATGGCACCGTTGCCGGGCAGCAGTCCCCGCTCGGTGGGCAGCGTGCGATCGATGTTGCACGCGATCCACACCGCGCCGCAGCGAATCGCCAGGCACGCCTCGGCCAGCCGGGCCCACCCGGTTTCCGGGGAGTGGCCCTGCACCACCGCGGCCGGCTGCTCAGACGCCGCAGCCACCGGCCGCAGCCCAGCCGACCGCACCGCGTCAACCAGCGCCTCTGAGCCGACGACCAGAACAGCGGCGCCGGCCGGCAACTGGGCCACCAGCATCGCAACCGCGGCCTGACCGCTGGTAAGGACGTCTTCTGGGGCGATCCGGACGCCCAGCGCGGAGAGGTGCTCGGCGACCTTCTCGGGCGCCCGCGATGCGTTGTTGGTGATGAACAGCACGGCCCGACCGGCCTGGCGCAGCTCGTTGACCACATCCGGCGCCTCGGGCACAGCCTCCGCGCCCCGTACAACGGTGCCGTCGAGGTCGAGAAGTACCGCGTCGTAGCCCTCCCGGCTCTCCAGCGGACCGCTCACCGCGGCCCCGGGCGTTCGCTGAGCTCAATGGCCCGCTGAGCGGCATCGGTGGCGTCGTCGGCGTCGACCTCGGTAGCGGCCAGGAACCAGCGGATCGCGTCCTGCTCGCGACCGGCGGCCAGCAAATTGTCCGCATACGCATAACGCAGCCTGGCCCGCCACGGCTCCGGCCCCGCTGCCTCCAGATCCGGCCCCTGCAGTGCGACCACCGCAGCATCGAACTGGCCGAGGTCGCGCCGCGCCCCCGCAGCGACGATTCGGAGCTCGACCGCCTCATCAGCGCCGAGTTGTGCTGCCTCTGGGCTGCGCGCGATCTCCAGGGCACGCTCCGGACGTCCCAACGCGCGCTCGCAGTCGGCCAGCACCGCCAGACGCCCCGGACCGCCGCCCAGCCGGCGCGCCGCGCGGAGCTCCGCTAATGCCTCGGACCATTCCCCCGCGTGGTAGGCAGCAATGCCTGCGGCCTCCCGGACTGCGGCCATACGACCCGCTCGGCTACGAGCGAACCGAGCGTGCGCCAGGGCCAGCTGCGGATCTTCGTCCAGCACGCGACCGGCCGCCACCAGATGGCTCCCGACAAGGTCGGCCAACCCTTTCGGCAGTGTCAACAGTTCCGTGCGGACTTCCCGGTCCAGCTCACTGGTATCCAGGTCCGGGGGAAGTTCCGGACGCGGCACCTCGGCTTCATCCCGGCGCCGCGACGGCACCCGGCCGCCCTCCTCGGCTCGGTCACCCCGACCCCCCATTCGGCCACTGTCCACGCCGCGGTCCCGCCGCCGTCGCGCTGCACCGCCGGAGTCCGCGCCTCCGGTCAGATTCGTTCCGACTGACACGGGCACAGATCCTCTCACTACTCGCAGAGCTAAGGGGCCCCCGGGTGTTGGTTGGGGGCCACTTTTGTGGTGGTGGGTTTGTGTTCGGCGGTGTCCTACTCTCCCACACCCTGGCGGGTGCAGTACCATCGGCGCTGGAGGGCTTAGCTTCCGGGTTCGGAATGGGTCCGGGCGTTTCCCCTCCGCTA
>JBOHGH010000080.1:0-21693 GCA_050699975.1 Pseudonocardiaceae bacterium | reverse complement strand
CTCCTACCTCGACACCGCGACCAAATGGGGCATCGACAAACTCGACGCCCTCCGCCAACTCTTCACCACCGGCGCATGGCTACCGCCAGCCCTCAAACCCAGCTGAACAGCTACCCGCCATCCAGCGCGAAAATGCAATCTTTTTCGTTCAGATGATGCTTGTTTCTGCAGTGCTTTCTTCGGCCCGACGAGAACACACGCGAGCGTTCACTCTGGCATGCTGTGCCGGCGGGACGCTGCGGCGAGCGGGCTTGGGGCTCCGCCATGAAGGGATTAGTTCAATTGTAAGGTACCTGGACCTTTCGGAACCGACGTTGGTGAATATCCTGCGATCGGTCTTCGAGTACGATGTCGAAGATGGGATTAGACGAGTCATCAGCACTGGCACTGAACACGCAGGGGAATACCTTAGTGCTCTCGGGGCATCTTCTTCCGGCTCGATGGAGTGGTTAGGACAAACACGCAACTTTCGTGATGTGTTCGATTTGATGACGGATGACGATGGATGACGCCGTGACTCAACCTACTCTCAGATGGGGAGCCTCTATGAACGGACCAGCCAGCATCAGCCCGGCGTTTACATATCGTGCCGCACGGAGAGCGGCGCAAGCTGAGGGCGACCAGCCGCAAATTTATGTGGCAGGAGCTTACACGAGTGCTGTGTCCGCTGCGAATGACACTATTGACGCTTCAGCAGGGTCTGTGCATGCCATAAACGGTGTGATCTCTGATCAGTCACCTTGGCGTCAGCTACTGGAGGATACAGAGAGAGCACTAAGATTAGCAGGATGGTCCGTGTTCCTTCCTCATCGGAGAGTAAGTTATTGGGGATCTCGAGAAATCACTCCCGGTGAAGTTGCGGCGGAGTGTCTCGCGGCCGTTGCTTCAAGTGACGCTGTTCTGGCCATACTGGGTGAGAGCTTCGGGACTCACGTAGAGGTTGGTATGGCACTGGGTCTGGGGATTCCAACCGTGGTAGTGCGGTCAAAGCAGAGGACTGAGTCCTATTTCGGCTCGGGCGTTGCGGACTCCGGATTTGTCGCTCCGCTAATGCTTTCCGATTTGAGAGATTTACCTTCGGTTGTTGCTTCCGGCGAATTTATCGCCGCTTACAAGCAGGCCATGGCTAAGGCGTCGGCTTTGCTGCCGCATAATTAAGTATAATTAACCTGTATCCTTACGTGAACTGTACCGGAAGAGTGACTGCCCTCGTTCTGGGGATCCCAGGATCAGGCAAGAGCACCGTTTGCAAAGAGGTCGCCCACCGATTAGATGGTGCTTGGTTGTCCGCCAGCGGAGTACTCCGAGCGTTTGGAGCAGAAAATCCAGAATTCGAGGCGAGGTGGCGGTCGTATTGGGACCGGGGTGACTATGTCCCTGAGTCGGAGGTCAATCCAGTCCTGTGGCAGGCTTACCTCCGAATAAAAAGATTTGCCGTGTTACTCGACGGGTATCCGAGGACGTATGGGCAGGTGGATGAATTCCTTCAGAGAGGAGCTCGGATTTCTGTGGCTATTCTCCTCCTGGTCGACGAGGGTGTTGCGTTGTCGCGCATTGTAGATAGAGCGCAACGGTCAGGTCGGTTTGATGACGCGATCAGTGTCGCTCGCCGACGGATACAGAATGAGATTGCCAACCTGTCTGCGCTAGTGACTCATAGGGAGATCAACTGCACCTTGGTTCAGATCGACGCTGGTCTTGGTAAAGCGCAAGTGGTCGAGAGAGTGATCGAAGCGGTCGTTCGAACGGTCGAATCATAGACGGATTTCCGACTACAATCCCGAGCCGTTCTGTCTCCTCTTTCAAGCGGGGGACGTCGCGCCATCCCGTCGACAGTGAGTATGGGGAGGATGTGGGCGGCGCCGCCGGCTGGGTGTGACCTCCGTCGACTGACGCGATGTTTGCTGTCCTTGCCAGGGTTGGTCGGCCCGGTGGGTGGCGCCGTCTGCACGCGGGCGGCCGGGCGGCGTGACCTCATAGGAGCCTGTGCAAGAGGTACCCATCACTGTCCTGTCCGCCTTACCCCGGCCGCCGGCGTGCTGACCCTATCCGGTATAAGCGGAAGGGGTACAGCGATGTCCAGGATGACCGTCATGACGGGCCCTGTCACGGGCGGGGTCGATACGCACAGCCTGACTCATCATGCCGCGGTGATCGATCAAGTGGGGCCGGCCGTTGGGCGACCGGGAGTTCCCCACGACCCCGGCGGGCTATCGGGCTCTGCTGGGCTGGCTGCGGGGGTTTGGTGAGCTGGGACGGGTCGGGGTGGAGGGCACCGGCGCCTACGGTGCTGCGTTGGCCCGGCTGCTGCGGGCCGGTGGTGTCGCGGTGATGGAGGTCGATCGGCCTGATCGGCGGTCCCGCCGACGCTGCGGCAAGTCTACCCGTTGGATGCCTACGCAGCGGCCCGCGGCGCTGGCGACCACCCGGGCCGCAGTCCCGAAGACCCGCGACGGGGCAGTGGAGGCGATCCGGGTGTTACGGGTGGCGCGCAGCAGCGCGGTGAAGGCCCGGACCCAGACCACCAACCAGCTCAACGCGTTGCTGCTGACCGGGCCGGCTGACCTGCGCGAGAAGCTGCGCCACCTGACCACCCGGGGCCTGATCGACACCTGCGCCCGGCTGCGTCCGACCGGCCCGCTGGCCGACCCGGAGCAGGCCACCAAGGTCGCGTTACGGCGCCTGGGCCACAGATACCAGCACCTGAGCGAGGAGATCCTCGCCGCCGCCGAGCTCAAGGCTCTGGTCATCAGCACCGCGCCGAGGCTGCTCACCCTGGGCGGCGTCGGCGTCGAGGTCGCCGGGCAGCTGCTGACCACCGCCGGGGACAACCCGCACCGGCTGCATTCCCCAGGCCGCTTTCGCCCACCTGTGCGGCGTCGCCCCGATCCCGGCCAGCAGCGGAAAGACCCACCGTCACCGGCTCAACCGTGGCGGCGACCAGGCCGCCAACAACGCCCTGTACACCGTCGTGCTCAGCCGGCTGCGCTGCGACCCGCGCACCAGCCGATACGTGGAACGGCGGACCAAAGACGGACTGAGCAAACCTGAGATCATCCGCTGCCTCAAGCGTTACCTCGCCCGCGAGATCTATCAGGTGCTGGTCAGCCTGCCCCCTTCCTCGTCGTCCTGGCCGCCTCATAGGCCGGAACGAGTGGGTCAACCCTGAAACACCGTGGCGCCGGTTTCGACCACCATTCGGCGCTCCGCAGGGTTCGGCTGAGACCCGTGGTCGGGGCCGGTGTCACGGTGGGCGCAGCGGGGTTGACGCGCTCGGGTCGGTCTTTGACCATCGGGCGAGGACGAGGAAGGGAACTGCCACCACCGCGCTCATCGAGCAGCTAGACACGACATAGGAGCATCCTGGCGTAGCCCGATCGCGCCGCGTCAAGGGGGCGCCTGTCATATGCTGACGGTGCCTCCCCAAGGTCGCCCCCTTGACGCGGCGTGGTAGCCCTTCGGGAGGTCGACGGGATGGCGCGATGGCCGCCTGCGTTCCGCAGCGTTACGCCGGTCAGGCTATCCCGGAGACCTGCCTAGCGGCGAGCGTCCGTCCTTTGATCTCGTACCGTGCTGCTGTGGTCAGACGCGATACATCCACGGCTGGGCATCACGTCGCGCGCCAGCCGCCCGGCGCGCTCGCGGAGCGAAGCGGGAGCGAGCGCATAGCCGGATGCAGCGGCGGCGCGTCCGGGCCGTATCGGCCCGGCTTGAAGACGTACAGAAAGTTCTCACCGACCGTATCCATGGCCGCACGGCCTGCACAGGAGCTTCACTTCAGAACAACGAACGGCCAAAATGGCCAGCACGCTGGCCACGAGCTGAATCCCCGGAATGATCTTGTGTGGCGTACTGCAACCACGCGGCACTAGGCGGTGATGCCGAGCCAGCCGACGAAGTTGGCGAGGGTGTCGGTGCGGCGCCTGTCGACTCGGGCGAGGGCACGGACCGTCTCGTGGACCTGAGGGTGATATCGGGTCTGCTGCGGTGCGGTACGCCGGGCCTGTTGGAGGGTGGCGAGGGCCCGCTGATGGTCACCGTGCAGCAGGCATCCCCGAGCGAGGTCGATCCAGTGATGCCCGACTCGCTCACGAGGCGCCGACCGCGGCAGAGCGAATTTCTCGGCGCGTGTGATGGCCTCGGTGCCGTCCAGCATTTCTACAGCCAGACCGACTGACCAGATGGCGACGTTAGTGGGACCGAAACACAGCCGGTAGTCGTCGCGATCGACGCCGATCCGCTCGGCGGTCCCCTTGGCTTCGGCCAGGTGAGCATCCGCCCCCTCGCGATCACCGGCCCGAGCAGCGGCAAGCCCGGACTTAAGATGCAGATTTCCCCACGTGGCCAACGTGGGCGCATCGGCAAACCTGAGGCGGCCCTCGATGCGCGAGCGGGCATCGTCCAATAGCCGCCGCGCGGCGCCGCACTCGTCGAGACAGATCAACTCCCCAGCCCGCCGATAAGCACCGACCAACACCGCCAGCTCATCGCCAGAGCGCTCGGCGGCCCACTCGTAACGATCCACGGAGATGGACGCCAGATCCGTGTAACCCAGCTTGGACGCGAGCTGACCGACCGCGTAGTACGTCTCGGCCAGCAGGCCAAACACCCGCTCCCGCTCAGAACCCGTCGTCTGCTGCCAGGCAGAGCGCAGCTCGGCGAGCAACCCCGGAAGCTCGGCACCCAGGCGGTTGAGGTCCACGGCGTGACGCAGCTTCGAGGCGGTCGCCACAGCATCGCCAAGATGGGCTGTGGGGCGCGGCGGGACATCGTCCTCAGGTGGCAGTAGGTAGGCGATCAACTCGCGGCGCAACGCGGGAACCGCGGCAAAGACCCGGTGGTCCGTTGCCGTCTCGCGGGGGTAGGGCTGCCCCAACAGTTCCGCAGGTCCCATACCCAGAACACGAGCGACCGCTGAGATGAATGCCGGCGAAGCGGGAACGGCGCCCTGTTCGACCTTGCGCAGCAGCGACAGTGACACATGCGCCCGCTCGGCAAGCTGCCGTTGGGTCAGCCCACGCAGCTTGCGCTCCTCGGCCGCACGGGTACCGATACTGGCGGATTCTCCGGTCACGACAGTTCACCTCCTGCGCGTCAGCTGATAATGCCCAGCCATGCGGCAAAGCTGCTTAGGGTGTCCGAGCGCCGCCGCTCGGCGCGTGCCAGGGTCAGCACGGTTTCCGCGACCATCGGGTGATACCGAGTCTGCTGCGGCGCGGCGCGCCGGGCGCTGTTTAGCGCTTCCAGCGCTTTGGTGTGGTCACCGTGTAAGAGCCAGGCACGGCCAAGGTCAATGTTGTGGTGGGCGACTCGGGAACGCATGGTCCCCGGCGGCAGCGGATCACTAGTATCGCGGGCCACCGCGGTGGTGCCGTCCTGCATCTCGACGGCCGCAGCCACCGAATGAATCTGCACGTTCGGGGTGCAGAATGCGGTGTCGTAGAAGTTGGCGTGCAACGGTAAGCGAGAGGCTAGCTCACGCGCCTCGGCGAGGTGGGCGTCCGAGGTTGCGGCGTCGTGCCTGCGGGCAGCGATGATCGCGCTACGCAGGTGCATTGCGCCTCGCGCTGACAGCACCTCGAGACTAGTCGGCTGGTCTGCGATGGATTCCTGCGCGCGGGTCACGATGCGCTGAGCGGTGTCATATGCGCCCCGGTACATCAGGGGCAGTGCCCGCTCCTGGTCGCACAGCGCCGCGAGCAGGGGATCACCGGAGAACCGGGCCGCCTCGGCGGCCCGCTCGGCAGCTTGGCTGACCAGCGGTGAGACGAGGCGGTGCAGGCAGATCACCACACAGCCATACAGGGTGGCCAGCAGATGATGGGCACGCTCGCTGTGCGCGCCCACAGGCGCCACTGCGGCCGAGGTGTGCAGCTCAGCCACCAGCGACGGCATGAGCGCCGAGGACTCATGGTAGCGGCTGCGCCGCTGCAACCTAGCGATCTCCTCCACCTGCGCTGCGAGCACGTCGTGATCGGGCGGGCGGTACGCCGTCATGCTCGCCGGACCCTCCATGACCGCGGTCTCAACCTCCGCTATGTGGTCGCGTTCGGCGCCATAGTGCAAGCTGGGCTGGTCATACAGCTCGGTGACGGTCGTCCGCAGCGCCGTGGCCACCGCGGCCGCGAACGCCGGGGATGCCGGTGCACTGCCCTGTTCCACCTTGCGCACCAGCGACAGCGACACATGCGCCCGGTGGGCAAGCTGAGCCTGAGTGAGACCGTTGAGCTTGCGCCGCTCAGCGACACGTCCGCCGATACCAACCGGCTGTTTCGACACGCTCACCTCCGCTGCGCTTCGCCCCGAATGCTATCGGCGACCGCCGAGAGTCACTACTTGTCACTCCATGGTCACTTCGACCACTGGCGCTGCCCTAACTTCGGCTGAGTGATCTTCGCTGGGTCCGCCGGGGCGCGCCCGGCTGGCCCAGGCAACGTCTCCAGGCGAACGGCAGAGGGAACCCACAATGGACGAACGCATCATGCGGCACGAGAACGAGTGCGGGCGGGTGGTCGTGGAGGGCCGGCTCGCCGATGGTGGTGGCCTGTGCACTCTCGTGGTGGTGCACTACCGCGCTCCCCGTTGCTGGATTCTCTATCCCCACGGCGCGGGCAAACTCGGAGTAGTACTCAACGAGCAGGACGCCACCACCCTCGCCCAAGGCATCGCCCAGAGCGGCCGATAAACGGCCCTGCGATGCGCTGGGCACGGTGCCCCTGGACGCTGACCGAACGCCCGCCCTGGGCTATGCCGAAAGGCTGATCGTCCGCACGGCTCAATGGCTCAATGGGGCTTGTGGACATCGCTCCGATGATCAACGTCCACGACCGTGGCCGTCCACGCCTTGTCATCGATTCGATAGAGGATCCGGTAGCTGCCGCGGCGAGTACTGTGCCGATCGTCCAGCGGCGGCAGTAGACGCCTGCCAACATGGTGCGGATTGTCCAGCAGTGGTCGGTTGATGAACTCGAACGCGGCGAACCCGACCGACTCGGGAAGCCGCTGCGCGAGCGCTCGCCGAACGGCGGGAGTGACGCGCAGCGAGAAGCGCTCCGTCGACCCGTGACTCACGCCGACTGTCGGCGTCGAGCCGCCATCGACTCTGCCAGCTCCTCAGCGCCGACTACCTCACCTCGCGCCAGCTCCGCGTCGGACTCAACCAAGCGCCGCAGAGTGTCAGGATCAGACAGAACCGACAATATCTCCTGCAACGCCTCCAGATCCTCTACCGCGATCAACACAGCAGACGGTCGACCGTGCACCGTCACCGTGACTCGTTCGTGATGCGCCTGGACCCTCCCCACCAGCTCGGATAGGCGCGCCTTGACCTCACCAAGCGGCATCGTCGTCATAGTCAGAAGTATGACTAGAAAATCGCTGAGCTGTCGACTCTCACGGATCGTGTCCTTATCCCTGGCGATCAGGCTGAGAGCCCCGCAAGGTCGATCAGGAGCGTGACCTGGCGCTCGACCGGAGGATGTTCGACGTTGATCCGCGGAGCGGATCGCACCATCTGCTGTGCCTGCCGGATCGGCTAGGTACCTGACCCCGCTGAGCGGGCTCTCTTGAGATCCACCGTTGCACGACCCTTCTGCGCAGCGCAGGAGTCAGCGCGCCTCGTCCGACCGGACGACACCAGTACCTGTGCGACGTGACGGTCGCGGGGCGGGTAACAGCCCGGTGATGATCGGCGCGGATAAGGTGCGGGGGTGCTGAGCCCCGGCAATGACTCCTACCTCCGCTACCCCACCCTGCACGGCGACCTGGTCGGATTCGTCGCCCAGGACGACGTGTGGCTCGCTCCGTTGGGGGGTGGGCGGCCGTGGCAGCTGACCTCCGATCACGCCGCGACCAAGGACCTGCGCTTC
This sequence comes from Pseudonocardiaceae bacterium, assembly GCA_050699975.1. Taxonomy (GTDB): domain Bacteria; phylum Actinomycetota; class Actinomycetes; order Mycobacteriales; family Pseudonocardiaceae. The sequence goes on along the minus strand of JBOHGH010000080.1, from coordinate 13,825 downwards.
TCCCCCGATGGCGAGAACTTGGCCCACCTCAGCCAACGCGACGGAATACCCGAGCTGCACGTCGTCGCCACCGTGGGCGGCCCGTCGGTGCGCACGACGTGGTGGGGCGACGCGCACGCCCGCGTGCTGGGCTGGGCCGACACCCACCGGGTGCACGTGGCCTCCGCCGCCGGTGAGCCGTTACGCCACCGCACCTGGGCGCGTGCTGTCCCGCTGGATGGCGGACCCGCGCAGCGTCTGCCCTACGGCCCGGTCACCGCGCTGGACATCGCGGCGGGGGGCGGGGTGGTGCTCGGCACCGGGTTCGGCGGGCGCCGGCACGACTACGCGATGTGGAAGCGCTATCGCGGCGGCACCGCCGGACGGCTGTGGATCGACGCCGACGGCTCGGGGATCTTCGTCCGGCTGCTGCCGGAGCTGGACGGCCAGCTCACAGCGCCCATGTGGGCCGGCGGGCGGGTGGCGTTCCTGTCCGACCACGAGGGTGTGGGCAACGTGTACTCGGTGCTGCCGGACGGCTCCGACCTGCGGCGGCACACCGACCACGACGACTACTACGCCCGGCACGCGACCACCGACGGCCAGCGCGTGGTGTACGTGGCCGCCGGTGAGCTCTGGCTGCTCGACGACCTCGCCGCCGACTCCCAGCCGCGCCGGTTGGAGCTGCGCACCGGGGGACCCCGCGCGGCCCGCACGCCGGCTCCGGTGCCCGTCGGCAAGCACCTGGGTGAGGTCGCTGTCGACCGCACCGGCCGGGCGAGCGCGGTGGAGGTGCGGGGCAGCGTGCAGTGGGTGACGCACGCAGAGGGCCCGGTGCGCTGCCTCGCGACCGGCTCGGGCGTGCGGGCCCGGCTGCCCCGGCTGCTCGGTGAGGACGTGGTGTGGGTCAGCGATGCCGAGGGTGAGGACGCGCTGGTCGTTGCCGCCAGGGATGGCTCAGTCAAGCGAACCCTGGCCGCGGGCCGGCTGGGGCGGGTGCTGGACCTCGTGGCCGCCCCGGACGGCAGCCGGCTCGCGGTGGCCACGCATGACGGGCGGCTGCTGCTGGTCGACCCCACCACCGGAGCGGACACCGAGCTGGCCCGCACGGATAACGGCAGTGTGGAAGACCTGGTGTTCTCCCCCGACTCCCGGTGGCTGGCGTGGACGCACCCCGGCCCGCACGCGCTGTATCAGATCAAGCTGGCACGGGTCTCCGACGGGACCGTGGCCGACGCCACCGGGCTGCGTTTCACCGACTTCAATCCCACGTTCACCCTGGACGGCCACCACCTGGCGTTCCTGTCCACCCGCACCTTCGACCCCGTGTACGACCAGCAGGTCTTCGACCTGTCCTTCCCCGTCGGCACCCGGCCGCAGCTGCTGCCGCTGGCGGCCGGCACCCCGTCACCGTTCGACCCCACCGCGCAGGGTCGCACCAGCACCCCCGACGATGACAGCCCGAACCTCGACGAGGTGACCGTCGTGGTGGACCTCGACGGCCTGGCCGAGCGCGCCGTCCCCGTCCCGGTGCCCGCGGCGCGGTACTCCTCGCTGGTCGCGACGAAGGGCGGCCTGGCCTGGCTGCGTAGGCCTTTGCACGGCGTGCTCGGTGACGATCTCGCCACCCCCGACGCCGACACCCCGCGTCCGGTGCTCGAGCGCCTGAACCTGGCCACCGGCACGTCGACCGTGCTCGCCGAGGACGTCGACGACGTCTGGGTCAGCGGCGACGGCACCCGCCTGGTGGTCCGCGACCAGGAGAAGCTGCGGGTGCTGCCCGCCGGGAAACCGGCCGCCAAGGACGCCGAGCGGGGCGACCCATCGGCAGCCCTCGACGTCGACCTGTCGCGGGTGCGCATGCAAGTGGAACCGGCCGCGGAGTGGCGGCAGATGTTCGACGAAGCCGGCCGCGTGATGCGGGACAACTTCTGGGTGGCCGATATGGCCGGCAACGACTGGCCTGCGCTGCTGGCGCGCTACCGGCCGCTGCTGGCGCGGGTCGCCACCCGCGATGACCTCTCCGACCTGCTCTGGGAGGTGCAAGCCGAGCTCGGCACCTCGCACGCCTACGAGACGCCCCCCGATAACCCGGTGCAGGAGGCGCGACGACTGGGCCACCTCGGCGCCGACCTCGACCGCGGCGAGGACGGGCTCTGGCGGATCAGCAGGGTGCTACCCGGGGAGAACTCCGCCGGGTCCGGCCGCTCCCCGTTGCGCGCACCGGGGGCAGCAGTGCAGCCCGGGGAGGCGCTGGCCGACATCAACGGGCGCGCCGTCGATTCGGTGACCGGGCCCTGGCCATTGCTGGTCGGCACCGTGGGCAAACCCATCGAGCTGCGGCTGGGGGCGGTCGGCTCCGACAGCGAGCGCACCATCGTCGTGGTCCCGGTGGCCGACGAGATGCCGTTGCGCTACCACGACTGGGTGGCCGGCCGCCGTGCCGCGGTGCACGCGGCCACCGAGGGCAGGGTGGGCTACCTGCACGTACCGGACATGATGGGGCTGGGCTGGGCGCAGCTGCACCGCGACCTGCACACCGAGGTCTCGCGCGAGGCGTTGGTGCTCGACGTGCGCGGCAACGGTGGTGGGCACACGTCGCAACTGGTGGTGGAGAAGCTGGCCCGCGAGCTCACCGGGTGGATGGTGCCCCGCGGCAAGCTGCCCTTCACCTACCCCAGGGACGTGCGACGGGGCCCGCTGGTCACCGTCACCGACGAGAACGCGGGCTCCGACGGCGACATCGTCACCGCGATGATTCAGGAGCGCGGCCTCGGCCCGGTCGTGGGTATGCGCAGCTGGGGCGGTGTGGTCGGGATCGGACCCGCGACCCGGCTGGTGGACGGCAGCGGCGTGACCCAGCCCCGATACGCCGTGTGGGTCGTGAACCGGCGCTGGTCGGTGGAGAACCACGGTGTCGACCCGGACGTGGAGGTGCCCAGGCCACCGCAGGCGTGGGCCCAAGGCCTGGACCCGCAGCTGGACACCGCGGTGGAGCTGGCTCTGGCAGCCTTGGCGCAGACCCCCGCAGCCACCCCGCCGACCACCGCCGACCGCCCGTCCACCGCGCCACTGCCCTTGCCTCCCCGACCCTGAGCAGGGGGCGGACGAGCTGACCTGTAAGCCGGATCCTGTGCACCGGGCGCCTCGCGGCGTCCCGACCGGCGGTCATCCATCTAGGCCTGCCGTCACCGGCAGGCTCGTGCGGCCTACCCGCAGGCATCGGGCGGGCCACCCTCGATCGCCTGCGCAGCGCGCCGAGAACGGCGCGCCTTTTGGCCTTGCTCCGGGTGGGGTTTACCAAGCCGCCCCGGTCACCCGGGGCGCTGGTGGTCTCTTACACCACCGTTTCACCCTTACCCCGCTCGCGCGGGGCGGTCTGTTTTCTGTGGCACTATCCCGCGGGTCACCCCGGGTTGCTGTTAGCAACCACCCTGCCCTGAGGAGTCCGGACTTTCCTCGGCGGGCCCGTCACCGAGCCCGACGCGACCGCCCGGCCAGCTCGTCCGCCCCCACAGCATAGATCGTCCCGCGCCAGGCTAGCGTGGGGTTCGGCCGGTGCGGATGTGACGGTAGATCGTCGTCGGGCTGACCGCGCAGGATTGGGCGATTTCGGCCACGGTCAAGCGGCGTGAGTCATACATCCGTTGGGCCTTGTCGACCAGCTCAGGGGTCATCTTCGGTTTGCGGCGCCCGGAGAGGCTGCGCGTTCGGGCCGCAGCTGGCCCGAGTTGCCCGCGCTGTTGCACCACCGTGGCCTGGTCTGGCTCGGCGACGCGCTCAGCGAGGATGCGGTCCAGCTCGGCGAGCGCCTCCTCAGCGGCGTCATCGGCTTGGGCCCTGGCCTCGAGCGCGGCCGCGGCTTTCCTGCGGGCAGTGGCGGCCTTCTCCGCGGCGGCTTGGGCGGTCCACGCCTGGGCGATGACGACCACAACGGCGGCGGCGATGACCAGCATGATGGCCTCCTTGATCGCCCGGCGACGTGCCGTGCAGCACCGGGCGCTTCCGCAATGCCCGATGCGACCGCCCGGCTAGCTCGTCCGCCCCCTCAGCATAGATCGTCTCGGGCCGGGTTAGCGTGGCACCTCATGCCGCCGGTTGACCTTGCCCTACTGGTGGCCGCCGGCGTTGCCTCGGGCGTTGTCAATGCCGTGGCTGGCGGTGGGTCCTTGTTGCTGTTTCCGGCGCTGCTGGCGGTCGGCTTCCCGCCGCTTGCGGCGAATGTCACTAACTCAGTCATCCAGTGCCCCGGTTATGTGGGCTTGGCGCTGGGTAGCCGCCGGGAGCTACGCGGGCAGCGGGGCCGGGTGCTGTCGAGCGCCGGTGTCGCAGTAGCCGGTTCGCTGGTGGGCTGCCTGCTGCTGCTCGTGCTGCCTGCCGAGGTCTTCGACGCGGTGGTACCCGCGCTGGTGGCGCTGGCCAGCGTGCTGCTCGGGGTGCAGCCGTGGCTGACCCGGTGGATCGGCGAACCGCATCCCGATGCCCCCGATCGCCGCGCGTTCCTGCTGCCTGCGGTGTTCCTCGCCGCGATCTACGGCGGCTATTTCGGCGGGGCGCTCGGCGTCATCCTGATCGCGGTGCTCGCCCTTGCCGCGCACGACGACCTGCGCCGGCTCAATGCCGTCAAGGGTGTGCTCTCGCTGATCATCGGCGTGGTCAGCGTGGTCGTGTTCGCGATCGGCGCGCCGGTGGACTGGCTGGCCGTCGCGCTGCTGGCCCCCACCACGCTGGTTGGGGGCTTCTTCGGTGCGAAGCTCGCCGGTCGGCTGCCAGCGCCGGTATTGCGGGTCGCGGTGGTCGTGGTGGGTTTGGCGGTGTCGGTCTACCTGTTCGTGCGGTGATCGGCGTGCACCAGGTGCGGACACACCGGGCACCACGTGCGGACACACTGGGCATCAGGTGCGGACACGCCGGGTTAGAGGAGGTGGGAGGTGTCGTTGACGAGTCTGACCGAGGCGGGGCCGTCGGGATAGAACTCTGCGATCGATAGTGACGCGAGATCCAGGTGCAACCGGTGCAGCAGCGATGGGCCGGCGTCCAGCGCCATCCGCAGCAACGCCTTGATCGGGGTGACGTGGGAAACCACGACCAGAGTGGCGCCGCCGTGCTCGGCGATCAGCTGGTCACGCACCCGGCGCACTCTCCGGTGCACCTCGTCCATGCTCTCACCGTCCGGCGGGGACACCGAAGTGTCGGTGATCCACCGGGTGTGCAGGTCCGGATCCCGCTCCCGGGCTTCGGCGAAGGTCAGCCCCTCCCAAGCCCCGAAATCGGTCTCGATCAGTCCGTCGTGGACGCTCACCGGCACGCCCAGCGCGTCGGCCACCGGCTTGGCGGTCTGCCGGGCCCGCAGCATCGGCGAGCTGACCACCGCGGTCGCACCGTCCGTCGTGGACAGTCGCGCGGCGGCAGCGGCGGCCTGCCGCTCCCCCAGCTCGGTCAGCGGCAAGTCCCCGCGCCCGGAGTAGCGGCGTTGCGCGGAGTGCTCGGTCTGCCCGTGCCGCACCATCAGCAGCCGGGTCGGCGAGCCGGTGACGCCGGTCCAGTGTGACGGTGTCACGGTCTGTGCCCCAGGCTTGCAGGTGACGCCGGCCTGGGTGTCCATCGCCTCATTGGCCAGCCGGTCGGCGTGCGCGTTGCGGGCCCGCGGCACCCAGGTGTACTTGACGTCACCGAGCTGGCGGGCCAGCCCGGCCGCCTCGCTGGCCAACGGTCGCAGGTGCGGTTGCTTGACCTGCCAGCGCCCGCTCATCTGCTCCACGACCAGCTTGGAGTCCAGCCGCGCCTCGGCACACTCGGCGCCCTCCTTGAGTGCGGCGCTCAGGCCGGCGATGAGGCCCGAATACTCGGCGACGTTATTGGTGGCGGTACCCAGTCCCGCGGAGACCTCGGCGAGTAACTCCCCGGTGTCGGCGTCTCGCACCACCGCCCCGTACCCGGCCGGTCCGGGATTCCCGCGTGAGCCGCCGTCAGCCTCGATGATGACTCGCCGGGTCACAGACCGGACTCCCCCCGCACCAGGAGAACGCCGCATTCCTCGCAGCGCAACACCTCATCGGGGGCCGCCTCCCGCAGGCGTCCGACCGCGGTGCGATCCAGCTCCAGCTGGCAGGCGCCGCAACGTTGCTGCCGTAGCAGGGCGGCGCCGGTGCCCCGCTGGGCCCGGATCCGCTCGTAGAGCGCCACCAGGTCTGCGGGCAGCTCGCCGATCAGGGTGGCGCGCTCAAGCTGTCGGTGCTCCTCGGTGGACTCCAGGTCCGCCACCGCATCGTCCCGGCGACGAGCAGCGTCGAGGCGCCGTCGCTCGATGTCGGTCAGCGCGGCGCGGCCGCGGTCGACGTCGGCGCCAGTGGCCTCGCGCCGCTCCATCACCTCCAGTAGGTCGTCCTCCAAGACCGTCTGGCGGCGTTGCAGGGTGGCCAACTCATGTTGCAGGTCCTCCAGCTGCTTGCCCGAGCTGATCGACCCGGAGTCGAGCAGACCGCGGTCCCGGTCCTCCCGGGCCCGCACCTGATCGATCTCGGCTTCCAGCTTGCGGATCTCGCGATCCAGGTCCGACGCCGCCGTCTCCGCCGCGACCAGCGAGTCCCGGCCGGCCAGCAGGTCCTTGTCGGCCTGCTCGATCTCCGCCAGCTCGGGCAGGGACCGGCGCCGGTGCGCGGCGCGGGTCAGCTCGGCGTCCACCGCAGCCAGGTCGAGCAGCCGGCGTTGCGCGGCGGGATCGGCGTTCACCGCGGGGACCTCCCAGCTGGTTGTGCCAAGCCGATCGTCCAGGGATCGGTGCGGCGGTACGAAATGTGGACATCGACCGTACCGCCGAGCGCCGCCGAGACCACTGCTGCGGCCTGGGCGCACCACGGGTGCTCGCTGGCCCAGTGCGCGACGTCCACCAGCGCCGGACCGCCGGCGGCCAGATGCTCAGACGCAAGGTGATGCCGCAGGTCGGCAGTGACGAAGGCATCAACGTGGGCGTGGGTGGCGGCCCCGAGTAACGAGTCCCCGGCGCCGCCACAGACTGCGACGGTGTGTACCTGCCGTTGCGGGTCACCGGCGGCCCGCACACCCCACGCGGTATCCGGTAGCGCGCCCATCACCCGACTGGTGAACGCTCGCAACGATTCGGGTTGGGTCAGCTCGCAGATCCGGCCGAGCCCGGTGCGCGAAGTTCCCTCGCGAAGGTCGAGTACACCGGTGACCCGCAGCCCCAGCGCGTCAGCCAACGCATCGGATACCCCGGGGTTGGCGGCGTCGGCGTTGGTGTGCGCGCAGAACAGCCCGATCCCGGCGCGCACCAGCCGGTGCACCAGGGCTCCCTTCGGATCGTCCGCGGGCACGCCATGCACCCCGCGCAACAGCAGCGGATGGTGCGTGACAAGCATTTGCGCATCCTGCTCCAGCGCCTCCGCGACCGTCTCAGCGACCGGGTCGACGGCCACCAGCACCCGCCGCACCGGCTCAGCAGGATCACCGCAGACCAACCCCACCGCATCCCAGCTCTCAGCCAGCGCAGCCGGATAAGCGGCCTCTAACGCCGCAACCACATCTCCCACCGTCGCAGTCATCTGCGAACCGCGATTCGGCTCCGAACAGCGCTTCCGCGGTGCCCGTGAACCGCGATTCGGCTCCGAATGGCGTCGGCGATCATGACGCTGCCAGCGCGGTACGGAGAGCGGCTACGAGTCGGGTGGCGATCTCGGGGGGTCGGACGGCGACCCGCAGGTGGTCGGGAGTGAGGCCGGGGAAGGTGTCAGCGCGCCGTACTGCGATGCCGGCGGTGGCAAGCGCGGCGCGAACCCGCTCACCGTATGGCACCTTCAGCAGCAGGAAAGGCGCCGCAGCCGGCTGGTGGACCGTGACCCCGGGCAGCGCGGCCAGCCGGTGGGTCATCCACTCCCGGTGCCGCACGGTCTGCGCAGCCGCCGCAGCGGCCTCGGCGACCGCGGCCGGGGCGCTGCAGACCCGCACAGCCTCCAGCACGAGTGTGCCGACCGGCCAAGGCGGGCGCCGTGCGGCCAGCCGGGCGAGCAGATCGGGCGCCCCCAATACGTATCCGGCACGCAGCCCGGGCAGAGCCCAGGTCTTGGTGAGGCTGCGCAGTACCAGCAGGCCGGGCGTGTCGCGGTCGGCTGCCAGGGATTCCGCTTCGCCGGGCACCGCATCGGCGAAGGCCTCGTCCACCACGAGCACCCGCCCCGGTCGGGCCAGCGCGCGCACCGCCTCGGCCGGGTGCAACACCGAAGTCGGGTTGGTGGGGTTGCCGAGCACCACAAGGTCGGCCGCAGCCGGGATCCGGTCGGGCCGCAGCCGGTAGTCGGCGTCGGTCGGCACGCGGAGCACGGGGATGCCTGCTCTGCGCAACGCCACCTCGGGCTCGGTGAACGACGGGTGCACCACAGCGGCTGACCGGGACGCCAGCGCGGGTAGCAGAGCGAAACCCTCCGCGACTCCACCGAGCACGAGCACCTCGGCACGGTCGCGGCCATGCCGGGCGGCCACCGCGGCACGGGCAGCGCTGTCCTGTGCCGCGCACGGGTAGCGGCCGAGCCGGTCCAGGGCTGCGACCAGCCGCTCCCGCAACCACGCCGGTGGCCCGTCGCCGCGCACATTCACCGCGAAATCGAGCAACCCGGGCGCGGCGTCGACGTCGCCGTGGTGACGCAGCAGCTGGTCCATCGCGCATGAACGCTAGCGCGTGGTCGTGAGCTGGTGGATGAGAGCGCCGATCTCGGACACCTCAACCCAGCCACATTCGCCCCATGTGCCCCACCGGGGAGGTATATGCATGTTCTGCGGACGTGCCGCACGTGGCAACTTTGCGAGAAATGTTGCCGTTCCTGGCACCTGTGCGCGCTGCGACCCCGTTCTTGCCAAGTCCAGGCCTGCCGGGCGGCCCGGCGGCGTAGGACCGACCACCGCCGCCGGCTGGACGGGCCCCGATCGTCAACCTCAATCCTGGGCCGTTTCAGCGGTGATCGGCCAGACTGGGCAGCGTGAGGAATGGCGACACGGGTCAGAGCTTGCACATCACCTTCGTCTGCACCGGAAACATCTGCCGGTCCCCGATGGCTGAGATCGTGTTCACGGACGCGCTGCGCCGGGAGGGCCTGGCCCACAGGGTGCGGGTGAGCAGTGCGGGAACCGGTGCCTGGCACGTCGGCCACCCCGCCGATCCGCGCACCGCCGAGACACTGCACCAGGCCGGTTATGACTGCACCCATGTCGCCGCGCAGGTCGGCGCGCGCCACCTGTCGGCCGACCTGCTGGTGGCGCTGGACTCCGAGCATCTGATGACGCTGCGCCGGCTGGTGGCCGAGCCGGAACGGGTGGTGCTGCTGCGATCGTTCGACCCGGCTGCCCACGGAAACCTCGACGTGCCCGACCCCTACTTCGGTGGAAATCACCGCTTCGACGAGGTACTCGGCATGGTGTGCGCGGCAGTGCCCGGATTGCTGGCGTGGGTACGCAGCCGGCTATGAGGGCGGCCGGCGAGGCCGTCGCCGCGATTACCGGGCAGCCGGTGCTGGCCGCGTCGCCTCGCGGCAGCATCTGGTTGATCGAGTTGAGCGACGGCTGCACTGTGGTGGCCAAACGGGGGAAACCCGGTCAGGCCATGGCCGAGGCGGCCGGGCTGCGCTGGCTGCGGGTACCCGGTGGCCCGCCGGTGCCGCAGGTGCACGGACACGACGGGCAGTGGCTGGTCACCGAACACGTGCCGACCGGACGGCTGGACGACGCCGCGGCCGAGCGGCTCGGGCGTCAGCTCGCCACGCTGCACGCCGCGGGCGCTCCGGCATTCGGCGCCGCACCGCAGGGGGGACCGAAACAGGCGTGGATCGGTGCCGCCCCGATGTCCAACGTCACCGGGCCGCAGTGGCCGCAGTGGTATGCCGAGAACCGGGTGTTGTGCTATCTCCGCAGCGCGGTGGACCGCGGTGCGGTGGACGCCGCCGGCGCCCGAGCCGTGCACCGGGTCTGCGAGCGGATCGACGAGCTGGCCGGACCGCCCGAGCCACCGGCCCGGCTGCATGGCGATCTGTGGGCGGGCAACGTGCACGCCGGCGCCGATGGGCGGGGGTGGCTGCTCGACCCGGCCGCGCACGGCGGGCACCGGGAAACCGACCTGGCGATGCTCGCGCTGTTCGGCAGCCCGCACCTGCAGCGGTTGCTCGCCGGCTACCAGGACGTCGCTCCACTGGCGCCCGGCTGGCAACAGCGCGTCCCCCTGCACCAGCTGTTCCCGCTGCTGGTGCACGCGGTCCTGTTCGGCGGCGGCTACGGCGCGAGCGCAACCGCTGCCGCGCGCACCGTGCTGGGATGAATACCGGTTACCGTTGTGGCGTGCGGTGGCGGTTCCTGCTGCGCCCTGGCTGGGTGGCGCTGACGGCGGTGGTGGTGTGCTTCTCCGTCGCCGCCTTCACGCTGCTCGCGCCGTGGCAATTCCGCCGCGCGGCGGAGCGCGCGGAGCGCAACGCTGCCATCGAAAGCTCCTTCGCCACCCCACCGCAGCCGCTGCAGGAGGTCCGCGGCGAGGGCACCGAGTGGCGGCAGGTCATGATCACCGGACACTACCTGCCCAACGCAGAGATGATCGTCCGGCTGCGCACCGTGCAGGGTGAGCCGGCATACGAGGTGCTGGTCCCACTACGGCGGGCGGACGGATCGACCGTGCTGGTGGACCGCGGCTATCTCCGCCCGGCCGAGGGGGTGCGGGTACCGGAGTATCCCCCCGTCCCGGCTGGGGAGGTCACCGTGACCGGCCGGCTGCGGGTCGACGAGCCCGACCCGCAGGGCGGTGCGGTCGTGGCCCAGGACGGTCGCCGGCAGGTGTACGCGGTGAGCACCCGCACCGTCAGTGCTGCCACCGGGGTAGGACTTGAGCCGGGTTACGTTCAACTGGTGGAAGGCGCACCTGGGGTGCTGTCCGCCCTGCCACTGCCGCCGCTGTACTCCGGACCGTCTTTCGCCTACGCACTGCAGTGGCTCGCCTTCGGTGCAATGGCGCCGCTAGGGTTGGTCTACTTCGCCTGGCGGGAAGCAACCGGTTGGCGCCGCTACCAGCGGGCTGGCGGGTCCTCGGATGCCGACGATCCGCACGATCCACCGGTGGCCGCCTTCGCCGACCGGTACGGCCGCTGAGCCACGACGGCGAGCACCGCACACAACGCCGCGGCCACCAGCCCGATGACCCGGGACAGCTCGACCCCGCGGGTGAGGTCACCGGCGTCGGGGGTGCGGCCGTGGCCCAGCACGGGGCGTTGCTCGGTACCGTGCGGGTAGACCGTGCGCCCGCCCAGCCGCACTTCCAGCGCACCCGCGAACGCCGCCTCGACCGGCCCGGCGTTGGGGCTGGGATGCGCTGGTGCGTCGCGCCGCCAAACCCGCCACGCCCCGCGGGATGAACCACCCACCACCGGCGCGCACAGTGTGGTCAGCGCGGCAGTGGCCCGGGACGGCAGCAGGTTCGCCAGGTCGTCGAGCCGCGCTGCGGCCCAACCGAACCGCAGGTAGCGCGGCGACCGGTACCCGACCATCGCATCCAAGGTATTGACCGCGCGGTAGGCCAGCAGCCCGGGCATCCCCGCCACCGCTCCCCAGACCAGCGGCGCGACGACTGCGTCGGAGGTGTTCTCGGCGATCGACTCCACGCTCGCCCTGGCCATGCCGGCCAGATCGAGATCATCCGGGTCGCGGCCGCACAGGTGCGGCAGCCGGGCCCGGGCGGCTTCGAGGTCCCCGGCGTCCAGCGCCCGGGCCATCGCGGCGCCTTCCTCGGCCAGCGAGGCCCCACCCAGCGCGATCCAGGTGGCCGCTGCGGTGCCTGCAACCTGCACGGCGACCCGCCCGCGCCCGGCCCGTTCCAGCAGACCGCCGACCGCCGCTACACCACCGACCAGGGCACCGGTGTAAACCAGCCCGGCGAGCCGGTGTTCGGCGTAACAAGCACCTTCGACGGTTGCGGCGAGCTTTCCGAAGGCAGCTACCGGGTGACGGCGTCGCGGATCGCCAACCACCGCATCGGCAATAACACCGATCAACAACCCAACCGCCCGCCCCACACCCACTCCTCACCCCCAAACCGAAGCCAGCACCCTAGCCGGTCCGGTTTGCGCACGCGTTCTGGATGCAGACTGCTGTATCCGGACCCGGAATTACTGCAGTCTGCATCCAGAACGCGGCGCGATCGGGCGAAGATGGCTCTTGCGGAGTTTGCCCAGTTCGGTGCGGGGGAGGGTGGGAAGGTGGTGCACTACGCGGGGGCGTTTGTGTGGGGCGAGGAGTTGTGCGACGTGCTCGGTGAGCTCCTGGGCCGTGGGCGGCGGATCGCAGCAAGCGACCACCCAAGCCACCACGCGCTCTCCGAGATCGGGATCCGGCTCCCCGGTGACTGCTACCTCGGCGACTCCCGGATGCTCCAGTAGCGCGTTTTCGATCTCGCCCGCGCCGATCTTGTAACCACCGCTGGAGATCAGGTCCGTGGCGCGGCGGCCGACCAGCTGCAGGTAGCCGTCCGGGTCGCGGGTGGCGACGTCGCCGGTGCGAAACCAGCCGTCGCGCATCGCCTCGGCGGTGGCATCGGGCTGGTTGAGGTAGCCCAGAAACAGCGTCGGGCCGGCGACCTCGATCTCCCCGACTGTCTCGTCGTCGGATACCTCGAGGACCCCGCCGTGATCGTCCACCAGCCGCAGCGCCACCCCAGCCAGGGGCGGCCCGACGGTGCCCGGCCTGCGCTGCCCGTCGACCCGCATCCCGCAGGTGATCAGCGACTCGGTCATGCCGTACCGCTGCACCACGTGCTGACCGGTAGCCGCGACGATTCGCTGATAATCGGAGACCGGCAGTGCAGCGGAGCCAGAGACGAGTAGCCGCGCCCGGCCAAGCGCCGCCGCGACCTCGGGAGCGTGCTCGGCTGCCGCGACCAATCGGTGATACATCGTCGGCACCCCGAACAACATCGTCGCCCGATCACCCAATTCCCGGACCACCCCGTCGACCGAGAACGAACCCAGGTGGTGCAGGGTCCCTCCGAGCCGCAGCGGCCCGAGCACACCGAGCACGAGACCGTGCACGTGGAACAGCGGCAGCCCGTGCACCAGGACGTCCTGGGCAGTCCACTCCCAGGCCGCGACGAGTGCGTCGACGTCCGCGGCGAGCGCGCGCCGCGGCAGCACCACGCCCTTGGGCGGACCTGTGGTGCCTGAGGTGTAGACGATCAGTGCCGGCGACTCCGGATCCGGCTCGGACGTCGGCCCCGACCTGGGGCCCAGCGCAACGCCCCAGCGTAGATCGACGTCCAGCCGGGGGACGGCGCGCAACGCCGCGGGCAAGGTGGCTCCCGGGGCGGTCAGCACCAGGGCGGGGGACGCATCGGAGACGACATGCTGCAGCTCCCGGGTGCCCAGCTTGGGGTTGATCGGCACCGCAGGCACGCCGGCCGCGAGCGCTGCCACTATCGCCACGCAGGTCTCCAGCTCCGGCGCAGCCCAGACCGCAACCCGCCGGGCGCGGGACAGCCGGGGCGCCAGCGCCGCGGTCATCACACCGAGTTCCCGATGGGTGACCGAACGCTGCCCGAACCGCAGCGCCTCAGCGTCGGTGGGCTGATGTAATGCCGGTAACAACGGCATAGTGCTTGCAGTCACCAACGTGGAGACTCCCTTCGAGGTAATGTCCGAAGCATGGTCGGTCATGGGGTCACCGTCGATGGTCAAACACGGCCGTTCGAATGGTGGATGACCTCTCACCTCGCCCTGGCATTGGCGTTCAACTGCTTTCTGCCCGTGCTGCTGCCTGCCTACGTGCTCTCGGTCGGGGGGACCGCCATCGACATCGCACTGGCGATGTCGAT
>JBOHGH010000079.1:0-21801 GCA_050699975.1 Pseudonocardiaceae bacterium | reverse complement strand
GGCCTGTGGCGGGGCCGCCCAAGGGGGCCGAGGGTGCCGGTGCGATGAGCGTGGTGGTCACCGGCGGGCTCCCGCAGTGATGCGCGGCCTGCAGGTGGCGGCCAGTGAGCGGGTCATTTCGCGCGCCGCGTAGGCCGCGCCATAGACGAACCGCATGACCGGTCCGAAGGTCGGGGCCACGGCTGGCCCGACGAAGTACAGGCCAGGCACCGACGACTGGAAGTCCGGGCCGACATCGGGACTACCCGCCAGCGTCCGCACCGTTGCCCGCAGCTGTCGGTCGAGGAAGGACAACCGGTCCAGATCGGTGCGGAAGCCGGTGGCGGCCAGCACGTGATCGGCGGTGATCTCGTTGCTGCTCCCGCCGTTGGCCCGCAGGCCCAGCCGCACGCCCCAGGGCTCAGGATCAGCCCACCGCACCGAGTGCTCGACCAGCGTGCGTATCTTGCCTTCTACCCGCTGGCGCAGCCAGTAGGCGCCGGCTGGTCCGAGTGCGGTCCGAGCGGCCTGTACCCGCCGCGCGGCCGGCAGCCGGCGGAACAGGTTCGGCTGTGTCGAGTAGAACCAGGTGGTCCAGCCCGAACCCAGCGGTGCCTCCGGTTCCCGCAGCCGCCGCCGGACGGACCGTTGGGCGGCCAGCGGATCCCCGTTCCACACCAGACCCGGTGCCCGCGCGAGCACCGTGACGCGCGCCCCGGACTCGTGTAGCAGGGCGGCCGATTCCAGCGCGGACTGGCCGGCGCCGATGACGGCCACCTCGCGGTCGGCGAAGATGCCGAGGTCGCCGTGTGCGCAAGTGTGCGTGCATATCTGGGCCGGCAGCCCCGCCAGGGTGCTGGGCACGTGGGCGAAGTGCTGCACCCCGGTGGCCACGACGACCTTGCGGGCCAGCGCGTTGCTCCCGTCGGACAGGGTGAGTTCAAAGTGGCGGCCGGCCCGGGTCACGTCGGCGACCATCAGCTCTTCCAGGTGCGGAACCTCGGCGCGCTGGAACCAGTCCCCGTAGGCCACGAAGGTCTCCACCGGTACCGGAAGCCCGTAATCGGCGTAGTCCCGGCCGGTGGACTCGCAAAACGCCCGCAAGGTGTGTGTCGCGCCCGGGTCAGACAGGTTGGACGCGAATCCCTGCGACTTGAGGAACATGCCGCGGGGCATCGCCTCACGCCACAGCTGCATCGGCAGCCCGAACTGGCGGAACGGCACGCCGGCGGCGCGCAGGTGGGCACCGAGTGACAGGCCGTAAGGACCGGCGCCCACGATGGCAACGTCGATCGGGTCGTTCATGTCAGTGCCTTTCGTGCAGGTCGTTGCGTGGTGATCGGTTGGGTTGCGCTCTGGTGCGTGCTGCGGCCTGCCCGGTAGCGGGGTGGCCCGCCAGGGTCGGAGCCGCGCAGGTGCAGCGGTCGGGTCATGGCCCGCCATCCCATGCGTAGGCACATCAGCCCGAACGGCGCGAGATCATCACGGGCGAACCAGGCCAACTCGTCGGCCCGGCGCACCGACGCCACCCAGGACTTCAGGTCGAGGCCGTCACTGCGGTAGCGAAGCGCTGCGATCGGGTCGTAGTTCTCGACGAGGAAGCGGCGGCCGATGTGTGGCGCGCCAGGCGGGATTTCCCGGCCGGTCAGGTCCAGGTGTGCCGCCACCACCACGTCGACCCCGGCGGTGTCCTGGAAAAGGCGGAACTGTGCGCCCAGCCTGGGATTGAAGTCCAGCAGCTTGTATTGGCCGTCCCGGGGATCGGCTCGGTAGTCGAGGTCGACGATGCCCCGAAACCCCAGGCGGTTCACCAACTCGGTGGCCTGGCGGTGCAGGTCTGGGTTGTCCACCCAGCGCCCGAGGCTGGTCAGCCCGGCGTGTGCCGGGTAGGAGCGTTCCTTGATCCCGACGAAAGCGGGCCGGCAGCGCGAGCTTGTGTCGCAGTAGCCGTGGAAGAAGTAGTCCTGGCCGGCCCGGTGCGGGATGTACTCCTGCAGCATCAGGGCCGCTCCGGGCTGCCCGGCGCAGGCCCGGTAGGCGTGCCCGAGCTCTTGTCGAGTGCGGACCACCGACGTGCTCCGCAGTCCTGGTGCACCGGCGGTCAGCCACGGCGAGGCGAGCTTGGCGATCAGCGGGAACCCGACCCGGTCGGCGAAGTCCTGCGCCTCGGCGGCCGATCCCGGCAGGGTGGTGGCGACGCAGGGCACACCAAGCTCGCGGCACAGTTGGTACAGGGTGTACTTGCCGGCCAGCCGGCGGGGGAGATCGCAGGGCGGGTCGGGGAACAGGAAGTCGCGCCTCAGGTCCGCGCCGTGCTCGGCGAGGAAGATCGCACCGGCATCATCGGTGGGGATGAGCACGGCGGGGCGGCCGATCCGCTGCGCGAGCGTCACCAGCCCGGCCCGCACCCGTTCGACATCGCCGGCGGGTGGCTGCCAGATCCACCGGCCGTGCAGGTAGCGCGAGTTGGCTGCCGGCGCCAACGGGTCCTCGTGCACGCCGTAGACCGGCACGCCCAGCCGCCCCAGGCTGCGGATCGCACCCAGGCCGCCGTGGTGCATGACGTTGCGGTCGAGCTTGAGAATGACGGCCGGTGTCGAGGTGTCGATCATCGCAACCCTCACACCACGTTGCCGTGCGTTGCGCCGTTGAACTGGTATGTCGCGTCGAGAATCCGCGGGCAGTCAGCGATCCAGTCGGTGCTCTCCCCCGGGTGCAGCACGTGGATGATCGCCAGATCCCAGTCGGCTCCGCTGGGCGCTCCGATGCTGCACATCAGATGGCCTTGCGGGGTCCGGATGACCGGCGCCAGCGGGTCGTGGTACTGGACGTCCGCGCCGCGTTCGGCGAGTCCGTCGATGATCGGCAGTGCCGGCGATTCCCGGACGTCGCAGACCCCGGCCTTGTAGCTGGCGCCGACGACGATCACCCTGGCGCCGGCCAGCGAGCGACCGTCGGCGGCGAGCACCTCGGCGGCGCGCTCGACGACCCGGGCCGGCCGCGCGTGGATCGACTGCATGGCCTGCTCGATCAGCGGGGTCGGCCGGTTACGCCCGCGCAGCTGCCACAGCAGGTAGTGCGGATCGCACGGGATGCAGTGCCCGCCCACCCCGGGCCCGGGAAATGTCCCGAGGAAGCCGTAGGGCTTGGTGGCTGCCGCCAGGGTCACCTCGATCGGATCCAGTCCCAGCGTGCCGCACACGTCGGCGAATTCGTTGGCCAGCGCGAGGGTGACCGCACGGAAGATGTTCTCGTAGAGCTTGGTCAGCTCGGCGGCCTCGGGAGAGGTCACCAGGTACACCGAGTCGGTCAGCTGCCCGATCACCCGCGCTGCCCGGTTGCCGCACTCGGCAGTGGCCCCGCCCACCACCCGGGGCGTCTCCCGTTGGACGTGGTCAGGGTTGCCGGGGTCGATGCGCTCCGGGCTGAAGGCGACGTAGACGTCCGTGCCCACCGTCAGGCCGCGCTGCTGGAGGGGCTCGACGAGCAGCTGCCGTGTGGTGCCGGCGAAGCTGGTCGAGGTCAGGATGATCGTCTGTCCCGGATGGGCGTGCTCGACGACGGTCTGGCAGGCCCGCTGCAGGGCGGCGAGATCCGGGATGTGGTGGGAGTCCACCGGGGTGGGGACGCAGATGATCACGGCGTCGGAATGGGCCAGCTCGGCGCTATGGCTGGTGAGTTGGAAGCTCTCATCTCGGCTGGCCGCGGCCAGCCGAACCCGGTCGAGGTCGGAGAGGTCGACGTCGCCGGCCTCGATGGCGTGCAGGCGGTCGTTGCTGATGTCGAATCCGGTGATCCGCGACGAGCGGCCCAGCAGCGCCAACGCCGTCGGCAGCCCGACGTATCCGAGTCCCACGATCGCGACTGATCTCAACGGGGAGTGCCCGTTCCCGGGGGTCGGCTGCGCGTCTGGCATCGAGAACGGCACCAGCCGGCTCTCCAGGAGTCGCTCCCGCCCGTTGATCGCGAGCGCAAGCCGATGCTCAGCCACGTCCACCCCCCGCAGTTGGCTCTGTACCGACCGTCGCATCAGGTGGGCGCCGGGTCCTCCGTCATCGGCGGTAGGCCGCCTACGCCGTGTGGTGGACCGGCAGCCGTCCGTGCTGGTCGGCGCGGTGCGGGGAAGGGCCGCTCGGTCTGGTCCAGTGCCCCACCGATCAGCCAGCCGAGCCCGCGCCCGCCGCACCGATCAGCGAAGGACACGGTCAGCAAAGTGAGGGTGGCGCCAGTGACCGGCCTACATTTCCGCAGCAGAATAACAACGGACTGCGTGAGGACTTAGCATGGCTGAGTCGATCGAGGTAGCCGAGTGCACCCTCACCCCCGAAGAGCTCGGCTGACCTGCACGAAGAGAGCGCCCGGACAGGGTAGCCGATCGGGCACCCCAGACGGATTGCCCGAGTGAATTACTAGTATGGAATGGCTTGCGGTGTGCCCTCGCTGGGTGGCAGATGTAGGGCCTCTAAAAGTTCCTTGTTTGGTCTTTCGTGGCTCGCCTAGATTTGGTTCCAGGTCACAAATCATGGTTGAGACCCCAAAGATCGCAGGAGAGAAGTAGTGACGACGCATCCGTTGTTGTGCCGGTTAGCGACTTTCGGCAACGCCGACGCTGTGGTTTCCCACGGCCGGACCTACAGCTACGAGTACCTGCTCGGGTTGGTCGAGGACTGGCGGAACTACCTCGACATCCGCGGGGTACGGGCGGGCGAGGTCGTGACGCTGGAGGGAACCTACTCGCCGCAGGTGTGCGCCGGACTTCTGGCGCTGATCGAACGGGGCGCGATCATCGTCCCGCTCACCACGCTGCCGGCCGCCAAGCGCGCCGAATTCCTCGACGTCGCCCAGGTCGAGGTCGTGATCGAGGTCGATGATCAGGGTGGCCGCCACGGCGAGCGCACCGGCCAGCGCGCCGCGAACGACTTGTACCACTCGCTGCGCCGCCGCAGCACGCCGGGTCTGGTGCTGTTCAGTTCGGGCACGAGCGGGCGGAGCAAGGCCTCGGTGCTCGACTTCGACAAGGTGATCGATCGTTACGGCGACCCCAAGCGGCCGAGGCGGATCATCTCGTTCCTGAGCCTGGACCACATCGGTGGCGTCAATACCCTGCTGCACACCCTGAGTCAGGGCGGCACGGTCGTCACGGTCGCGCAACGCACGCCGGATGCGGTCTTCGCCGCGATCGCCGCGCACGACGTCCACGTACTGCCCACCACCCCCACGTTCCTGAACATGGTGCTGATCTCCGGCGCGCACGAGCGGCACTCGACCCGGTCGCTCAAGTTGATCACCTACGGCACCGAGCCGATGCCGTTGCAGACCCTGCAGCGCCTGAGGGAGGCTCTGCCGTTGGTTGGGTTCAAACAGACCTACGGGCTCTCTGAGCTTGGCATCCTGCCCACTCGCTCGAAGAGTGACGACACGCTCTGGGTCAAGCTGGGCAACAACGCCGGGTTTGAACACAAGATTATCGACGGGGTGCTCTGGGTGCGCTCTCAGATGGCGATGCTCGGTTATCTGAACGCCCCGGCCCCGTTCGACGACGAGGGTTTTTTCAACACCCAGGACATGGTCGAGACCGACGGCGAGTACGTCCGCATCCTGGGACGCCGCACGGAAATCATCAACGTCGGCGGCGAAAAAGTTTACCCGAGCGAAGTCGAGAACGTTCTGCTGGAGATACCGAATATCGCGGAAGCCTCCGTCACCGGCCGCCCGAGCCACGTCGTCGGCATGGTCGTGAAGGCGACAGTACGACTCGTCGAGAGCGAGGACGAACGCGCCATGAGGCACCGGGTGCGGGAGTACTGCCGCGCCCGGCTGGAGCCTTTCAAGGTCCCGGCCGTCATCGAGGTCACCACCACGCCGCAGCACTCCGACCGCTTCAAGAAGATCAGGAACAGGGTGTGACCGTGGAAACATCTGATAGCGGCAAGGTCGCAGTGGTCACCGGCGGCAGCCGCGGTCTGGGACAGATCATGGTGCAGCGTCTGCTGCACGACGGCTGGCAGGTCGCCACCTGCAGCCGCTCGGCCAGTACGTTCGTCAAAGACACCCTCGCCGAGCAGGAGAACGACTTCTTCTGGGCGGCTGCCGACCTGACTGAACCGCAGACGCTGCGGGATTTCGTCACCGACGTGACCCGCCGCTTCGGTCGCATCGACCTGTTGATCAACAACGCGGCCGTGCTGCGCCAGCAGCTGTTCCTCACCATGCCGCCCAAGCAGATCGCCGAGCTGGTGATGACCAACCTCGCCGCTCCGATCACGATGGCGCAGGCCTGTGCGCGGGCCATGAGCCGGCACGGCGAGGGGGGGCACATCCTCAACGTGTCGTCCATCAACGCCATTCGGGGTTATCGAGGTGTGGCGGTCTACTCGGCGACCAAGGCTGGCCTCGACGGATTCAGCCGAAGCCTCGCCCGCGAGCTCGGGGCGTTCAACATCCGGGTGAACTCCGTGGTACCCGGTTTCTTCGAAAGCGGCATGACGGCGGAGGTTACCAAGGGCAATCGGGAACGGATCGCCCGACGTACGCCGCTGGGGCGCCTCGCGCATATCGATGAGGTGGCCAACGTCGTGATGTTCCTGGTCTCATCCGACTCGTCCTTCGTGACAGGACAAACGATCATCGTTGATGGAGGTATCACATGCTAGAGCTATCTGCCGTCCCCACTGTGGTGCGCGACGAAATCCGCGCGCTACTGAGCGAGTCCGGTGACGAAATCAGCAACCTGGCCGATGACGACCAGTTGCATGATCTCGGGCTCAATTCGCTTTTACTGGCTCGGTTGATCATCCAATTGGAGGTTGAGCTCGGAGTCGACCCGTTCAGCGAGGACGTGACGATCGCCGACACCCGATCGGTAGGTGCGCTGGTGGTCGCCTACGAGCGAGCACTGACGGGCGCCGGCCGGGAACACGAACTTGTGGAGCACAGCCATGCCGCCTAATGCGCTGGTAGTAGTGGGAGACCGCTTCGAGGCCTTCCTCGCCAACCGCGGGACGATCTCCGCTTCCGCTCTGCTGTCCCGGCTGCGTGACCACAGCGAGCCACGGACCCTCTCGATCGTCATCGGCCAGGGTCTCGCGGCCGAGCAACTGAGCGAGGTGGCGCAACTCATCGACTCCAACCCGCACGCCGTCGCCGTGGGCGGCGTCCCGGCGTTCGTGGAGCAGGGTCTCACGCACAAGCACGACCCGAAGAACGTCATGATCGGAACGCCGGAGCGGGTTGCCACCGACCGCTTCGTGGCGGATCTGTTGATCGACGAACGCACTGAGGTGCTAGCGGACCATCTCACCGGGCAGCACATCCCGGCGATCACCCTCATGGAGGCTGCGCGGCAGACCTGGACGGCGGTGACCGAGATGTTCTTCCTCGCGGACACCCCGCAGCAGCGTTTCGTGATCACCTCGATGCGGTCGGCGTTTCACAAGTATGTGTTCCCGCTACCCGCAACCGTGGAGTACCGGCTGGTGAGACGACAGGAGAGCGCCGTCGGACAGGTGTTCGAATGTTGCATCGGTGTGTATCAGGCGGACGTGCTGGCAGCTCAGATAGAAGCCGAGTACCGGCTGATCCCCGAGGTGTTCAGTGAGAAGCACGAGTCGATGGCCGCCCGGCAGGCGGTGGTGAGCCAGCTGAACCGCATGGAACAGGCTGCAGAGAAGATCGGGTAGGCGGAGTGCGGGAGGTCGGGATTCATGCTGTGGGTGGTGCACTGCCTCGACGAATCGGGCGCAACGCAGCGTCGGATCGCCGCCCGCCCGGCTCATTCGGCACGTCTCAGGGCGGGGCACCTCAAGCCGGTGCTCTATGGCCCGCTCGTGGCACCGGACGGCGAGACCGTGATCGGGAGTTTGATCATTGTGGAGGCTGACACGCAGGAGGAGGTCACCCAGTTCTATGCCGACGACCCCTTCGCGACACAGGGCGTGTGGCGCGAGATCCGGGTATACGGATTGGTGCTGTCGCAGAACTCCCCGGTCCGGTGGCCGATCGTGCACGCCGCACGACGAAAATCTTTGCGGAGGAACTAGTGATGGGTGGCAAGTCGAGCGGCATGGTTCCCGCTACGAGAGCGGCCTTCTTCGACGTCGATGAGACGTTGATCACGGCCAAGAGCATGTTCGTGTTCCTGCGGCACTGGATCGAGCGTCGGGGCGGCGACAGCAGCGCCTATCAGAAGGCGGTCGCTGATATTCGTGCCCAGGTCGAGAGTGGCGCGGACCGGACAGAGATCAACCGCATGTACTACCGGTTCTTCACCGGCGTGCCGTACGTCGACCTACTCACCGCCGGACGGCACTGGTACCAGAAGTACCGTGGATTGCCGACCGCGTTCGTCGGCTCCACACTGTCCGCTATTTCCTGGCACCAGGCTCGTGGGGACCTGATTATTCTGATTTCGGGTTCTTTCCGAGCCTGCCTTGAACCGCTCGCGGTGGAAGTCCTCGCCGACCGGGTGGTGTGCACCGAGCCGATCGTGGACGGCACAGGCCGGCTGACCGGTGAGGTAGTGCGGCCCATGATCGGGGCGAATAAGGGTGTCGCAGTCGCCGAGACCGTCAGCGCGCTCCAGCTACTCCCCGAGGACTGCTTCTGCTACGGCGATCATTCCAGCGATCTGCACATGTTGTTGAAAGTAGGCCATCCCAGAGTGGTCGGCGAAGACCCCGTATTGCGGGAGCACGCGCGGAGAAACGGCTGGCCAGTGCTGTCCGCTCGCCCGTCACCGATCCGGACACCCGTGGACTTGGCGGCCAGTTGAGTGAAGAGGAGTGCTTCCTCGCAGGTCCGAGAAACACGATATAACGACCATTGGAAACCAGCAACGTAAACACTCCACGGAGGACATGATGATTGATCGATATGAAGTGGGCCGTGCGATTCGGACGGCCGCGGCGAACAGGGCGTACTCAGCACCCATGCCCGACCATCCGACCAATGGTGAGGAGGTTTCCTATCCCTACGTAGGGAGCTATTCCAAGGGTTTGCCACACGACGACATGGGTGAGGTCGACCCGAGCGCGTACCAGACGTTGCTCCGGGCGTTGAGCACCGGCCGGCCAGAGGACTTCGAGCGGATCCCGCTCGGTACCCAAGGCGGCCGCAAGCTGCTCGATCCGCAGGGTGGATTAGCGTTTGACCTCCAAGGGCCAGACAGCCACGGGCTGGTCGTCCCGCCGGCCCCCCGCATCGATGAGCCGGAGAACTCGGCAGAGATGGCCGAGCTGTACTGGATGGCGCTGATGCGTGACACGAAGTTCGCCGACTTCGAGAGTTCGGCACTCGCGGCCGAGGCTGCGGACGAGCTCTCCACCTTCTCCGACTTCCGTGCTCCGAAGGAGGACGGGCGGGTCACGCCGGGCACCCTGTTCCGCGGGTCCACCCCGGGCGACCTGGCCGGCCCGTACATTTCGCAATTTCTGCTGCAGGACGCTCAGGCAGGCCCGATGCGCATACAACAGCGCTACGACACCGTCAAGGCTGGCGTGGACTACATGACGGACTTCGATGAGTGGCTCGCCGTGCAACGCGGCGCAGCGCGGACCACCGATCGGGATTTCGTCAATACCCGTT
Source organism: Pseudonocardiaceae bacterium (assembly GCA_050699975.1). Taxonomy (GTDB): domain Bacteria; phylum Actinomycetota; class Actinomycetes; order Mycobacteriales; family Pseudonocardiaceae. The sequence continues at coordinate 12,240 of JBOHGH010000079.1, read as the reverse complement.
ACATCCAGACACCGCGGGACATGGCGCACTACACCCATTTCGACTTCTTGTATCAGGCGTACCTCAACGCCTGCTTGGTCCTGCTCGGCATGAGCGCCGCTCAGGCCGACGTCCTGGATCCCGGCCACCCCTATCTGATCTCGGGGAACCAGGTCGGGTTCACGACGTTCGGCGCTCCGCACATCCTCGGCCTTATGGCCGAAGTCGCCAACCGGGCGATCAGGATGACGTTGTACCAGCAGTTCGCCGTGCATCGCAGGTTACGGCCCGAGGCGTTCGGCGGCCGGATCGAGCTTCATTTGGCCCGCGACCCGGGCCGTTACGACGGGATCATCGACTCGGAAATTCTGGACTCGGACGTGGTCAAGCGTGCGAAGTACCAGTTCGGTTCGTACTTGTTGCCACAGGCCTTCCCCGAGGGTTCACCGATGAGCCCCGCTTACCACAGCGGTCACTCGTGCGTAGCGGGCGCCTGCGTGACGATCCTCAAGGCATGGTTCAACGAGTCGTATCGCATCCCCAACCCTGTGGTCCCCAACAAGGCAGGGACCGCCCTTGTGCCGTACACCGGGCCAGACAAGGACCGACTTACAGTGGGCGGCGAGCTGAACAAACTGGCCGCCAATATTGGGAACGGCCGAAACATGGGTGGCGTGCACTGGCGCAGCGACTACGTCGAAGCCTTCAAACTTGGCGAGGAATTGGCGATCGGTGTTCTCCGCGACCAGAAGCCCACCACCCTCGAGGACGCCACTTTCACCATCGCCCGTTTCGATGGCACCACGATGAGGGTCTGAGTAGTTCTGTCCGGGGGCGGGTGCGGGTCGGTCGGCTGCGCAGCGGCGCCGGAGGCACCACGGACACGGCACAAGAGCCGGAGAAAGGATGTGAAGTGTGGCTCGCAAGCTACCACCCGGCCTCACGGAGAAGCAGTTCACGAAGGCGGTCGCGGGCTTCCGCGGCGCAGTGGGTACCGAGCATGTGCTCACCGACGAGATCGCCGAGCTACCCGGCTACCACGATCCCTGCGCCATCTTCGACGCCGACCACTTTGCTCCGTCCGCGGCGGTCCTGCCCGGCTCTGTGCAGGATGTCCAGGAGATCGTCAGGATCGCCGGTGAGTTCGGCGTTCCGCTGTCACCGGTCTCCACCGGCAAGAACCTCGGCTACGGCGGGGCAGCGCCCCGCCTGCCGGGGGCGGTCGTAGTCGACATGAAACGCATGAACCGGATTTTGGCGGTCGACGACAGGTTTGGGTACGCGCTGGTAGAGCCTGGCGTGAGCTTCTTCGACCTGCACCGCTACCTCAGGGAACACGACCTCGAGTTCTGGGTGGACGTCCCCGATCTCGGCTGGGGCAGCGTACTCGGCAACACTCTCGAGCGTGGCGTCGGATATACGCCCTACGGCGATCACCTGTCTATCCAGTGCGGCTTGGAGGTCGTGCTCGCCGACGGCAACGTGGTCCGGACCGGCATGGGCGCCCTGCCCGGGAGCAAGACCTCCCAACTTTTCCGATACGGCTTCGGTCCGCTCTACGACGCCATGTTCACGCAGTCCAACTTCGGCGTCGTGACCAAAATGGGCGTGTGGCTGATGCCGCAACCCCCCGGCTACCAGGCATACATGGTCACGCTGCCCAGAGAGGAGGATCTCGGACAGTTCGTGGAGATCTTGCGACCGTTGCGCATGAACCAGACCATCACCAATGTGCCGACACTGCGTAACCTGCTGCTCGATGCCGCCGCGGTGAAACCGAGAAGCTTCTACTACGACGGAGACGGGCCGGTCCCGGACAGTGTCGCGCGCAAGATCATGGCTGACCAGCAGATCGGCAGCTGGAACTTCTACGGAGCGTTCTACGGCACCCACGATTCGATCGTCGCTCAAGAGTCGGTCATCCGAGACGCATTCGCCGTAATCCCGGGCGCGCGGTTCCACCTCGCCGGCGAGCACGACAGTCCGGTGCTGGCTACCCGAGCGAAGATCATGGCCGGCCAGCCCAATCTCGAGACGGCCCAGGTCCTGCAATGGGTCGACAACGGCGGTCACATCGACTTCGCCCCGGTGTCTCCGGCCACTGGCGAGGACGCCATGAAGCAGTATGTGATGGTGCGGGACCGAGCCCACGAGTTCGGCAAGGATTACTTGGGTACTTTCATCGTCGGGCGTCGGGAGATGCACCACATCTGTCTGATGATGTTCAATGCCGACAACCCCGCGGACCGGCAGGTGACCTACAATTTGTGCAACCTGCTTATCGAGGAAGCCGCAGCGGAAGGCTACGGTGTGTACCGCGCCCACCCGGCCCTTATGGATCACGTCGCCGCGACCTTCAGCTACAACGACCACGCCTTGATGCGGCTAAGCGAGACGATCAAGGATGCACTCGACCCTGCGGGCATCCTTGCCCCCGGCAAGCAAGGCATCTGGCCCAGGAGGCTACGCAGAAAAGAGGTGGGTGCGAATGAAGGAGCAGACTGACTCTGGAGCAGCGGTTCCGGCCGCGGAAACACCAGCGCCGGTAAGTCGTCGGGTGGTCGCTACGATGGCCATCGCCACCGGCGCCGTAATCGCCAACCTCTACTACGCCCAGCCGCTTGAGGCCGTACTCGCGCAGTCCTTTGACGCCTCGCCTAGCGCTATCGGGGTCGTTATCACGCTGATCCAAATCGGTTATGCCATCGGCCTGGCGACGCTGGTGCCGCTGGGCGACCTGCTTGAGCGGCGTCGCCTGCTGGCCATCCTGCTGGGGGCAGTAGTGCTCGGTATGGCCGGGATCGCGGCGGCTCCCTCGCTCTCAGTGCTGGGATGTGCGGCCGCGTTGGTCGGGCTGACGTCGGTGGCCGTGCAGGTAATCGTGCCGTTCGCTGCCCACCTGTCTGCCCCGGACCAACAGGGCCGGGTAGTCAGCACCGTGATGAGCGGCTTGCTGCTCGGGATCCTGTTGTCCCGCACGGTTTCCGGTCTCGTCGCGCAGGTAGCCGGTTGGCGTGCGGTGTTCGCGCTTGGCGCGGTTCTTACGGCGGTGATCGCGTTCGTGCTCTGGCGGGAGCTGCCCAGACTGAAACCGACGGCCCGGATGCGCTATGGGGCGCTGTTGGCGTCGGTGGCGCGGTTGGTCCGCGAGGAGCCGGTGCTGCGCGTCCGGATGCTTTACGGCGCGCTGACCTTCGCCTCGTTCAGTGTGTTTTGGACCAGCGCAGGGTTCCTGCTGGCCGGCCCGCCTTACGGCTGGAACAGCGCGCAGATCGGCCTGTTCGCGTTGCTTGGCGCGCTGGGTGCGGTGGCTGCACGGTTCGCCGGAGGTCTGGCGGACCGGGGTTGGGCTGAAGTGGCGACCGGCGGGTTCCTGCTAGTAATGACCTTGTCGTATGTGTTTATTGGGATCGGCGGCACCTCCGCGGTGGCCCTCGGCATTGGTATTGCGCTGATGGACCTGGGATGTCAGGGCACGCATATCAGCAACCAGAGCCTGGTGTACCCATTGCGGCCCGACGCCCGCAGCAGGCTCAACACCGCATACATGGTCGCATACTTCCTGGCCGGAGCAATTGGCAGCGCGCTGTCGGCAACAGCCTACGTGACCTACGGTTGGTCCGGTGTCTGCGTACTTGCTGCCAGCCTGCCGGCCTTGGGCTGCGTGGTGTGGGTGGCGACGGCTGTTGGTCAGCGCCGCTCGCACCCGAGCTCGAGGTACTCCTCGTAAAGTCCTTCGCGCAGTGCTCTGGCCACCGCCAGCGTACGGTTCGAGCAGTCCAACTTGGCCAGGACGTTGGCCACGTGGCGCTTGGCCCCGTGCGCCGAGATCCCGAGACGTCGGGCTATCTGCTTGTTGCTCAGCCCGTCGACGAGCAGGACGAGTGCCTCTTGCTCACGTGGCGTCAACCGCACTCGAGTTCGGGACGTGCCCGCATCGTACTGTTCGGTGGCGAGGGAAACCAAGAATTGTGCAACGTGTGGCGGTATCGGCATCTCACCGCCGCGCAAACGCTGGAGTGCGACGTGCAGGCGGTTGGCGTTGAGGTCGCTGATGGACGCAAAGCCACTGCTGCGCACCCCGGCCAGGCGACTCAGATTGGTGAGATCGTCGTCGATCAGGACCAGCAGTTTCACGCCTTGTCGGGTCACGCTGCGGAGCAGTGATCCGGCCACCTGGTCGAGGTCCCGGAGTGCGACGACCAGTACTGCGGACTCGTGCAAGACGGCATCCTTGACCGCCGCGGTCAAGTCTTCATGAGATCGGCATGACTCTACTGCATCCGAAAACCGCAACATCTGTTCGATGCCTAATCTCTCCACTTGATTTCGCAACACCAGCACCACATGAAAGCACGCCGATGTCTCTGTCTCGGGCGCGGCGACAGTAAGGAATCGCACAACGTTGTCACTGCAACCAACTCGTCGTCGGATCCCATTCGCCGTATGCCGTGCCGTGAGTTCGACCGGCTCGGGGTGCCCACTCGCGATGGACTCTGGAATGGTCATGACCAACTCCTGGTGGCTTGTGCTGAAGGCGGTGGCGCTCCATGGCTGGTTGGTTCGGTGAGGAACTGGTCGACGAAGTCGAGGGAATGCGTGCCAGCGCGGAAGACCGGGTGGCGCAGGATCGAGCGGTGGAAGCCGACGGTTGTCACGACCCCGCGACCCTCGACACGGAACTCGCCCAGCGCGCGGTCCATGCGCGCGAGCGCCCGCACCCGGTCCGGCGCCCAGACGATGAGCTTCGCCAGGAGCGAGTCGTAATACGGGGTCACCCTTGCGCCGGGCACGTATCCGGAGTCGACTCGGGTCCACGGCCCGGCTGGCAAGTCGAACACGTCAAGGACACCGGGGGCAGGGGCGAAGCCGCGGGCCGGATCCTCCGCGTTGATGCGACACTCGATCGCAGCGCCGGTGAGGTGGACGTCCCGCTGCGTGAGCGATAGCGGCTCGCCGGCGGCGACCCGGATCTGCTCCTGGACGAGGTCGACTCCCGTAATCATCTCGGTGACCGGGTGCTCGACTTGGATGCGGGCGTTCATCTCCATGAAGTAGAATCGCTGGTTTTCGTCAAGCAGGAATTCGACGGTTCCGGCCCCGCTGTATCCGACGGCAAGCGCGCCGCGCACTGCCGCCGCGCCGATCTCCTCCCGCTGTGTGGAGGTGAGCCGGCCGCAAGGCGCCTCCTCGATGAGCTTTTGGTGCCGTCGCTGCACAGAACAGTCGCGTTCGCCGAGGTGGACGACATTGCCGTACAAGTCGCCGACAACCTGCACCTCAATGTGCGACGCGCCGGTGAGGAACCGCTCAACGTAGACGGCGTCGTCGCCGAACACCGCGTGCGCTGCAGCGCGGGTGTTCCGGTACGCCTCCCGAAACTCCTGCGGGTCGTGGACCACTGTCATCCCGCGGCCACCGCCGCCGGCGGCTGCCTTGATGATCACCGGATACGTGATCTCGGCAGCGATCGCCTCGCCTTCTTCCATGGTGCAAATCGGCTCGACGGTGCCCGGCAGCAGCGGCAGCCCGGCGCGAGCCATGAGGGCACGAGCGGTCGCCTTGTTGCTGAGCTGATGCATCACCTCTGGGCGCGGGCCCACGAAAGCAATGCCTTCTTTGGCGCAGATCTCCGCGAAGTCGACGTCCTCGGAGAGAAATCCATACCCCGGGTGGATCGCTTCGACACCAGTGCCCAGCGCTGCCTCCATGATATTCGGGATGTGCAGGTAGCTCTCCTTCGGCGGCGCCGGCCCGATGTGTACGGATTTGTCGGCCATCCGCACCACCGGCGAGTCCTTGTCCGCCGTCGAGTACACCGCGACGACGCCGATGCCCAGCTCGCGGCAGGCACGCGCGACGCGGACTGCGATCTCGCCGCGGTTGGCGATGAGCATTCTCGTGAACATGGTGGCGCGTCCCCTCACGTAGCCTCGTCGTCCACGAGCGGCAGGATGCGCATGAGCGGCTGCTCGAACTCGACCGATTCGCCGTCGCTCAAACAGATCTCGACGACGCGTCCGGCGACCTCCGTGACGATGTGGTTCAGTAGCTTCATCGTTTCTACGATTGCGACCGTCTGGCCGACCTCGACGATGTCGCCGACGGCGACGAACGGTTCCGCATCGGGCTTTGGTGCTCGGTAGAAGGTCCCGACGAGCGGCGCGCGGACGATGTGGGCCGCCGCGTCGACGTCCGCGGTCGGCGTCTCGTCTGGTACCGAGGTGAGTGGTCGAGACACCGTCGTCAACGGTTGCGCAGCATCGCCGATCGGCCACTCCACCTCGACGGTGTTATCGGTGCTCCGCACCGCAATCCGTCGCAGGGGACCGGGGAGGCTCCGGGCGAGTTCGATGGCCTGCTGGCACAGAGCCCGCAGCGCTTCTTCGCTCGTGCCGCGGATGGAGTCGCTCATGCGCTCCGCACCTCCGCGGGCAAGGGAGCCGGCACAGCCGGGCCGACCTGGCGGAACCGCTCGTACCGCGCGGCGAGCAGGGACGGGACATCGAAAGCCGTGACTTCGGCGAGCGCCTGCAGGACGTTGCGGCGCAGGCTGCTGGCTGCCCTGAGGGGGTTTTCGTGCGCGCCGCCGGGCGGCTCGGGGATGACCGCGTCGGCGATTCCCAGTTGCAGGAGGTCAGCAGCCGTGATGCGCAACGCCCGCGCCGCTGCGGGAGCGGCGTCGGCTGTGCGCCAGAGGATTGCCGCACATCCCTCCGGGCTGATGACCGAGTAGAAGCTGTTCTCGAGCATGAGCAGTCGGTCGCCGGTGGCGAGCGCCAACGCGCCACCGCTGCCGCCCTCGCCGGTCACGACGGAGACGATGGGTACCCGCAGCCGGCTCGCCCGCATGATGACCTGAGCGATTGCCCCTGCCTGCCCGCGTTCTTCTGCCTCCACGCCGGGATAGGCGCCAGGTGTGTCGACCAGCGTCACCACAGGCATACTGAACCGCTCGGCGTGTTCCATTAACCGCAGCGCTTTTCGGTACCCCTCGGGGTGGGGCATGCCAAAGTTGCGGGCTACCAGCTCTTTAGTGCTGTGGCCCTTCTGGTGGGCAATGACCACGACCGGACGACCACCGATGCGCGCGATGCCACCAACAATCGCTGGGTCGTCGGCGAAGCAGCGGTCCCCATGAAGCTCGACAAACTCGTCGAATGCGTCGCGTAGATAATCAAGCGCGGTGGGACGCTCGATGTTACGCGCGACCTGGACCACCTCCCACGGGTCACGTGACCGCGACCACGCAGCAGTGACCTTGCCCAGCGACCTCATGTCCACGACTTCCGGCGGCGCGGTCTCGGTCACCGGTGCATGGAGGGTGAGTAGTCGCACGAGCAACGACCGCAGCCCGGCACGGTTCTCGACCCGGTCGATGAGCCCGTGCCGGAAAAGAAACTCGCTGGTCTGGAAATCCGGCGGCAGCTTCTGCCGGATGGTTTGCTCGATGACGCGGGGACCGGCGAATCCAACAAGCGCGCCAGACTCCGCGACCACGATGCTGCCCAGCATCGCGAACGATGCGGTGACCCCCCCGAACGTTGGATCGCTCAGGATGCACACCGAGAGCACCCCCGTCTCGTGCAGACGGGCAAGCGCTTGACTCGTCTTCACCATCTGCAGCAGTGAGATGATGCCCTCCTGCATTCGTGCACCGCCGGATGAGCAGACGAGGACAAGCGGGCGCCGGGTCTCGTACGCCATCTCCGCGGCGCGGGCAACCGCCTCACCGACAGCGTTGCCCATGCTCCCGCCCATGAACCTGAAATCCATGACCAGCAGGATGACCCGGTGGCCCTCGACCGCGGCGGTACCAAACACCACGGCCTCACGCTCCCCGGTCGTGCTGATCGCCTCAGCTATTCGCTGCCCGTACGGGCGCCGATCGGTGAAGCTGAGGGGGTCCGCGGTGCCAATGTCGTTGCCACACTCAGCGAAACTGTCCGCATCGGCGAGCTGCGCGATCCGCTCTCGCGCTGTGAGCCGGAAGTGGTGATCGCACTGAGAGCAGACGTGAAGGCTGCGAGCCAACCGCTTCGCGTACTGCAGCCGACCGCATCCGGGGCACTTCACCCAGTCGCTTATGCCCCTCCCGGTCCGTCGGGGCTGTTGGATGACAGGCATGCGTGAACCTCTTTGGCAGAGACGAGTAGGCTTTCGGACGAGTAGGCTTTTGGGTAGGGCTGGTCCTGTTGGTGCACGATTTCCTTGGTGTTGCCTGAGAGATTTAAGTCTCACCCAGTAGTGGTCCACGTTCGATCCGGTTACCTGTACTGATGCACTCCTCCTGCTCCCTGATACATCGCACGCTGCGAGGAAGGCCAGCAAGCTCAGCGGGCCAAGAGGGGAGCGGACGGTCCTACGGGGTCATTCCCGGCTTATCGGCACTGGGCGAGCTGGGCTGTGACCGCGGCAAGCTGGTCGTGGGTGCGCCGAACGTCAAAGGCGCTCGCGGCCGACGCCGCGGCCCGTCCCTCGGCGGCGCGCAAGTCGGCATCGTCCAGCCGCCGCGCGATGGCCCCGGCCAGCGCTGCGGTGTCGCCGACCGGCACCCGGGCACCCACACCGGCGGTGGTGGCCTCCGCGAGGCCGGGGATGTCGGAAACCACCACTGGGCGACCGCTGGCAAGCGCCTCGAGCAGGGTCAGCGACAGGCCTTCCCAGCGGGATGGCAAGACCACCACGTCGGCCGCCGCGTACCAGGGCCGGGGATCGGTGACCGGTGCCACGAACCGCACGCCGGGAGGGGCCCAGCCACGCAGCGTGGCCAGCAGACTGCCGTCACCCACGATGCACAACTCGGCTCCCGGGCGATGCCGCCGCACCGATGGCCACGCCGCCAGCAGCACGTCCTGACCCTTCTGGCGGGTGATCCGGCCGATGCACACCGCCAGCGACACCTCCCGGTCCACCCCCAGCCGATCCCGGGCGTCGGCCCGGGATCGCTCGTCGGCCGGGGTGAACCTCGCCAGATCGACGCCGTTGCGGACCACGACGTGGCGGGCGTGCACCTGACGGTGACGCGCGTGGGCGCCTTCGCCGTCGCCAACGCACACGACCACATCGGTCCAGCGCGACGCGACGCGTTCCCAGGCCAGCGCCGCGCGCGCGGCCGCGCCGCGAACCGCGAGCCACGACCAGCCGTGTGGTTGGAACAGCGTGGGGCGTCGTCCATGCAGGGCCAGCCGCCCAGCCAACCCCGCCTTCGCCGAGTGCAGGTGCACCACGTCGGGCCGGGTCGCCCTGATCAGCTGGCCCAGCCACTGTGTCTCGAGCACCGTTTCGGGGCCGGGAGAACGGGTTGCGGGCCAGTGCAGTCGCGGTATCCCACGGGCAGCCAAGTCGGCGCCAAGTTGCCCGCCGCAGGGGCAGGCGACCATGACCCGCCAGCCTCGGGTGAGCTGGTCGGCGGCCACCGCCGCGACATACCCCGCCACCCCCGCACCGGTGGGCTGGACCGCGTGCAGCACGGTCAGGTCCGTGTTCACGCGGGTTCGTGCCGGCAGGGGGTGCTCCGTGCCTGCCGGTACCACAATTGGTGCCGGTACCACTTGGCGAGCAGTCGCCGGGACCCGTCGCGGTCCCCGATGTAGGTGCGCGGCAGTGCGTGCAGGCCGGTGAGATTCGACGGCCAGATCGCGCAGCCGTAACGGTAACCGGCGGCCCGCACCGCGTTCACGGCCGTGGCGTCCACGTGCCCGTAGGGGTAGCAGAAGCCCGAGACCTCCTGGCCGGACACCTCTTGCAGAATGGCCCGGCTCCCCGAGACCTCGGCGGTCAGCACATCGAGAACGTCACTGCCGCCGCCGAGCGAGGTCAGCGACACATGCCGCAGGCCGTGCGAGCCGATCTCCATGCCGCTGGCCGCCGCGTGACGGATCTGTTCGGCGGTCATGAGGGCCTTGCGGGGGCCCGCCTCGTCCCAGGAGTTGCAGCCGCCCAGCAGATCGGCGATCACGAACACGGTTGCCGTGAATCCGAACCGGCGCAGGGCGGGTAGCACGTGCTCGGAGAAGTCGGCGTAGCCGTCGTCGAAGGTGAGCCCGACCAGACCCCGATCAGCGGCCTCGCGCCGGGCCGCCAACAGCTCGCGCATCGAGGTGCCCCGCAGGCCGCGCCGGTCCAGCCAGCGCAGTTGCTGCTCGAACCGGGCGGGGCGCACCGTCACGAGGTAGGGATCCTGGTCATACGGTGCAACCGAGTGGTACATCAACACCGCTGGCAGGGGGCCAGACCCCCGGCCGTGCACGCGCACGTCGTCGATCGCTTCGCTCATGGTGGGAGCCGACGCTACGGCGCTACCTTCACCGGGGGCTCCTGCGTCGAGAGGGCAACGGCTACGCCCGTTGCGGGAGGCTGGGTGCCGCGCAGCGCACTTCGGGCGACAGTGACGGCCTCGAGCCGGCTGTGCACGCCCAGTTTGGCGAAGATCTTGTTGGTGTGGGTCCGTACCGTGTTCACCGACAACCCGAGCTCGTCGGCGATCTCCGCCTTGCCGCGGCCCTCCACCAGACACATCAGCACGGCGCGCTCGCGGCAGGTCAATATGTCCAGCGGTCCGTCGCGGCGCTGCGCCCGCCCGACGTCGGCCCGCAACTCCCGCAGAATCCGGCCCAGTTGCTCCGGAGGAAAACACGCATGCCCGCGGCTGGCGCACCGCAGGGCATAGATCAGGGTGTCGATTGAGGACTCCTTCGAAACCCACCCGACGGCGCCCGCTCGCGCGGCTTCGACGGCCTGCTCCGGGTCGCGGCTCGCGGTGAGGACCACGAAGTGTGCGGGCGGCCACGCCGTGCGGAACAGCGTGAGCAGCGGGGCCGCGTCGCGGGCCAGGGTGACCTCGATGGTGATCACGTCGGGGCGCGCCACGGTGGCCAGCGCCTCGGGATGGGGAGCCCCTGGATGGGAATCCCGGGTCGCACAATGCCCGACAACGACGATGTCGGGGGTGGTGAACAGCCTGGCCGCGAGCGCCTCGGTCAGCATCTGGTGGTCGTCGACCAGCAGCACCCGGACGGGACTCACACCGCGAACCGCGCCTTGCCGCTTCGTCCCATTCACGACTATCCCGTTTTCGTGCGGCCGTCCGGGCTGTGCTGATCATGATCGACCAGGTCGTAGCGCACGGCGAAAGTGGCAGCCTCCAGCCGCGAGTGCACTCCGAGTTTGGTCAGCAGCGCCTGTACATGGCTCCGCACCGTGGTGGTCGAGACCCCGAGCCGCAGGGTCATCGCCCGGGTATCGAGGCCCTCGACGAGCAGCGCGAGGCATTCCCTCTCGCGGCCGGTCAGGTGCGCAGCGAGCCGGCGCGCTTCGGAGATGTCGGACCGCGGACTGGTGGCCCGGGGTGCGTCCAGCACGACCGCACCGTCGACGACCCGCTGGAGCGCCTGGACCAGCTTGCGGACCCCCCAGGTCTTGTCCACGTAGCCGGCGGCTCCCAACCGGACGGCGCGGCGCATCGCGTCGGTATCGCCCTCTGCCGTGAGCACGAGTATCCGGGTCGCCGGGCTTACCGCGACAACACGACCGATCGCGGCTACGCCGTCTCCATCGGAGAAGTGACGGCTCAGGAGACAGACATCGGGCCGGTGGTGACGGACCGCCTCGATGGTCCCGGCTAGGCTCCGGGCCACCGCCGGTACCCGGAATCCGGCTCCGACCAATACGGAGACCAGCGATTCCACGAAGACCGCGTGGTCGTCGCAGAGCACGATGCTCGTCATGACGGACCGACCAGACGGTCCGAACCCGTCCGCTTTCCACCGATCGCCACGATCCCACCTCACCATTGCATTTTATTTCGCTAGGGTTTCCGGGCCGGGGCACCGACCAGAAGGAATGCCATAATGCAGTTGGATGGGCGGTCGACCTCTTCCAGCATACCGCCGAACGTGGCGATCTGATTACCGAGATCGCCTAAAACGGCACCTAATGCGGCAGCGTCGGAGCACGTAGAACGTGCCCTCGGCGGTCCAAGGGCGAGCCGGCCGGTATCGTGGATCCCGCGACCCCGATGCGCCGGTTGCGTCCCGGGCAGGGGTCTGTTCTGTGTCGACCACGTCCGGCCCGAAAGGCTCACACGGTGCCCGTAGCGACCGCGCTACCGACCACATCCGCTCATCTGTCCGGCCTGCTCGAGGCCGTGCTGCCGGAACCCTCCCTGCGCGAGCTGGTCGGGCGGGCCGGTGCCCCCGAGATGGCCCTGCTGGGGCCGCCCGCGACCCGCCCGCTGGCCGTCGCCGCGCTGGCCCGCGC